>NZ_JBHYDX010000053.1:0-581 GCF_051860505.1 Pannonibacter sp. | reverse complement strand
ACCGGCAAAACCACTTATCTCGCACAGGTCATCGAACTCGTGAAGAAGGCGCAGGCGACGCGATCCAGGACGCAGGACATCGCCAACCGCGCTGCCTCATGGCTCACCTACATCGCTCTCGCCGTCGGCTTCGGTACGCTCTTCGTCTGGTGGCTCGTTCTCGGCGCGTCGCTTGAATTCGCGCTCGAGCGTATGGTGACGGTGATGGTCGTCGCCTGCCCGCATGCGCTTGGGCTTGCCGTTCCGCTCGTTGTCGCCGTCAGCACCTCGCTCAGCGCCGGAAACGGACTTCTAATCCGTGACCGCGCAGCCTTTGAACGCGCGCGCAATCTGAACGCAGTGGTCTTCGACAAGACCGGAACGCTGACGGAAGGCCGCTTCGGCGTGAGCGACATCGTGCTGCTCGCCAGCGGTGACGAGAACGAAGAACTCGCTTTGGCCGCAGCGGCCGAGAGCCAGTCCGAGCATCCGATCGCCCACGGCATCGTCGCCGAGGCCAGGGATCGCAACTTGACCGTCCCGAAGGCGAGCGACGTCAGCAACATCACCGGAGAGGGCATCGTCGCAAAGGTCGATGGTCA
>NZ_JBHYDX010000052.1:0-610 GCF_051860505.1 Pannonibacter sp. | reverse complement strand
ATGACCCAGTTGGGCTCTATCGATCCGATCTTGCCGGCGAGGTCCGCGCCGGACAATGCGAGGCGAACACCCGGGGCGGCTTGGGCCGCGGACAAATCGACGTTCCTGATGTTGGCGTGGGCATGCGGCGACCGCAACACCGCCATATGAAGCATGCCCGGCGATTTCATGTCGTCCGTGAAGCGTCCCTTGCCGGTGATAAATTTGAAGTCTTCGCGCCGCCGCAGCGGCTGGCCCATGTATTTGATGGCGGATGTTTCAGTCATGGCGTTGTGCCCCCGCTGCGAGCGACTCAACCGCGCGCACGATGTTGTGGTAGCCGGTGCAACGGCAGATGTTGCCGGTGAGGTTGTGGCGGATGTCGTGTTCGGTTGGATTCGGATGCTGCTTAAGCAACTGCCGCACGCTCATAATCATTCCCGGTGTACAGAAGCCGCATTGCAAGGCGTGATGCTCGTGAAAGGCTGCCTGGATCGGATCCAGCGCGCCACCCGCTGGCGCGAGGCCCTCGACCGTTGTTATGGATGCGCCGTCGGCCATGACAGCAAGAACCGTGCAGGACTTGACCGCTTGTCCATCGATATCGACGGTGCAGGCGCCGCATTGCGAT
>NZ_JBHYDX010000051.1:0-2273 GCF_051860505.1 Pannonibacter sp. | reverse complement strand
ATGGTCTAGCAGCCCAACACCTGCAGCCCGTTTAAGTGGGAAAATACAATTTTATCGATCTGCGTTTTTGTGGCGGGGAGGGGGTAGCGCCCGGGGTAATCCCCCCGCCAATTAACGGGCTTCAAAAGTAGAATTTTCTCAGGCTTTATGATCGAGGAGATTTTGATGAAGACGAGCAGATTTAGCGAACCGCAGATAATGGCCATCCTGCGCCAGGCAGAAGGTGGTGTTCCAGTTCCCGAACTGTGCCGGGAGCACGGGATGAGCACGGCCTCATTTTACAAATGGCGGGCCAAGTATGGAGGCATGGACGCCTCGATGATCAGCCAGATGAAGGCTCTGGAAGACGAGAACCGCCGGCTGAAGAAGATGTATGCGGAGATGAGCATGCAGGCCGAACTTCTCAAAGAGGCTCTGGGAAAAAGTGACACGGCCATCTCAACGCCGGGAGATGGCCGGGAAAGCAGTGGCGTTGCGAGGGGTGAGCATTGCGCTCGCCTGCCGCACCTTCGCGGTCAGCGAGACCTGCTATCGTTACAGCGCCAAGCTGAACGAGGAGAATGAACAGATCGTCGATCTCCTCATCGGGCTGACGCGGGCAAAGAAGAGCTGGGGCTTCGGCCTGTGCTTCCTTTACCTGCGCAATGTCCGGGGGCACTTGTGGAATCACAAACGGGTCTACCGGATATACCGCGATCTGGAATTGAACCTGCGGATCAAGCCGAGAAAGCGCTTGAAGCGGGATAAACCCGATACGCTGGCCGTCCCGGATCAACCGAACATGGTCTGGTCGATGGACTTCATGGCAGACCGCCTGGAGGATGGCAGGCAGTTTCGGCTGCTGAATGTGCTGGATGACTTCAACCGCGAGGGGCTCGGCATCGAGGTGGACTTTTCGCTACCGGCTGAACGCGTGATCCGTAGCTTGAGCCAGATCATCGAATGGCGAGGCAAGCCATACGCCATTCGGGTGGACAACGGCCCGGAATATGTCAGCGGCAAGCTCATGGAATGGGCAGAGAAACAAGGGATTGCCTTGAACCACATCCAGCCCGGAAAGCCGCAACAGAATGCTCATGTCGAACGCTATAACCGCACCGTCCGGCATGAATGGCTCGACCAGAACATCATCGAAAGCATCGAGGAGGCACAGGAATTCGCCACACAGTGGCTATGGACCTACAACAACGAACGGCCCAATATGGGCATCGGCGGCATCACACCCGCACAGAAACTGAAAATGGCTGCGTGAATTCTACTGCAGAGCCCCGCTAAAAAAGGGGATTACCAAACCATCATCGTCGGGGTGCGCGTCAACGCCGATGGCGAAATCATGGGCGGTGGCGAACGTGACGGGTTGCCCATTCCGTTTCCGACCTTGATCCGGAGGACGAGGACACCGGGATAATGGCAAGCTACTGTCGGACTCGCTCATCCGCGACCTGACCACGCATCGCACCCTTGCCCTGCGCTTGTCCTTGGCGAGCAACCGGACATGGCCTTGATCGCGGTCACCCATGCGCTTGCCACGCAGAACTTCTATCGCGGCGGCGGGGATGCCCATTGCCTCGAAATCCGCCCGACGAGCGCCTACCATACCGGCTCCGGCCTGATCGGCGCGGGACTGGTCGGTCTGTTCTCCGTTGGCGTCACTTTCGGCATCCTCGCCGTGCTGTTCGAGACGATCCGCGCGCCCGTCATCCGCCGGATCGTCGCGCTTGTCTTCGCCGCGCCCGCTGCCGTGGCGGGTTTTGCGCTGGTCCATGGAGAGGTGGTTCGGTTGATCTGAACAGGTTCTGGGCGTTTTTAAGTGGTTTTCCGCCTTGGTTACGCCGCCACCGCTTCGGGCATCGGCTGGTTGAAGTAGGCCTGATCGGGTGTTTTTCCGTCAAGCGACGAATGTGGCCGTCGGCTGTTGTAGAAGCTCAGATAGCGGCCAATTCCGGTCCGGGCTTCGGACACGCTGGCATAGGCGCTCAGGTAAACCTCCTCATATTTGATGGTCCGCCAGAGGCGCTCAATGAAGACATTGTCGCGCCAGGCTCCCTTGCCATCCATGCTGATCTTGATCTCGCGGGCGGCCAGCACCTTGATGAAGTCAATGGACGTGAACTGGCTGCCCTGATCCGTATTGAAGATCTCGGGCGTGCCGTGACGTGCCAACGCCTCCTTCACAGCTTCCATGCAGAACTCAGCCTCCAGCGTGATCGATACCCTCCAGGCCAGGACGCGCCGCGTGAACCAGTCGAGCACGGCAGCCAGATAGATGAACC
>NZ_JBHYDX010000050.1:0-2325 GCF_051860505.1 Pannonibacter sp. | reverse complement strand
ACGGTGCTCCGCCCGCGGACCATTCACGCTCCACCAGATCAATCTGGCAAGAGGCGCTCGGATAGACAGGGATGACGATGAAGGGTTTGTCAGTGGTCCGGTCCGCCGTCAGGCGAGGACGGCGCGGATTTTCTGGGCGTTGGCGGCCAGCACGGCGTTGTCCGCCATGCCACTGGCATGCGGGGCGAGGGCAACGCCCTTGAAGCGCGGGATCACATGGACGTGGGTGTGGAACACCACCTGGCCCCCAGCTGTTTCCGAGAATTGCTGGATGGTCGTGCCGTCGGCGTTAAAGGCCTTGATCACAGCATGGGCCATCTTTTTGGTGGTCGCCATGACGGCGAACAGGTCGTCTTCCGCAATGTCGAGGATGTTGCGCGAAGGGGCCTTCGGGATCACCAGCACATGGCCGTCGCCGCGCGGCATGATGTCCATGATGACGATGGTCTTGGCGTCCTCATACACCGTGTGGCTGGGCAGTTCACCGCGCAGGATTTTTGCGAAGACGTTGCTGGCATCATAGGCAGGGCTGGACATCAATGGCTCCGGTCGTGGGGGGGCAACAGGCGTCGGGCAAGCCTAGCGGCTTGTCCTTGCGGCCTGCAACAGGAAGCTGATAGCGGGCCGTTCGGGAGGGGGAAAGGAGAATCAATCGAATCAGTTGGCCTGAATTGTTCGCTGGGTAAATGAAGGCCTTCATCCTTTTCTGAAAGGCGCGAGTTCGGCCAGCACCTTTGCCTCGGAGGCAACCGCTGCCCGCTCGCGCTCCAGGTAGTCGGCGACCGCCTGCCGAAGGCCCGGATGCGCGATCCAGTGCGCCGAACGCGTGAGGATCGGCATATAGCCGCGCGCCAGCTTGTGCTCTCCTTGCGCCCCGGCCTCGACAACCTTCAGGCCATTGGCGATGGCGAAGTCGATGGCCTGATAGTAGCAAACCTCGAAATGCAGGCAGGGGTGATGTTCTATGCAGCCCCAGTTGCGGCCATAGAGCGTGTCAGAGCCGATGAAGTTGATTGCTCCGGCAATGGTGCGCCCGTCGCGCTTGGCCATCACCAGCAGGATGCGCCCGGCCATCCGTTCGCCGATTAGCGAGAAGAAAGCCCGGTTGAGATAGGGCCGGCCCCATTTGCGCGAGCCCGTGTCGATGTAAAAGGCGAAGAACGCGTCCCAATGTGCCTCGGTGATGTCGCTGCCGGTCAGCCACTCGATGGAAATGCCGTTCTCCAGCGCCTCGCGCCGCTCCTTGCGGATTGTCTTGCGCTTGCGTGAGGCGAGATCCTCAAGAAAGTCCTCGAAACTGCCATAGCCCCGGTTGATCCAGTGGAACTGCTGGTCCGTGCGCTGCAGGTAGCCTTCGCTGCCGAGCAGGTCCCATTCCGGCTCGGTCAGGAACGTGGCATGGACGGAGGAGGCCTCCGACACCCGGCACACCTCCACCAGTCCTTCAGCCAGCGCTGCGGTCAGGCTGTCGCGGTCATGCAGCGGCGAGGTTAGAAAGCGTCGTCCGGTCGCCGGGGTGAAGGGCACGGAGACCTGCAGCTTCGGATAGTAGCTGCCGCCAGCCCGGTGAAAGGCCTCGGCCCAGCCATGGTCGAAGACATATTCGCCCTGCGAATGGGTTTTGAGATAGGCCGGCACGGCACCGAGGGCGGTGCCTTCCGTGTCTTCCAGCAGGAGGTGACGCGGGATCCAGCCTGTGCGCCCTCCGACGCAGCCGGACGCCTCCAGAGCCTCCAGAAAGCCATGCGCCAGAAAGGGATTGTAGGGGGCCGGCGCTGCGTCCTCGACACTCAGGCGTGGGCTGAGGCTGCCATCTGCATTGAGAGCATAAGACGGATTGGCAAGCCCGTCCCAGATTTCGGCCCCGATCTCCGACAAGCTGTTCAGGATCCGCAGCCGGGCTACGGTCACGACCGGGCCGCTGCCCCTCGCGCCGCTGTCCCCAATGTCGGAGACCGCAGCATCACAGCCGTCAGCCGGGGGCAGTGTGGCGCTCATGAAGATCGGACCCTTTTATGGCCGGGCAGGGAGGGCCACGGCTGAGGCGGCAGGACAACAATACCCATCAGAAGGTAGATCACTGACCTGCGGCTGCAAGGGGGCGGTGATCGTCCACGGTAAGCGGGAGCCACCCGCAGCCAGCTTCAGCCCCCAGCGCCGCCTTACCCTCCGCGCCGTCCCGGCCTTGAGCCGGGACCTGTCAGGCCCGTCCGCGTTTTCGACCGCTCGAGCCGCAACCTCACAAGAACAGGTCCCGGCACAAGGCCCATACGCGCTAACTTATGCATTTGATTGACTGGTATTTTCGCTTGGCTCTTGGAGGCT
>NZ_JBHYDX010000049.1:0-2769 GCF_051860505.1 Pannonibacter sp. | reverse complement strand
CCAATCGAAACAACGCAGATGCAACTCCCAGGGCTCCAAACTTAAACCGGACAGCAGTGGCACAAGGCGGGGATGACGGCTGAGAGTGTGTTTCTTTTGTTGCGAAAGCTTGCGGACCGGAGCTGCCAAGGCGCGGAGAGAACGCGCTAGAGATGGCCTCAGCCCCCGTCCTCACTGACAGTCGGTCATTGGGTAGACCACGAGATCCTTCAGCTGGCCCTCGATCTTGAAATCGCCATAGTCAAGCACGAGGCGGCGGGTGACACCGTTCTCATAAAGCAGGAAACTGATCTGGTAGACCGGCGTCACCTCGCCGCCCTGGTCCAGCTTCGGATCGAAATAGGCAATGGTCACCGGCCAGCGTTCCGCCGCGCCAATCCGTTCAACGGCGACCGGATTGTCTTCGCCAGCGCTGTCAGCGCCGGACTGGGTCGCTCCAATAACAGCGGATGTGGCATAGACCTTGTCGCCGGTCTCCGCCCCGTCAAACACCTGGGCTTCGAAGAAGGACTGCCCCTTGGTGGCAGCCCCGATCATGGCCTTGAGATGCGAGATCGGGAAAAAGATGTCACCGTTGATGTCGACCTTCTTTTCCTCGGGCTTGACGAGACCGATCTTCAGCTTGTCCTTCGACCCTTGCGCGGTTCCACGCGTTTCCTCGCTGAGGTCCTGGTCGATATAGGTTTGGGACAGGAACTGGTAGCGGCCGGACTGCGGTTCCTCGAAGGACGACGTGCGCAGATCTGTTACCTGCGCCAGACCGCTTTCGTCCTCGAAGCGGCTGACAAAGCGGAACGTCACACTGTAGCCATCGCAGGAATTGCCGGAGAATTCATAAACCATGCGCCCGCTGAGCGCGGCGATGCCCGTGCCGTCTGCAGCCTCACCAAGCTTCATGTCATAGATCGCCCGATGCGGCACCAGTGGCACGCCGGCGGCCTCTGCAGCAAGCGCCCCAAAAGCGGCAAAGCCCATGCCAAGAACTGCGGCGACGGACAGCGCACGGAACGACGCTGCAAATGCGGACATGGACAGGCTCCCAGGATCAGGCCAGATACGCGGCCACCAATCTGTCTTCCCTAGCACATTCCCGGGCCGACGTGGCAAGTCCGATGGCAATTCCCCCAGCCGGCGAAGCACCCTGCGGCCCAGTTGCAGAATTGGCATGGCAAGAGGCGGGGCGGCAGCGGTTTTGGCCTTGCCCACCTTCCGGATTCCGGGCATCAAGACCTCGGTTCCCGCCCCCGGTTGCCCTTCGGGCTCCAGCCTTTGAACAGGATGATCTCATGTCTGAAACGATTGAAGCGCGCCTCGCCGCCCTCGGTGTCTCCCTGCCGACCCCGGCAGCGCCCCAGGCCAATTATGTTCCGGTCGTGCGCACCGGCAACCTGCTGTTCGTCTCCGGCCAGATCCCGATCGGCCCGAACGGCATCGAGTTCGTCGGCAAGATTGGTGCCGAGTTCAGCGTCGAGCAAGGCCGCGCCTGCGCCCGCCTGTGCGGCATCAACATCATCGCACAGGCCAAGGCTGCGATCGGTGACCTGGAAAAGGTCGTGCGCATCGTCAAGCTCGTCGGCATGGTCAACTCCACCCCGGACTTCACTGACCAGCCGAAGGTGATCAACGGCTGCTCCGACTTCCTCGTCGACGTGTTCGGCGACAAGGGCCGTCACGCGCGTTCGGCCGTCTCCGTTGCCTCGCTGCCTTTCGGCGTGGCCGTCGAGATCGAAGCGGTCATCGAAGTCGCCTGATGGACCAAAGGGGCGGTGGCCGGTGCCGCTGCCCCGCTTCTCGCGCGCCATCCTTTCCGTGCGCCACTCCGCGCGCACCCTCCCCTGCCGCCCCACCGGATCCCCGTCATGACCGACACGTCCTGGATTGTCGCCCGCCCGATCGCCCATCGCGGCTTCCACACCGCCGCCGCCGGCATCATTGAAAACAGCCCTACTGCCATCGCAGAGGCCATCTCCCGCAACTACGCCATCGAGGTGGACCTGCAGGAAACCGCCGACGGTCGCGCCATCGTCTTCCATGATGACGACCTGGACCGGCTGGCCGATGCCAGCGGCCCGGTGATTGCCCGTCCGGCCGAGGAACTGGTGGCAATCCGCATGAAGTCCGGCACGGACCGGTTGTGGCTGTTCGAGGAATTGCTGGAGCAGGTCGCCGGCCGCGTCACGCTGGTGGTCGAAGTCAAGTCGCTGAACAAGGCCGATGCCCAGGCCGCCTTTGTGCGCCGCATCTGCGACATCGTGCGCAGCTACAAGGGCCCGCTGGTGCTGAAGTCGTTTGACCCGGACATGTTGTCGGTGATGCGCGCCCATGCACCGGAAATCCCGCGCGGCATCGTGGCCGACCGCACGCCAAACCAGGGCGAATACCGCCAGCTGACACGCATGGACCGGTTCATCATGCGCCACCTGCTGCATGTCCCGCGCACCCGGCCGCATTTCATTTCCTACCATTACAAGGACCTGCCAATGGCGGGCCCGAGCCTGCTGCGCAAGGTCTTCGGCCTGCCGATCATGGCCTGGACACTGCGCAATCCGGCCGACACGGCGCAGGCGCTGGCCCATGCCGACCAGATCATCTTCGAGGGCTTCGAGGCAGATCAGGCCTGAGGCGAGGAGCCGACGACACAGTTGCCGCGCTGTCCTGGGTGCGGGTCCAGAGCATCGAACACTCTCTCCGCGCTGTCCCGGCCTTGAGCCCATACGCGCTAACTTATTTATTGCTTGCGGATTTGTCTTGTGATTCAGAGGCTTCATG
>NZ_JBHYDX010000048.1:0-4026 GCF_051860505.1 Pannonibacter sp. | reverse complement strand
TCGCTCGCAGCATCATGCTGCTGTTGCGCGGAAAATCCACTTATCCCGGCTGTTCAGATTTTCGCAGCCACCTCTCCTTGTGTCCCTCCCGGTCAGCGAGGCCGACCTGGGCCGTCCCTGGAACTGGCGCGTCGGGCCGGCCGCAAGGGCCGTCAGCGACGAGAGCTATACGGGCCAGAGTTTCACGCCCGCCGGTCGCGGGCTCTTGCCCTTCATCCCGGTCCATGTCGAGCAGCCCTGGCGAACAGCGCGAAGCCCTGGCGATCTGACGATCCGCTGGACACGCCGCTCCCGCGCGCTGGTGGCAGACAGCTGGGAGCAGGTCGAGGTGCCACTTGGGGAAGAAATGGAGGGTTATGAAGCCCAGATCCTCGACGGGGCTACGGTCAAGCGCACGCTGAGCAGCAGCACGACCTCCGTCCTCTACACATCCGCCCAGCAGACGACCGATTGGGGCGCACCGCTCGGGCCCGGCCAGACGCTGGCGATCCGCATCTTCCAGCTCTCGAACCGCCTCGGCCGCGGCACGTCTGCGGCTGTCACGCTGCAATTCTGATCCCAACCCACGGGAACCCCCATGTCCGACACCACGACCCATCTCGGCCTGCCCTACATCCACGCGGCGCAGGCGCAGAAGCATGTCACGCACAACGAGGCGCTGCGCTTGCTCGACGGACTTGTGCAACTGTCCGCCCTTGATCGGACCCGAACTTCACCGCCCGCCAGTCCCGCCGATGGCGACCGGCATCTGGTGGCCTCGGGTGCAACCGGTCTCTGGGCAGGATGGGACCTGAACATCGCCTTCCGGGCCGACGGTGCCTGGATCCGCCTCCCGCCGCGCCCGGGCTGGCTGGTCTGGGTCGAGGCGGAGGGCCTGCTCCTCGTCTGGACCGGTTCGGAATGGCGCAGCTCGCTCCCCACGAGCTTGCAGAACCTGACGCGGCTCGGACTGGGGGCGACAGCCGATGCAGCAAACCCGTTCTCGGCGAAGCTCAATGCAGCGCTCTGGGCCGCCAAGACCATCGCTGAGGGCGGGACTGGCGATCTGTTCCTGAAGCTCAACAAGGAGACGGCCGGCGACGATCT
Source organism: Pannonibacter sp. (assembly GCF_051860505.1). Taxonomy (NCBI): domain Bacteria; kingdom Pseudomonadati; phylum Pseudomonadota; class Alphaproteobacteria; order Hyphomicrobiales; family Stappiaceae; genus Pannonibacter; species Pannonibacter sp. The sequence continues at coordinate 2,940 of NZ_JBHYDX010000048.1, read as the reverse complement.
GGGCCTCGTCCTGCAGACCGGTTTCGTCACCAGAGCGCTGATCGGTCTCTTCGGCTCCGATCGTTTCCGCCTCGCGGTCTCGGCCGACGGCAGCACCTTCTTCGACGGGCTCACCGTCGACAATGCCACCGGCATCGTCGACCAACCCCGCCTGCCACGCTTCAAGGCTTACACCAATTATGACAACTACGTCGGCGTCGGTGCCTGGACAAAGATCGGCCTCAACAACACAGACACCAACGATCAAGGGGCGTTCGACGCCGCGAACAACCATTTCGTGGCACCGGTCGACGGCACCTACCTCCTCGGTGCAACGCTGCTCTTCAAGGTCAACACCAGCACCTCGGCGCGCATGAGCGGGCGGCTGGTGCTGAACGGCACGACGGAAATCCGCGGCTCCCTCGGCGAAATCTCCGCCACCCACGTCTCGCTCGCCACCGCGATCTGGCTGCAGACCATGGTGCCGCTCACGGCAGGCGATACCGTCGAGCTGCAGGGGTATTTCCGGGTCGCGGACGGGTATGTTGCGGCGGATCAGACGTGTCTCTGGGGCTGCAAGGTCGGGTGAAATTCAGCTTTACATGGCAATCTGGCCTGCGGGCGGCGGGAAGCCCGCCGTCCATCTCTCAACCCGTTATGCCTGCTGCTATCGGCGAAACAACTTCAGCAACAGGGGCGCAGCGGCCAGGGCAATCCCGATTCCCCAGGCAGCGAAGTAAGGTCCTGTCATAAGGCAGAACGGATCCTTGCTTGGAACACCGAAGACGATGATCTCACGATAGAAGGTCCGCGAGGCATAGCATTCAACGCCGAAAAGGCTGACCTTGGTGAAGTCGTAGAGAAGAAAGCCGATCACGGCGATGCCGAGAACTGCACTGGCAACGGCAAGCGGATGCGATGTATTTGCAGGCGTGTTGCTATCTTGAGAGTTCATTGCATACTCCATCAAACGAAAGATGATTTTATTGACTGTCGTACAGATCGCAGGGTGTTACCCTCGCGCGAATGGCGAGAGGTGGCCGAAGGGACTGCATCAGTCCTCGCCGCGTCCTTGCACTGACTGGTAGCCAATGATGGCGGCGCCGATGAAAATGGCGGCAAACACAAGAAGGATCATTGCAAATCTCCAGGACAACAGAGGCTCGATCAGCCGTCAGACGAGAACAGGCCGTCCATGATCGGCCGGCCTGCCCTTGTTCCTGGAGGGAGAAATCGAAAAGTGCCGGAGACTTTCCCAAAAACTGCGGGTGTCCCGTGCTCCCACAATTCGAAGCGGCAACTCACCAGCCGCGCCGCGTGACAGGGCGGAAAACACACGGTGCGATTGCCACGCTGAAGCTGCAACGGTCTCAATGCTCCCGCCAGAGCGACATGCCCGCCGGCAGGTGTCATGCTGTCGCCGTAAGGGCGAATTTCCCTATGCCACTACTGCACGCCCTTCGTTGTTAACGACATTCCGAGCCGGATCGATGTTATGCGATAAGCTGCATCAATGTCGTTGTCGGGCAGGTTCCAGACAGCATCGATCATTTCCGCAGGATCATTTGCTCTGATCTTGAGCGCCAGAACATTCAGCGCCTCGACACGCAAATCTGGCTTGCTAACTTTGTTGGCCAAGGCAAGCAGCCTTTCCTTTGACAGCAACCGAAAGCCGTTGGATTGATCAAACCGGTTGTTGTTGTCGACGATGCTCTGCGCCATAAAGTCGGCATCCTCCGCAATGATCTTGTCAAGGAACGCTGCACCGGCTGCCGTAAGCTCTTCATGTGGCACCATCCAGTGCCGGGAATCCAAGCGGTCTGTATTCTTGATTTCCGCCCATAACGCTTGTGGCTCTGCTCCCTCCGCGGACATTGCTTGCTTCAGCAAATCCGCATATGAGATCTCGCCCGGCCGAGCCCCGCGCGCAACATTCAACGCCAACCCAGTATGCCCCTCCCGCATCAACGCAAGCGTTACTTGATTTACTGATTCCAGGTAAGATGTGTATCCTGAAATGTTTTCTATTATTTTCAGCACATCATCTGCATTGAGCTCTCTAGTTGACTGCAACAATTTAACGAGGGCGTTTCTTGCCGCATCAGTCAGATTACCCTCCTGCTGATAAACTTGCATGCAGGCATTGGCTAGGGACGGGAGAAGCGCGGACTTGCCGACCGCCTTTAGGATCTCAGGTGCAGCCGTACATGTGCGAAGCACGCTCTCAGAAATGCTGCCTGACCCGAGCTCTCGCTGCACCTGGTCAACGACTTCAGTCAGATCTCCAGTCCCTTCCAGGAAGGACCGGAGCGGGGTATAAACCTCCATTACACTGTCGGAATGAGAACTGGGAACATTCGCAATAGCATCGAGCAGTGTTCTGACCTCCTCCAGACGATCCTGGTTCGTTAGAACAACATCAATGACCACCGAGGGGCTGGTCTGAAGAATATCAGGCGGCATCTGCAGCAGCACCGCGAGACGTTGCTCCGGCTGCCATTTCCAGAGGCCATCTTTCAGCATTGCCCGGTATAGGTGCGAACGCAATTTTTCGTCTGGGAAGTATTTTAAAATTTCAGAAAATGACTTCTGATTAATTACTGCAACCCTGGACAAAACTGAAATCTGCTCGGATTCTGCCAATTTAGAGAAAAGATCTTGGATGGAATTGGACGGCAGATTTTGACCAATCTTGATCAATTCAAGTTCGAAGAGCTGCTCGAGGATGTTTGGGTATTCTCGGCCATTAGGCTTCAGACCCATAAAACGGCTATGCAAATCACTTGAAGTTTGATTCAAGCTCCTGAAGAGGAGTTTGGTGATGTCTCATGGGTTCTTCTGGCTCAGCGATGAGCAGTTTTCGAAGTTGCAGCCGCTTTTGCCAACCGGGACACGCGGCAAGGCCCGTGTCGATGACCGGCGGGTGATCAGTGGCATCATTCATGTTCTGAAGTCGGGTGG
>NZ_JBHYDX010000047.1:0-5369 GCF_051860505.1 Pannonibacter sp. | reverse complement strand
AAAGTGATTCGCATCTCATGAAGCCTCTGAATCACAAGACAAATCCGCAAGCAATAAATAAGTTAGCGCGTATGGGCTCAAGGCCGGGACAGCACAGAGAGGATGGTCCCGGCACAAGGCCGGGACGGCACAGTGCGGATAAGGCCGGGACGGCTGTCAGAGAGGTCCCGCCTTACAGCTCGTGCGCCCAGGGCGGGTTGGCGCCGGCGCGGGAGACGGTGATGGCGGCGACGGAGGTGGCGCGGGTGAGGGCGACGGTGAGGACCGCATCGCTCAAGGCGCCGACGCCAGCCTTGGTGAGGGCACCGGCCTCGGCCAGAGAGGACAGGAAGCCGGCGTTGAATGTGTCACCGGCGCCGACCGTGTCCACGACCTCGACCTTGCGGGCGGGAACGGTGATGTCCTGTGTCGCCGTGAGAGCCCGGGCGCCGTCCTTGCCGAGGGTCTTCAGCACGACCTTGACGCCGCCGGCGATCCAGGATTTCGCCATCGTGTCGAAATCGGAGCCAGGCGCGTACCACTCGAGGTCTTCCTCGCTGAGCTTCAGGATGTCCGCCTTGGCGAAAATGCGCGACAGACGGGCACGATAGGCCGTTTCATCGGTAATGAAACCGGGGCGGATGTTGGGATCAAGCGCGATCACCCGCGAACCGGCCTCGCGCATCAGCAGCGCTTCCAGCGCCGTGCCGCAGGGCTCGCCAATGAGGCTGATGCCGCCGAAATAGAGCGTCGTGACGGCGGCGGGCAGAGCGGGCAGGTCGGCGGCCGTGATCATGCGGCCGGCGGAGTTCTCGTCGTAGAAGGTGTAGGTGGCGTTGCCGTCCTTCAGCCGCACGAAGGCCAGCGTCGTCGGGCGCGGTGAGCGGATCGTCAGGTCGGTGGCAACGTTCGAGGCGGCGAGATGGGCGAGGAGCTGCTCGCCGAACAGGTCGTTTGAGACGCCATAGAGGAAGCCGGACGGTGTGCCGAGCCGGCCGAGGGCCAGCGCCGTGTTGAAGATCGCGCCGCCGGGCACGGGCAGGAATGCAGTTCCTTCGCCGCCGATCTCTCTCGGCAGCATGTCCATCAGCGCTTCACCGCAACACAGGATCATCAGTCAGGTCCATCCAGAAAGCAGGGTTCCCTCTTCGGGCGAGGGGTGTTCACTTGGGAGCATCACAGGGCGCTTTTTGTGCCCCGGATCCGGCAGCGACGCAAGGGCAGGGGTGCCGGCTTCCGGTGCGGTGCGGACACGAAGCTGACCGTTGACAGGACGCAGTTTGCACGTCTAAATGAAACCGGTTTCACTTCTCACTCGGGAGGCGCCCTTGGGCTTCGACCTTTCGATCCTGGCCAAGCATGTGCCGTTCCTCCTGGAGGGGCTGTGGCTGACCACGGTGGTCTGCCTCGGCGCACTGGCGGGCAGCATCGTGCTTGGCATTGTCGTGGCCGCCTGCCGCACGGCCGCTTCGCCGCTGGCCCGGCGCCTGTCGGCGATCTATGTCGACGTGTTCCGCAACATCCCCTTCATCGTCCAGCTGTTCTTCTTCTATTTCGGGCTGCCGGAAGTGGGGATCTACATCGAGGCCGCGCCCACCGGGATCATCGCCCTGTCGATTGCCGGCGGTGCCTATACCTCCGACGTCATTCGCGCGGGCATCCTCGCCATCGAGCCTGGGATCCTGGAGGCGGCGGAGGTCAGCGGTCTTTCCCGGCGCAAGATCTTCACCAAGGTGATCCTGCCCATCGCGCTCCGGACCTCGATCCGGCCGCTCGGGGCGGTCTGCGTCAATCTGGTGCTGACCTCGTCGGTGCTGTCGACGATCACGCTGAACGAGCTGACCGGCTCGGCGAAGATTGTGGCGGCCGAGACGTTCCGGCCCTTCGAGGTCTATGCGGCGCTGCTCATTGCCTATGCCTGCCTGACCTATGCGGTCTCTGGCCTCTTCGGCGCGCTGCACCGCCATGTCAACCGCCATACGGCCGGGGAGGTGGCGTGATGCGCTACACCGAGTTTACCTCCTATGACATCGTCCTTCTGCTGCAGGGCCTGTCGGTCACGCTGTGGCTGTTTGCAGCCTCGACGCTGATCGGCGGCGCGCTCGGGCTCGGCTTTGCGGTGGTGCGCTACTACCGGGTGCCTGTGCTGCGCCAGCTGGTGCATGGGCTTGCCGAACTCCTGAAGAACTCGCCCGTGCTGGTGCAGCTGTTCCTGGTGTTCTTCGGTCTGCCGGTGCTGATGAAGATCAACCTGACGCCGTCGCAGGCGGCGCTGATCACCCTGTCCGGCAATACGGCGGCCTTCGTCTACGTGATCGCGGTTTCGGCCATCGAGGCGATCTCGCGCGAGCAGATCGAGGCGGCGCGGGTGTTCGGCCTGACACGCTGGACCATCCTGAGACGGGTGATCGCGCCGCAGGCGCTGGCCTTTGCCATCGGACCGCTGACGGGCCTGCTCGTCAATCAGCTGCAGGTGACCTCGCTCATCTCCGTCATCGGCGTCATCGACCTGACCAAGGTCGGCAACATCCTCAACCTGCGCACGCTGAAGCCCTTCATCGTCTGGGCTGTCGTGGGCGCGCTCTATTACCTCACCGCCAAGGCGGTCGCCTATGCCGGGTCCCGGCTGGAACGGCGGCTGCGGGCGCATACGGACTGGAAGGGGGTCTGATGCTCTCCGTCAACGGCCTGTGCAAATCCTTCGGCGCCCACAAGGTGCTCGACGGGGTCAATCTCACGCTCACTCCGGGCGAAGTGGTCTCGGTTCTGGGCGCCAGCGGCTCGGGCAAGTCGACCCTGATCCGTTGCATCAACGGTCTTGAGACATTCGAGGCCGGGTCGATCACGGTCGATGGCTTCGATGTGGCCAAGCCGAAGGACCTTGCCGAAGCACGCTGCCGGTCGGCGACCGTGTTCCAGCAGTTCAACCTCTATCCGCACATGACGGCGGTGGAGAACATCGCGCTTGCGCCCGTCGAGGTGCTGAAGCGGCCCAAGGCGGAGGTGATCGCGGACGCCCGCGCGTTGCTCGACCGGGTCGGTCTGGCGCACCGGGCGGATGCCTATCCGGCGCAGCTGTCGGGCGGCCAGCGCCAGCGGGTCGGCATCTGCCGGGCGCTTGCCATGCAGCCGCGCTATCTGCTGCTCGACGAGGTGACCAGCGCGCTCGATCCGGAGATGACGGCCGAGGTGCTGGACATCCTCAAGGTGCTGACAACGACGGGCACGACGATGCTGTTCGTCACCCACGAGATTGCCTTCGCCCGCTCGATCTCGCACCGGATCGTCTTTCTCGAGAAGGGCGAACTCATCGCCGACATGCCGACGGCTGATTTCTTTTCCGAACGGGGGCGGTCGCTGCCGCGCGTTGCCCAGTTCCTGTCCAAGCTGCAAGGGGAAGCCCTCTGATGATCCTCATCGCCAATTCCGAGGCCTGGCCCGGCTTTGCCAAGACAGTGGCCGCGCTGAAGGCCGGAACCCATGGCATCGACGCCATGATCGAGGGCATTGCCGAAGTCGAACGCGAACCGAAGGTGCGCAGTGTCGGTTACGGCGGCTGGCCGAACATGATCGGCGAGATGGAATGCGATGCCGGCGTGATGGACGGCACCACCCGCGAGGTGGGCTGCGTGGGCGCCGTGCCGAGCACGATCCCGGTGGCAGCGCTCGCCCGTGAGGTGATGCGCCGCCTGCCGCATGTGATGCTGACCGGAGCGGGTGCCCGCCGCTTTGCCGATGAGTGCGGCTTTGCCCGCGACGACGCGCTCTTCCCCGACAGCAAGCGGGTGTGGTGGGAGCGGCTGGAACAGGAACTGTCGCCCGAAGACCAGGCGAAGTTCCCGGACATCCCGCTGGTGCCGCTCAACCACACGATCACCGATCCCGAACGCGTGCGCGACACGACGGTGTTCCTCGCCCGCGATGCGGCCGGCGGCGCCCATGCGGTGACGTCGACCTCCGGCTGGGCGTGGAAATATCCGGGCCGGCTGGGCGACAGCCCGATCCCGGGCGCTGGCTTCTACGCGGACAGCCGCTATGGCGCGGCCGCCTGCACCCACACCGGCGAGATGACCATGCGCGCGGGCACCTCGCGCAGCATCGTTCTCGGCCTGCGCATGGGCCTGTCGCTGAGCGAGGCCGTCGACCTTGCGGTGGCCGACGTGCGCGACCTCACCGGCGGCTTCATCGGCGCGCTGGTCATCCAAGCCATCGACATCCACGGCAACCACCGGGTTGTCGCCCTGAATTGCCACGAGCCAATCAAGTACTGGCTGTGGCATCCCGGCCTTGCGGAGCCCGAGCACCGCGCGGCGGAACATCTGACTGCATAACCATAACCACAACCTGGAGGGTCGTAACTGATGTTGAGACTGATGAAACTGGCGGGCGCCGCGCTCGCAGCAACCCTTGTGTTCACCGGTGTGGCGAGCGCCGGCAAGATCGACGAGATCCGCTCGCGCGGTGTCGTGCGCATCGGCGTGTCGCTGGGCGGCGAGCCGATCGGCTTCCGCGACGCGCAGAGCAACCCCGTCGGCTATGACGTCGATGTGGCGACGCGCCTTGCCGAGAAGCTGGGCGTGCCGGTGGAATTCGTCGACGTGTCGGGCGATGCCCGCATCTCGATGCTGGTGTCCGGCCAGATCGATGTGGCGGTCGCCAACACCTCGGCAACGCTGGAACGCGCCAAGACCGTCGATTTCTCGATCCCCTACAACCGGGCCGGCCTGCGCGTCATCGTGCAGAAGGACGCGGGCATTGCCTCGCTCGACGACCTCAACGGCAAGAAGGTCGTTGTCGGTCGCGGCTCGACGGGCGAGACCTTCATGAAGGCCAAGGTGCCGGGCGCCGAACTGGTCTACACCGACACGTTCGCTCCCGATGGCGTCCTTTTGCTGCAGCAGAAGCGCGTTCAGGCGGCCATCGAGGACTCCTCGCTGCTCGACTATCTCGCCACGACCTCCGACAATCTGGTGACGCTGCCGGGGCTTTATTCCAATGACCCGATCGGCATTGCGGTCGCCAAGGGTGACCCGCATTTCACCCGCTGGCTCGACATGTTCGTCTCCGACTACATCCAGTCGGGTGCCTATGAGGCGAATTACAAGAAGTGGTGGGGTGCGGAAGCCAACCCGCCGGCCCTGACGCCGCTCTGGTAACAAACAAGGTTGCCGGTGCAAAGGTGCCGGCAGCCTCAGTTTCAAGCGGCGACGCCGTCATCCAGGACGAGAGCGCAGCGGAGATCCGGGACCGGAGAGTCACTGTGTCTCGACTTTTGGTACATTGAACAGCTCAGGCCTCGGCTCTCCGGTCCCGGCTCGGCGCTTCGCTTGGCCAGCAACTGTATCGGTTGCTGTCAAGTTGGTTGATCGCTGAAGTCCCTTTTTTGTCCC
>NZ_JBHYDX010000046.1:0-7224 GCF_051860505.1 Pannonibacter sp. | reverse complement strand
TGATCGTGCCCGAGGAAATCTCCTCGAGCCCGGCGATCATGCGCAAGAGCGTCGACTTGCCACAACCCGACGGCCCCACCAGCACGATGAACTCGCCATCGGCGATGTCCATCGACACACCCTTCACCGCCTCAACACCGCCAGCATAGATCTTGCGGACTTCCTCTAGACTGATCGTCGCCATCGCAGTCGCTCACTTGTCGCTTTCGGTCAGGCCCTTGATGAACCAGCTCTGGAACACCACCACGACGAGCACGGGTGGCAGCATGGCGAGGATCGTCAGGGCGAAGGCCTCGTTGTAGTCGGGGATGTTGGAGCCGATCCAGGCAAGCAGGATCGTCTTGATGCCGCGCACCAGGGTGTAATAGCCCTCGTCATTGGTCATCAGCGTCGGCCAGAGATACTGGTTCCAACCGTAGACGAACATGATGATGAAGATCGCCGCAATCATCGTGCGCGAGATCGGCACCAGGATGTCGAGGAAGAACCGGACGGGACCGGCGCCATCGATGCGGGCAGCCTCGACCAGTTCCTCCGGCACGGAGCGGAAGAACTGGCGGAAATAGAAGGTGCCGGTGGCCGAGGCCAGCAGCGGCACGATCAGGCCGGAATAGCTGTTCAGCATGCCGAGCCCCTGAACCACCTCATAGGACGGCAGGATGCGCACTTCGAGCGGCAGCAGCAAAGTGGTGAAGATGATCCAGAAGAACAGGCTGGCCAGCGGCAGGCGGAAATAGACCAGCGCATAGGCGGCAAGCATCGACAGGATGATCTTGCCCACGGCAAAGCCGACACCGAGGATCAGCGAGTTCATCAGCATGGTCATGCCGGTGACCTGGCCGGTGAACCCGCCCTTGTGGGTCAGGACCTTGCCATAGGTCGACAGGAACTCGTCGCCCAGGGACAGCATCAGTCCGTTCTGGTGGATCTCGACGGCGGAGTGGGTGGACGTCAGGAAGGCCATCACGACCGGGGCGATCATGACGAAGGCCCCCAGCATGAGGATCAGGTGATCGAGCGGCTTGAACCGGGACATGGTGGCCTCCTCAGCCGTAATGCACGCGCCGCTCGATGAAGCGGAACTGGGCCATGGTCAGGACAAGCACGACGATCATTAGGATCACCGACTGCGCCGACGAGCCACCAAGGTCGTTGGACCGGAAACCGTCGAGATAGACCTTGTAGACCAGCGTCAGCGGATTGTTGGCCGGCTCGTTGCGGGTGACCACGTCAATGATGCCGAACGTGTCGAACAGGGCGTAGGTCATGTTGATGATCAGAAGGAAAAAGGCCGTGGGGGCCAGCATCGGCAGGGTCACGGTCCAGAACCGGCGCAGCTCCGAGCGGCAGTCGATGGCGGCGGCCTCGCGCAGATGCTTCGGGATGGCCTGCAGCCCGGACAGGAAGAAGATGAAATTATACGGGATCTGCTTCCACACCGCGATCACGACCATGGCGAAGGCGGTGTCGTAATAGTTGACGCCGACACGCATGTCCCAGCCGAACAGGGCGGCCAGATCCACCAGCGGGCCGATGTGCTGGTCGAAGAACATGATGCCCATGAGACCCGCCACCGGCGGGGCGATGGCATAGACCCACATCAGCAGGCTGCGATAGGTGGAGGCACCCGTCAGCACCGCATCGGCCTTCACCGCCAGCACCAGGGCGAAGGACAGCGACAGGAAGGTGACAATCAGCGTGAACACAAGCGTGAACTGGGCAATCCGTAGATACTCGGATGAGCCCAGCACCGTGGTGTAGTTCTCGAGCCCGACGAAGGTGGCACCAAAGCCGAAGGGATCCTCGATGTAGAACGAGGACTGGATCGCCTGTGCCGACGGCCAGTAGAAGAAGATGAAGATGATGGCCAGCTGCGGGGCGAGCAGGAAATAGGGCAGCAGCGGCGAGGAAAACTGGGCGCGCTTCATGGGCTGGCTCGCGGATCTGGCGGGCGTCCCGGCCTCGGAGGGCCGGCAGGACGCAAAATGGACGAGAGGACGAACGGCCGGGCAGGGCCCGGCCGTTGTCTTGGTGGCAGGATCAGATCAGCCGGCGGTCTTGGCGAAGCGGGAGAGGATCTGGTTTGCTTCTTCTTCGATGGTCTTGAAGGCGTCCTCGACCTTGACTTCACCAGCGAAGACCTTGCCGAACTCGCGGTTCATGACGTCGCGGATCTGCGGGTAGAAGCCGAGGCGATAGCCCTTGGACCATTCCCCGCCCGGCAGCATCAGCTGCTGGATGCCGACTTCGGCAGCCGGGGTGGTGGTGTAATAGCCGTCCTTCTTGGCCAGTTCATAGGCGGCCGAGGTGATCGGCACGTAGCCGGAGGTCTTGTGGTACCAGTACTGGATCTCAGGCGAGGTCAGGAACTGGAAGAAGTCGGCCGAACACTTGTTCTCTTCAGCCGGCTTGCCGGCCATGGCGAACAGGGCCGCGCCGCCGATGAAGGAGTTGGTGCCAGCGCCCTTGATGCCTTCCCAGTAGGGCAGGAACGTTGCGCCGAACGGCATGGTGGCCGTCTGCTGCAGGCCGCCGAAGGAGCCCGACGAACCGATCCACAGGGCAACCTTGCCCTCTTCGAACGGCTTCTGGTTCTCGTTCCAGCCTGCGCCGTAGAAGCCGAACAGGTCAGCCTGCTTCCACTCGACCAGCTTCTCGAACATCTTGCGCTGTTCGGGGGAGTTGACGGTCAGCTTTGCGCCTTCCGCACCGTCGAAGCCGTTGTTGTTGTTGGCAAACGGCAGGTTGTTGCGGGAGTGGAAATTCTCGACCATTTCCCACGGCAGGTGCGACTGCACCAGCGGGATGTAGCCGGCAGCTTTCAGCTTCGGAGCGATGGCTTCGAACTCTTCCCAGGTCTTCGGAGCTTCGACACCGGCCTTCTTCAGAGCGTCGGTGTTGAAATACATGATCGGAGCGGAGGAGTTGAACGGCATGCCGATGAATTTGCCATCCTTGTCGGCGTAGAAATGACGCACGCCCTGGATGAAGTCTTCGGCCTTGAACGGATAACCGGCTTCGCGGATCAGGTCCTCGGCAGCAACCGTCGCGCCCTTGGCGTTGATGATGGTGGCGGCACCGGCATCGAACACCTGCAGGATGTTCGGCTGCTGGCCGGAGCGGAAGGCAGCGATGCCCGAAGCGAGGGCTTCCTCGTAGGTGCCCTTGGAAACCGGGGTCAGCGCGCAAGCGGACTGGGCTGCGTTGAACTTGGTGGCCAGTTCATTGATGATTTCGCCGTTGCGGCCGCCCATGCCATGCCACCAAGAAATCTGGGTGGCGGCAAAGGCCGGCGCGGAGGCGCTGAGAAGGGCGGCCGCGGCGACGGCGCCAGCGACGAGGGTGCGGAACGACATGGGACACTCCTTGAGTGGATCGGGCCCGGGATGGTCGGGCGTTGCATGCGCGAATGAGCCTGCAGTCTGGATCTGCCTCCCGCAGGCGGCAGAAGGATCAAGCCGGCTTTGGGTAGTGTTTTCATATGAAACCATGATGTCGCCCGCGCGAAACTTTGGCGACAGTTACATGACGCATTGACCCCATGTTCAAGCTCGCGGATGGCGCTGTAATATAAAGTGCGTTGCCTGAATGTGACGATGGAATACGATGGAATATACTGGAATCTTGATGGCAAGCGATCGCGAATGCGCGGAATTCGTTGGCTTTGCTGCGTTGCATGATGCAACTGGTGCAGCGAGGGCATTGTCGCCGTCATTGAATTGTCGTACAACTTTCATATGAACGACATGCGCAGTTCATATGAAAACAATAAGCAGCGCAGGGGCAAGCAGGGCTTTCAGCTTTCTGGCTGAATGCCCGGTTCCAAGCGCTGTCCGGGCCGGACGGCCCCGCAACTGGGAGCAGGAAACACAATGGCTAAACGTCATCTTCTGGCCAGCCTCGTCGCCGCAGCGGCAATGGCTGGCACTTCGACCGCAGCTTTCGCCGCAACCGAAATCACCTGGTGGCATGCCATGGGTGGCGAACTCGGCGCCAAGCTGGAAGCAATCGCGACCAAGTACAACGAAACCCAGAGCGACTATAAGGTCGTTCCGGTGTTCAAGGGCACCTATCCGGAGACCCTGACCGCTGCCATCGCCGCCTTCCGCGCTGGCCAGCAGCCGCACATCGTGCAGGTTTTCGAAGTCGGCACCGGCACCATGATGGCCGCCAAGGGCGCCGTCTATCCGGTTTATGAACTGATGAAGAACGCCGGCGAGCCGTTCGACCCGAAGGCATTCCTGCCGTCCGTCGTTGGCTACTACACCGACACCGAGGGCAACATGCTCTCCATGCCGTTCAATTCCTCGACGCCGGTCCTGTATTACAACAAGGACGTCTTCACCAAGGCTGGCCTTGACGCCAACACGCCGCCGAAGACCTGGGAAGAGATGGAATCCTTCTCCAAGAAGATCATGGAATCCGGCGCGGCCAAGTGCGGCTTCACCACAGGCTGGGTTTCCTGGGTCCAGACCGAAAACCTGTCCGCTTGGCATAACCAGCAGATCGGCACGCTCGAGAACGGCTTTGGTGGTCTGAAGACCGAACTGACCTACAACAATCCGCTTGTTGCCAAGCACTGGGCCAACCTGAAGACCTGGCAGGACGCCGGCATCTTCCAGTACGGCGGCAAGGGTGGCGGCAACGACGCTCCGCCGAAGTTCTACTCGCAGGAATGCGCCATGTACATGAACTCCTCCGCCTCGCGCGCTGGCGTTCTGGCCAATGCGAAGGACTTCGAGGTCGGTATCACGATGCTGCCGCACTATGCAGACGTCAAGCCGCAGAACTCGATCATCGGCGGTGCAACCCTGTGGGTGCTGCAGGGCAAGAAGGACGAAGAATACAAGGGCGTAGCCAACTTCTTCACCTATCTGTCCTCGCCGGAAGTCCAGGCTCAGTGGCACCAGGACACCGGCTACCTGCCGATCACCCAGGCTGCCTATGACCTCAGCCAGCAGCAGGGCTTCTACGAAAAGAACCCGGGTGCTGACGTGTCGATCAAGCAGATGACGCTGAACGAGCCGACGGCCAACTCCAAGGGTCTTCGTTTCGGCAGCTACGTGCAGATCCGTGACATCATCGACGAAGAGTTCCAGCAGGTCCTGAGCGGTGCCAAGACCGCCGAAGTCGCCCTGGGCGACCTCGACAAGCGCGGCAACGTGCTGCTGCGTGAATTCGAGGCGGCCAACGCCAACTGATCCCTAAAGGATCCAAATCGCCCACGTCCCGGTCGCCTTTCAGGTCGCCGGGACGTGGGTCTTTCTGTCCGTCGCGCGACCAGGTGTCCCTGATGCAAACCAAACGCACGATCTTCCCCAACAAGGTTCTGCCGTATTTCCTGCTGGCGCCTCAGCTCGCAATCACGGGTATCTTTTTCTTCTGGCCCGCCGGCCAGGCGATCTGGCAATCGTTCCTGCGCGAGGATGCCTTCGGCTTCAAGACGACATTTGTCGGCCTTGCCAACTACACTGTGCTGCTCGACGACCCGAACTACCTGAACTCGCTTCAGGTTACCCTGGTCTTCTCGATTTGCGTCGCCGCGCTGTCCCTCGGGCTGGCCCTGCTGCTTGCCGTCTGCGTCGATCGGCTGATCAAGGGCGCCAGCGGTTACACCACGCTGTTGCTGTGGCCCTACGCCGTCGCCCCGGCGATCGCCGGTGTGCTGTGGTGGTTCCTGTTCAACCCGACCATCGGCATCCTGCCGTTCATCATGGAACAACTGGGCTATGACTGGAATCATTCGCTGAACAGCACCGATGCAATGATCCTTGTCGTCGTTGCCGCGAGCTGGAAGCAGATCTCCTACAATTTCATCTTCTTTCTGGCCGGGCTGCAGTCGATCCCGTTGTCGCTGCGCGAAGCTGCTGCCATCGACGGTGCCGGGCCGTTCAAGCGCTTCTTCACGATCACGCTGCCGCTGCTGTCTCCGACCTCATTCTTCCTGATGGTCGTGAACGTTGTCTACGCCATGTTCGATACCTTCGGCATCATCCACGCCACCACAGAAGGCGGCCCGGCGCAGTCGACCAACATCCTGGTCTACAAAGTCTATTCCGACGGTTTCATCGGCCTCAACCTTGGCTCGTCCGCAGCACAGTCTGTCATCCTGATGGCCATCGTCATCCTGCTCACCTTCGTCCAGTTCCGCTATGTCGAGCGGCGCGTGGCTTACTAGGACAAGTCCGTCATGGTCGAAAACAAACCCTGGCTCACTGCCCTCGCGCATCTTGTCCTGATTCTCGGCGTCATCATCGTCGCGTTTCCGGTCTATGTCGCGCTGATCGCTTCGACGCGGGCGCCGGATGAATTCATGTCCGGCCTCATCCCGCTCGTCCCCGGTCCTCATGCGCTGCAGACCTATTGGGACCTGCTGACGACCGGGGCCAGCACCTCCGGCGCCCCGCCGCTTGGGCCGATGATGCTGAATTCGCTGGTGATGGCGTTGATCATTGCCACCGGCAAGATCGCGATCTCGATCCTGTCAGCCTTCGCGATCGTCTATTTCCGCTTTCCGTTCCGGCAGCTCTTCTTCTGGATGATCTTTGTCACCTTGATGCTGCCGGTGGAAGTGCGCATCCTGCCGACCTTCAAGGTCGTGGCCGATCTCGGAATGCTGAACAGCTATCTCGGATTGACCGTACCTCTGCTGGCCTCGGCCACAGCAACCTTCCTGTTCCGCCAGTTCTTCCTGACCGTGCCGGACGAACTGCTGGAAGCCGCCCGCGTCGACGGCGCCGGCCCGATGAAATTCTTCCGCGACATCCTGTTGCCGCTGTCGCAGACCAACATCGCCGCGCTCTTCGTCATCCTCTTCATCTATGGCTGGAATCAGTATCTCTGGCCGATGCTGGTGACCACCGAGACGGGCTATTACACGATCGTCATGGCGATCAAGCGGATGGCAGATGTGGCCGACGGCTTGCCCTATTGGAATTATGTGATGGCCGCAGCCGTCCTGTCGATGCTGCCGCCCGTGCTTGTCATCATCGTGATGCAGAAGCTCTTCGTCAAAGGTCTTGTGGAGACGGAAAAGTAAAATGGCGACGATCAGTTTAGAGGAAGTCCGCAAGATCTATGCTGGCGGTGTTGAGGCGGTGAAGGGGGTGTCGATGGACATCGCCGATGGCGAGTTCATCGTGCTGGTGGGGCCGTCGGGCTGTGGCAAGTCGACGCTCTTGCGCATGATCGCCGGGCTTGAGGAAATCTCCGCTGGCGACATCC
>NZ_JBHYDX010000045.1:0-8688 GCF_051860505.1 Pannonibacter sp. | reverse complement strand
AAACCCCCGAAGCACCAAACAAAACAATCCTCTCGCTTCACGGGGAATTATGCAACAGGCCCCACGAGGGGGAGGGGAGCGGTCGGCACTGAGTTCATGCGCAACAGTTGTAAGCACTAGGCCTTCGAGCCCCCCTCCCCCTCGTGGGGAGGGGACGGGGGTGGGGGGAGCCTCGCTGGGCGAAGCGCTCTGCCACAAGGCTTGGTGCTCGACGTGTCGCAAACGAAACGGATAGGCTGGCAGGATCAGCAGTTCCAACAGGATAGACAGGTCAATCCCATGACGGAGTTCAGGAATTTCATCACTGGCAGCTGGAGCAAAGGCGCGAGCCAGTCGCCCAACATCAATCCGTCGGATACCCGCGATGTGATCGGACAGTCTGCGCGGGCTTCGCGTGCCGAGGCTGAAGCGGCCATCGAAGCGGCACATGCCGCAGCACCGCAATGGGCTGCCTCCACGCCGCAGCAGCGCTTTGATGTCCTTGACCGGATCGGCACCGAGATCCTCGACCGCCGCGAGGAACTGGGCCGGCTGCTGTCGCGCGAGGAGGGCAAGATCCTGGCCGAGGGCATTGGCGAGGTGATGCGTGCCGGGCAGATCTTCAAGTTCTTCGCCGGCGAGGCGCTGCGCCAGAGCGGCGATGTGCTGGCCTCGGTACGCCCAGGCGTGACAGTGGATGTGCGCCGCGAGCCGGTCGGCGTCGTCGCCCTGATCACGCCGTGGAATTTCCCTATCGCTATTCCGGCCTGGAAGGTTGCGCCCGCGCTTGCCTATGGCAACACCGTGGTGCTGAAGCCTGCCGAACTCGTACCGGGCTCGGCGCATGCTCTGGCCGAGATCATCTCCCGGTCCGGTCTGCCTGTGGGTGCCTTCAACCTGGTCGGCGGCAAGGGCTCGGACATCGGGCCGGTTCTGACCTCGCATCCGAAAGTCAAGGCGGTGTCCTTCACCGGCTCCGTTCCGACCGGCCGGGGCATTGCTCTTGCCTGCGCTGAAAATCTCAAGAAGGTGCAGCTCGAGATGGGCGGCAAGAACCCGATGGTGGTTCTGGATGACGCCGATCTCGACATTGCGGTCGCCGCCTCGCTCAACGGCGCCTTCTTCTCCACGGGTCAGCGCTGCACGGCCTCCAGCCGCCTCATCGTCACCGAGGGCATCCATGACCGCTTCGTCGCCAGGATGACGGAGGCGCTGAGGAAGCTGGTCGTCGGCGACGCGCTCGATCCGGCAACACAGATCGGCCCCGTGGTTGACGAACGCCAGCTCGCCCAGGATCTCGACTATGTCGACATCGCCCGGGCCGAGGGCGGCAAAGTCGCCTTCGGCGGCGAACGGCTCAACCGTGAGAAGCCCGGCTTCTACATGGCACCGGCGCTGATCACCGAAACCACGCCCGACATGCGGATCAACCGCGAGGAAGTGTTCGGTCCGGTCGCCAGCGTGATCCGGGTCAAGGATTATGACGAGGCGCTTGCGGTCGCCAATGACTGCGAGTTCGGCCTGTCTTCGGGCATCTGCACCACGTCCTTGAAATATGCGAGCGATTTCAAGGCGAAGGCGCAGGCCGGCATGGTTATGGTCAACCTGCCGACCGCAGGCGTCGACTATCACGTGCCGTTCGGCGGCACCAAGGGATCGAGCTTCGGTCCACGGGAACAGGGCCGCTATGCGTCCGAGTTCTACACCACGGTGAAGACCGCCTACACCCAGCCCTGAACGCGGAAACGGGAGGAGCCGCGATCATGACCGCGGAGCATATGGAAACCGATGTCGTGATCGTCGGCGGCGGCATCATCGGCCTCTCGGCTGCCTTCCGTCTGGCGGAGGCCGGGCGGAAGGTCGTGCTGGTGGAGCGGGGCGAGCTTGCCAACGAGGCGAGCCGTGGCAATGCAGGGGCCTTCGCCTTTTCCGACATCCTGCCGCTCGCCTCGCCCGGCATCCTGTTCAAGGCGCCCAAGTGGCTCCTCGATCCGCTCGGGCCGCTGACAATCCCGCCGCGCGAGGCGCTCTATCTGCTGCCCTGGCTCCTGCGTTTCTTCCGTGCCAGCCTGCCGGACCGGGTCAAAGCCAGCGCGGCGGCGCAGGGCGCGCTCAACACGCTGGCGGCGCGGGAGTGCGACAGCCTCGTTGCTGCTGCTGGTCTAGGTGCCTTCGTGCGCGCCGATGGGTCCCTGCAACTCTATGAAAGTGATGCCGAATTTCGTGCGTCGCTTGAAGGCTGGGCCTGGCGGGAGCGCTATGGCATTGCCTTTGAACACCTGACTGCGCGCGGGCTGGCGGAACTCCAGCCCGGCCTGTCGCCACAGTTCATCCGGGCGACTTTCGTGCCCGGTTGGAAGACGGTGACCGATCCGCGCGACTACGCGCTGGCGGTGGCGCGAGCAGCAGAAACGCTGGGCGTCACGGTTCATCGCGGCGAGGTCATCGCGATCACCGGCGGCGGTGACTTGCAACAGGTCCGGCTCACGGGCGGTGCGACCCTTTCCGCCCGCCACGTGGTGCTGGCGGCGGGGCCCTGGTCCAGGGGCCTTGCCGCCAGCCTTGGCGCGGACGTGCCGCTTATTGCCGAGCGCGGCTACAATACAACCCTGCCGGCCGGGGCTTTCGATCTGAAGCGCCAGCTGATCTTCGGCGGGCACGGCTTCGTGGTGACGCCGCTTGCAAACGGCATCCGCGTCGGCGGGGCCTCGGAACTGGCGCGGTTTTCCGCACCGGTGAATTTCAAGCGCTCGCAGCACATGCTGGCCAAGGCGGCGCGGTTCATGCCGGGCCTCAAGGCCGAAGGCGGTATCGAGTGGATGGGGTCGCGCCCGTCGATGCCTGACAGCCTGCCGGTGATCGGCCGCAGTCTGCGGGCGCGCAACGTCATCCTCGCCTTCGGGCACGGTCACCTCGGCCTCACCCAATCGGCCGCCACCGCGCGGCTTGTCACGGATCTGGTGCTCGAGCGCCAGCCGCCCATCGACCTCAGCCCGTTCCGGCCTGACCGGTTCTGATCCTCTGGAGACTGCCATGGCAGTGAGCACCTTTACCTGTATCGACGGACATACCTGCGGCAACCCGGTGCGTGTGGTGGCGGGCGGCGGACCGCTCCTCTCCGGCAAGACCATGCTGGAGCGGCGGGCGCATTTCCTGGCCGAGTTCGACTGGATCCGCACCGGACTGATGTTCGAGCCGCGCGGTCATGACATGATGTCGGGCTCGATCCTCTACCCGCCGACGCGGGAGGATTGTGATGTCGGCATTCTCTTCATCGAGACATCCGGTTGCCTGCCGATGTGCGGCCATGGCACCATCGGCACCATCACCATTGCCATCGAAAATGGCTTGATCCGGCCAAAAACACCGGGTGTCGTGCGGTTGGATACGCCGGCGGGACTGGTGATTGCCGAGTATGAACAGGTGGGGCGCTTCGTCGAGAAGGTGCGCCTGACCAACGTACCGTCCTACCTGCACGCCACCGGCCTCACCGCCGAGGTGGAGGGGCTGGGCGAGGTGACGGTGGACGTGGCCTATGGCGGCAATTTCTACGCCATCGTCGAGCCGCAGGCCGTCTTCCGGGATATGGCTGACTTCACTGCTGGCGAGTTGATCGGCTTCAGTCCGAAGCTCAGGGCGGCGCTCAATGCCAAGTACCAGTTCGTGCATCCGGAAAAGCCGGACATCAAGGGGCTGTCGCATATCCAGTGGACCGGCAAGCCGACGCAGCCGGAGGCCCATGCCCGCAATGCGGTGTTCTATGGTGACAAGGCGATCGACCGTTCCCCTTGTGGAACAGGCACTTCGGCGCGAATGGCGCATCTGTTCGGCAAGGGTCAACTGAAGGTCGGTGACGCCTTCGTTCATGAGAGCATCATCGGCTCGATGTTCGAGGGCGGGGTGAAGGAGACGGTCAAGGTGGGGAACCATGACGGCATCATCCCGACCATCGCCGGCTGGGCAAGGGTGACGGGCTACAACACCATCATGATCGACGACCGCGACCCCTATGCCCATGGCTTCGTTGTGGTTTGACTATTGATTTCAGGAGGTTCCAACTCATGCGTATCACTGCCATTCGTGCCTATCAGGTGGACCTGCCGCTCAAGGAAGGCCGCTATTCCTGGTCCAACGGCAATTTTGTCGAGGTCTTTGACGCCACCGTCGTGGCCATCGACACTGACGCCGGCATCACCGGCTATGCCGAATGCTGCCCGTTGGGCTCGGCCTATCTGCCCTCCTATGCGAAGGGTGTCCGGGCGGGACTTGAAGAACTGGCGCCGAAGCTGATCGGGCTTGATCCGACGGATCTGGCCACCTTCAACCGCGCGATGGACGCCAGTCTCAATGGTCATCCTTACGTGAAGGCGCCGCTCGACATCGCCTGCTGGGACATTCTGGGCAAGGTGGCGGGCATGCCGCTGGTCAAGCTGCTGGGCGGTGTGGCGCAGGACAAAGTGCAGCTTTATCGCGCCATTTCGCAGCAATCTGCCGACAAAATGGCGCAAAATATTGCCGGCTACCGTGCCGAGGGCTACACCAAGTTCCAGCTCAAGGTCGGCGGCGACGCCAACGACGACATTGCCCGCATCCGGGCCGCCCGGGCGATCCTGGAGCCGACCGATATCCTCGTTGCCGATGCCAACACCGGCTGGAACCGGCATGAGGCGACCCGGGTGGCTGCAAGCGTTGCCGATCTCGATGTCTACATCGAGCAGCCCTGCCTGACCTATGAGGAATGCCTCTCCATCCGCCGGCGGACGGCGCGGCCGTTTGTCATGGACGAGAATGTCACCGACGTGAACATGCTGGTCCGGGCCATCGGCGATGACGCGATGGACGTCATCAACCTGAAGATCTCCAAGGTCGGCGGGCTGACCAAGGCGCGGCAGATGCGGGACCTGTGCATCGCCCATGGCATCGCCATGACCATCGAGGACACCTGGGGCGGCGACATCGTGACCGCGACCATTGCCCATCTCGCCCAGTCGACGCCGGAGGAGTTCTGTTTCTCGGCGACGGACTTCAACTCCTACGGCACCAAGCGGATCGCCCACGGCGCACCGCAGCGGGTGAACGGGGCCATGAGAGCACCGACCGGGCCGGGACTTGGCATCGAGCCGGACTTCGAGGCGCTGGGGGAACCAGTGCTGCGTTGCGCCTGAGGAGCCTTCAGATGCGCACGAGCAAGATCATCCATGTGGTCACCTGCCATGCCGAGGGCGAGGTCGGGGACGTGATCGTCGGCGGCGTCGCGCCGCCGCCGGGCGAGACGATCTGGGAGCAGCGCGGCTTCATCGCCCGCGACGGGGCCTTGCGCAACTTCGTGCTGAACGAGCCGCGCGGAGGCGTGTTCCGACATGTGAACCTGCTCGTCCCGCCGAAGGATCCGCGTGCGGCGATGGGCTGGATCATCATGGAGCCGGAGGACACGCCGCCCATGTCCGGTTCCAATTCGATATGTGTCGCCACCGTCCTGCTCGACACCGGCATCGTGCCGATGCAGGAGCCGGAAACGCGCTTCGTGCTGGAGGCGCCGGGCGGGCTGGTGGAAGTCCGGGCGGTCTGCCGAAATGGCAAGGCGGAGCGGATTTTCGTCACCAACGTGCCATCTTTTGCCGGCAAACTATCCGTGCCGCTCGAGGTCGAGGGGCTCGGTACACTCACCGTCGACACGGCCTATGGCGGTGACAGTTTCGTCATCACCGACGCCCGCGCGCTCGGGTTCGAGATCGTGCCGGATGAGGCGCGCGAACTGGCGGAAACCGGCGTGCGCATCACCCGGGCGGCGAACGAACAGCTCGGCTTCACGCATCCGCTCAACCCCGACTGGAACCACATCTCATTCTGTCAGCTCACCTTGCCTGTGGAGCGGCAGGGCGACCGGCTGGTCGGGCGCAACACAGTGGCGATCCAGCCGGCCAAGCTCGATCGCTCGCCGACCGGCACCGGCTGTTCCGCCCGCATGGCGGTTCTGGCGGCAAGGGGCGAGATGCGGGTGGGCGATCATTTTACCGGCATCTCGGTGCTGGGCTCGACCTTCGACTGCCGCATCGCCGGGGCGACGACTGTCGCGGGCCATCCGGCGATCCTGCCGGAAATCTCTGGCCGCGGCTGGGTAACCGGTACGAGCCAGTTGATGCTCGACCCGGAGGATCCCTGGCCGGCGGGCTACCGTCTGTCGGACACCTGGCCGAAGAAGCTGACTTGAATTGCATAATTCGCATAAATCATGCAAAATACGTATAATGCAGTTTGCATGGATCGACCGATGCGCAAGTTCAGCTTTTCAGACGTCAACCGGCAGCCGGGCGAAGTGCTGGATGCGGCGCTCGCAGCCCCTGTCACGTTGCAGAAGCGGGGGCGCGACCGGCTTGTGCTACTGTCGGTCACAGAGTACGAGCGGCTTCTGGCAGCAAGTGCCGGGACACCATCCGGGGCAGGGCGCACCACGCATAACCTTGACACGGCGCCGCAGGCAGATCTCGAGCTTCTGGAGCGCGCGCTTGCCGAGATCCTGGCCGACGCGCCGGACGAGGTGTGATGGAGCGCGGGGAGCTCTATCTTTACGATTATCTCTGGTCCCATGAAGCGGAGGGAGGCCAGCAACGGCCGCGCAAGCGCCGGTTTGCCTGTCTGACGCTCAAGACAGACGATGCGCTGTTCCTGATGCCAGTGACGACGCTTGATCCGTCAGGGGACAGGGCGCGACTGTTCATCGATATCCCCGAGACAGAAGCGCGGCGCGGCGGACTTGATGCCGGAAAGCGCAGTTTGCTGATCCTTGACGAATATAACAAGCTGAGCCCGGATCAGCTTTTCGACCTTGCATCAGCGCGCCCGACCGGCCGCTTCAGCCCCGCGTTCATGCTGAAAGTCGCCAGGCTTATGATTGAGGCCGTTCGTGCGCAAAAGGCGCGGGGTGTGGTCAGGAAATGATCATGGCTGCGGGCGTTAGCCTGTGGCGAAGCCCCGGCCTCACCGGCGTCATCCCGGCCGAGCCGCGCGAGAGCCGGGACCGGAGGGTCGCGGTCCCGATGTTGCAATGAACGGAATGCGGGCAGGCTTTCGGCTCTCCGGTCCCGGGTCTTCGCTTCGTTCTCGCCCGGGATGACGATGGAGGAACTATGGGCTGTTCGCGGCGCCAACCGGCGCGGGCGTTGCGCCGGACCGGTGAAACAGGCTAGGGTCCGGCCATGGTCAATGCCGTCAAACAGGGCTGGATTGCGTTTCTGCTGGCCACCGGTCTGGTACTTGCGCTGGTCTGTCTGTCGTTTCAGGCCGGGCAGGCTGCGGGAGCGGGCAGGCTTGCCGGGGTTGGCCCTGCCCAAGTTGGTATGCACCATTCAGATATGGATCCTGCGCCGACAAGCCTGAGCAGTGCCGAGGCATTGCAGGTGTCCGCCAGCCATCCGTGCTGTCCGCCGGCGCAGATGGATGATGTGTGTGTCACCCTCTGCATGATGGCTTCCAGCATTCTTGCGCCGTCATATGCGGCTGCTGACGCGCCTGCCTCCTATCGCCTGGTCAACTGGCCTGCAGGCAACTCCGACGTGACCGGCCTTGGCGAAGCCTGCGAGCCGCCGCCGCCCAAATCCCTCGCCTGATCTTGTCTTGAGCCGTGGCCGGAGCCACGGAGTTTCTGCTCAATCCAAAAGGATCATCGAGATGATGAAGATTTATGCCGTGTCCGCCCTTGTACTGGGTCTGGGTGCCTTGCCCGCGCTTGCCGACGGACCTGCGCCCGCGCAACCTGTCGCGCAGGACCATAGCGGGCATGTGATGCCGGCTGCCGGGTCAGAGAGCGCCAGTGCGTCCACCAAGGCCTATCAGGCCATCAACGACGCCATGCACAAGGACATGTCCATCGCCTTCACGGGCGATGCGGATATCGACTTCGTGAAAGGCATGATCCCGCACCATCAGGGTGCGGTCGACATGGCCAAGGTGGTGCTGGCGCATGGCACGGATCCCAAGATCCGGGCGTTGGCCGAAGCCGTGGTGAAGGCGCAGGAAGAGGAAATCGCCTTCATGAAAGCCTGGCTGAAGGAAAAAGGCGCGGAGTGATGCGGGGCTGACAACGAACAGGGCCCCGGCGTCCAGCTTGATCAGTTTGCTGGCAAACAGGCAGCCTCTCTATCGTCATCCTCGGCCTTGTGCCGAGGATCTATACAAATCAATGGTTTGCGGATGGTCGGGACAAGCCCGACCATGACGAGAGAGCGAAGTGCCTGGATTGACATCAAGCTGGTCCGGCGTGGGCCGGGGGTCTGACTCGGATGCGGTGTATTTTTTCTTGTGTGCCCGCGTAAGCAGAGATCCAACGATGGTGGTGGCGCAGCCGAGGGCGAGTGCCGGAAACCCAATTTGTTCCGGTGGTTACTGGGCTCCTGCCTGCGCAGGAGCGACGAAAAGGGGGCAACTGCGTCGCAGGGGGCTACGTCCGATCCAACTCCCGCGCTGTCCCGGCCTTGAGCCGGGACCTGTTGATGTTCCCCTGAGCTGCCATACCTGTTGGCCGGGCCTGTCACGGCGATCTGCAAGTCATTGATTTGCATAGATCCTCGGCACAGGGCCGAGGATGACGATGGAGAGGTTACAGGGTCGTCGGTAGTCCGAGGTCCCGGCACACGGCCCATACGCGCTAACTTATGCATTTGATTGACTGGTATTTTCGCTTGGCTCTTGGAGGCTCACGGAGATGGCGGT
>NZ_JBHYDX010000044.1:0-10099 GCF_051860505.1 Pannonibacter sp. | reverse complement strand
GAAGCCCCGGCTCTCCGGTCCCGGCTCGGCGCTTCGCTTGGCCGGGATGACTTCGGTGAGATCGAGGTTTGTCCTCAAGCTCAGGCCGCCCACCGGGCGGCCTCTTGTTTTCTGGGGCGGTTGCGCCTCTGGTGTCAGGCCAGACCGCTGCGGGAGAACGGCAGGTTTGTCACCCACTCGCCACGTGCTGCCGCAATCGCATTGGCAACGGCCGGGCCAATGGGCGGCGTTCCCGGTTCGCCGATACCGGTCGGGGCTTCGGTCGAGGGGATGATGTGAACCTCGATCTGCGGCATGTCCGTCAGGCGCAGCGGCAGGTAGCTGTCGAAGTTTGACTGGTCCACTTCACCTGCCGTCAGCGTGATCTCGTTGCGCAGGATGGCACCAAGGCCATAGCCGATGCCGCCTTCGATCTGGGCCTTGATGTTGTCGGGGTTGACCGGCACGCCGCAGTCGACAGCACAGACGACCTTCTCCACCTTCACCGTTCCATCATCCCGGAACGAGATTTCCGCCACTTCTGCGACATAGCTGTTGAACGACTTATGCACGGCGACACCACGGAACCGGCCCTCGGCCAAGGGATTGCCCCAGCCCGCTTTCTCTGCCGCCAGCTTCAGCACCGCAAGCTTGCG
Source organism: Pannonibacter sp. (assembly GCF_051860505.1). NCBI lineage: Bacteria > Pseudomonadati > Pseudomonadota > Alphaproteobacteria > Hyphomicrobiales > Stappiaceae > Pannonibacter > Pannonibacter sp. The sequence goes on along the minus strand of NZ_JBHYDX010000044.1, from coordinate 9,464 downwards.
CGGGTCGTTCTTCAGCAACTCCTCGCGATAGGCGACCGGATCCTTGCCGGCTTCCCGCGCGACACGGTCCAGCATCGTTTCCATCACATAGGCCGTGTGGGTGTGGCCGACCGAGCGCCACCACAACACCGGCACCGCTGTCTTGGCGTTATGGACCTCGACATGCAGGTTTTCCAGCGCGTAAGGGGTGTTGCCAAGCCCCTCGACGCTGGTCTCATCAATGCCGTTCTTGACGACGAAGGACTCGAAGGCCGTGCCGATCATGATCGACTTGCCGGCAACCCGGTGATGCCAGCCGACGATCCGGCCCTCGGCATCGAGGCCGACGCGAACCTTGTGCGCCATCATGGGACGATAGTAGCCGCCCTTGATGTCATCCTCGCGGGTCCAGACAATCTTCAGGTGACGGGGAGCATTGCCCTTGTCGAGCCATGCCTTCGCCAGCAGGGCAGCCTCGGCAAAATAATGGCTGTCAGGCTGGGCGCGGCGACCGAACGAGCCGCCTGCCCATAGGGTGTTGATGGCAATCTTGTCCGGGGCCAGGCCGAGGACCTGGGCTGCGACCATCTGGTCGATGGTCTGGAACTGGGCCCCGGTCCAGAAGGTCGCCGTGCTGCCGTCGAACAGGACGGTGATATCCAGCGGCTCCATCGGCGCGTGGGCGAGGAAGGGGAAGCTGTAGTCGGCTTCGATGACCTTGGCAGCGCCTGAGAGGGCTGCTTCAGCGTCGCCCTCGCCATGCGCCTTCAGGCCGGGCTGGGCGGTCAGTTCGGCCAGTTCCCTTGCCATTTCGTCGCTTGAGCGCAGTTCGGCGGCACTGTCGTCAAAGGTGACGCTCAGGGCGTCGCGTCCCTGCATGGCGGACCAGGTGTCCTTTGCAAGGACTGCTACGCCGCTGGGCAGGCCAATGACATCGCTGACCCCGTCGATTGTCCGCGCGGCACTGTCGTCGAAGCCGGCCACTGTGCCGCCGAAGCGGTTGGGCCGGGCGAGGACGGCGACCAGCATGTTGTCAAAGCGCTGGTCCATGCCATAGACGCCGGCAGCGCCGATCGTCTTGCTGCGCGTGTCGAGGCGCGGGAACGATTTGCCGATGTAGACCCACTGATCGGGCGTCTTGAGCGGCGCTTCGGCCGGCACAGGCTCGGCCGCTGCGAGACCGGCCATTTCGCCAAATCCCGAAGACTTGCCTGAGGCATGGCCGAGGCTGCCCGCGCTGACGGTGATCTCGCCAGCCGGGACCGACCAGGCCTTGGCCGCAGCGGCAACGAGCATGGCGCGCGCAGTCGCACCGGCCTGCCGGTACTGCTGGAAGGAATTTGCGATGGCCGTGGAGCCGCCCGTGCCTTGCATACCGAAGAAGAGGTTCTTGTAGACCTCCGCATTGGCCGGTGCGAATTCGACCTGGACTTGTTCCCAGGCCGCATCCAGTTCGTCGGCAACAAGCGTTGCAAGGCCTGTGGCAATGCCCTGGCCCTTGTCGAGGTGTTTTGACAACACCATCACGCTGCCGTCAGCCCTGACGTGCAGGAAGGGGTGGACAAGGCTGTCGCCCGCTGCGGCCTGGGCCGTGCTGCCGGGAAGGCGCAGGGCAAGCAGAAGGCCGCCGGCAGCGCCGGCGGTCAGCTTGAGAAAGGTGCGGCGGGATGGGGTCGCGGCGGCGATCGGATTGGTCAGATGGTGCAGCATGGATCAGCCCTCCAGCTTTTCGGCAGCGAGATGGATGGCGCTGCGGATCCGGGCGTAGGTGGCACAGCGACAGACGTTGCCGTCCATGGCCGCGTCGATGTCGTCATCGGTCGGTTTCGGCGTTTCGGTCAGAAGGGCGGTTGCGGCCATGATCTGCCCGGACTGGCAATAGCCGCATTGTGGCACGTCGAGTTCCGTCCAGGCGGCGCGGATTGCGGTCGCAGCGGGAGATTCGACGCCTTCGATCGTCGTGATGTTTGCGCCTTCCGCGTCACCGAGGAAGGTTTGGCAGGAGCGAACCGGGGTGCCATCGAGATGAATGGTGCAGGCACCGCACTGGGCGACGCCACAGCCGAATTTTGTTCCGGTGAGACCAAGCGTGTCGCGCAGGATCCAGAGCAGCGGGGTTTGCGGATCGGCGTCAATGACGCGCGCCTCCCCGTTCAAGGTGAGGGAAATTGCCATGTCACGTCTCCCGTGGCTAAAATCTGGCTGAAGGAGTAAACTACACGGTGCAGTTTACATTCATCTTGCGTGATATGTAAACTCCCGAGTTTACATAGGGGGCAATTTTTGAGATCAAAGCCGCATGAGCGAAAATCAGGGCCTGTCTGTCAGCGACCAGAAGCGTAAGCAGATCATCGAGGCAGCCATTGCGGAGTTTCAGGAACGGGGATTTGCCGGGGCCAGCATGGACCGCATCTCCGATCGTGCTGCCGTATCCAAGCGCACAGTCTACAATCATTTTGCCAGCAAGGACGTGCTGTTCCGCGCCATCATCGATTGCCTGGCCAACCGCATGCTTGCGGCGCTCGATGTGGTCTACGTTCCGGGCGAGGACCTCAGGACGCAACTGCTGCGCCTTGGCTGGGCCGAAGGGAATCTCCTCATCGATCCCTGCTTCATGCGCATGGCACGGATGCTGATGGGGGAAACCATCCGCCATCCGGTTCTTGCGGCCGAGTTTGCCCAGCAGATCGACAAAATGCGCGCTTTCGGCGCGTTCATGGATGCGGCCTTCGCGGATGGCGCATTCACGCAGGGAACGCCGGAACTGGCTGCCGTCCAGTTCATGGGTCTGATCAAGGCGAGAGGGTTCTATCCCTATCTGATGACGGGCGGCGGGCCTGACCGCGAAACGATGCAGGTTATCGTCGACGACGCCGTTTCGCTGATGATCAAAGCGTTTGCCTGAGGCGTGTCGGGAACAGAAGGGGCCAGCATTTGCCGATCTCAGCTTGATGACGCCGAGCGATATCCAGGAAGCAAACGAGTTTTTTCAGTGCTTTGTGGCCGACGCGATGCGCCGGCCCCCTGTCATTCTTCCCAGCGGTCGCGTTCAGGCCGCTGCGACATTGCGCAGGAATGAGCTGACCAGATGGCCAAGCTGGTCGACACGGCCGGCAACGGAGCTGGAGGCTGTATCGACTTCATTGGCGCAGGTCCGGGTTTCTGCCACCGAACTGGTCACTTCGTTCATGTTACGGGCTGCTGCCACCGTGCTGCTGGAGGTGTCGCTTGCGCTGCGGCTGATCTCCCGTGTTGCTGCGTCCTGCTCCTGAACAGCTGCGGCGATCGAACTGGTGTACTGGTTCGCCTTGTCCATGATCTCGGCAATGCCGCTGATGGCGCGGACAGCGTCGCCGGTCCAGGACTGGATTTCAGAGACCTGTCCGCTGATTTCCTCCGTGGCCTTGGAGGTCTGGTTGGCCAGTTCCTTGACTTCGGCGGCAACGACCGCAAAGCCGCGGCCGGCTTCCCCGGCACGGGCGGCCTCAATCGTGGCATTCAGGGCAAGAAGGTTGGTCTGTTCGGCGATGGCGCGAATAAGGTCGACAACTTCACCAATCCGCTGCGCGGCCGTGGCGAGATTGTTCATCTTCTCGTTGCTTTCAATCGCCTGCTGTGTGGCATCACGGATGACGAGGGTTGTCTCGTTGACGCGGCCGCCGATCTCGGAGATCGAGGCGGAAAGCTCCTCGGCTGCCGATGCGACGACCTGTACGTTCTGCGATGCGGTTGTTGTTGCGTCCGCAGCACTGCCTGCTGTCTCGGCGGCCGAGGTCGAAATCCGGATCAGGTTCTGCGCCGTCGTCTGCATCTGCTGCATATTGGAGGCAACGGATCCGAGCATTTCCTCGGATTGGAAGCGGAACTGGTCGAGCAGGTCCTCGATCCGCTTCTGCCGTGCCAAGCGTTCTTCCTGTTCCCGCGCTTCGGCCGCAGCAAGGCGCGCCTGTTCGGCCACGGTATCGCGGAAGCCGGCGATGGCCTGGGCAATATCGCCGATTTCATCCTTGCGGCTGGTCGCCGTGAAGTCGACGTCGACATTGCCGCCGGCAAGTTCGGAGGCATCGCGCACCAGACCCTGGATGGGCCGGACGATGCCACGGGCGATGAACAGCCCAACCAGCGCCACAACGACGGCAGCACCGGCGAAAATCATCAGGATCTGGTTGCGCAATTGCCGCGCGGGCGCTGTCACCTCGTCATAGTCCTGAACGGCGACGATGGTCCAGTTCGTGCCCTGGAACTCGAGTGGCGTAACAGCTGCGACAAAAGTCGCATCCCGGTAGCCGGTTAACTCACCTGTGGTGGTCTTGCCGGCGATGCCAGCAGCAACAACGTCGCCGCTGAGTTCGGTGACCTGGATATCGTTCACCTCCGGTGACTTGGCTGAGTCTGCCCGGAACCGTCCATCTGCGCCAATCAGGATGGTTTCACCGCTGACGCCAAGGCCGCCGGCCTGACCCATGATGCTGTTCAGGCGATCGACCGGCATCTGAAAGGCAAGCACGCCAATCCGCTCCCCATCGCGAAAGACGGGCGTTGCGATGAAACTGGCCTGAGCCCCGTTGCTGGGGCCATAGCCCTTGAAGTCAAAGAAAGATGCGGTTCCTGCCGGCGACTTGGCTGCAGCCCGGAAGGCGCTGCCGAGATCGCTGTCCTTCCAGGTGCCGGTGTTCAGGTTGGTGGCATAGTCCAGTTCCTTGAAGACCGTGTAGATCAGGTCTCCCGACTGGTTGAATAGAAAGATGTCATAGTAGCCGCGGGTCTTCAGCAGGTCGCGCAGCCAGGGATGATAAGTGCCGTGAACTGTATCATAGGCGCTCGTGCCGGCACTCATCAGGGCGTCTTTTTCACCGGTCGGGTTCGGATTGTCCTGGATATAGGCCTTCTGCAGCGTTGCTTGCGGATCGTCACCAAGCTGCTTCCATGCATCGTCATAAGCAAGCAGTGCCTGCGAGACCATCGGACTGCGGCTGATGACGGACAGGTCTTCGACGATACTGCCCAGATACTGCGCCAGTTCCGCCTTCCGGGCTGCCGCCAGGGCCTCGAGTTTGACTTCCGATGCCCTGAGCAGTTCACTTGAACTGCTCTGGTAGGACAGGACGCCGATGAGTGCGCCGGTTGCCAGGGCGCAGCCGACGAGTGCTGCGGGGATCCGGATGCTGAGGCGTGCAAGCGAAAATGCCATTTTTCTATTCCCGACCTGTCCAGCTTCTGGACCGTTGGAATAACTAAGCGCCTGTTGCTTTAATAAATATCTAAAGTTCGTGGGCTGAGGTGGCGCTGCGGAAGCTTATGTCCAGTTTCAACGATTTTATCGGTTGTAGTCTCGCAGAGAGATAAACAACTGATTGTTTCAATATTTTATATTTATTGCGTTACAGCGATCATTGCCGATTTGCTCGTTTTCATTCGGTTTTTTTCTCACATGCGCGATTTTGCACCTCGGGTACTTAGGTCACTTCTCAAGTGATCGCTTTTGAAACTGGGAGACGTTCAAAAGAAAAAAGGACCGGCGGTGACCGGTCCTTTTCCCTGTTTCAAAGGGTCGCGAGGGGCTTTACTGCAGGCGTGCGACCAGTTCATGCGTGATCTGGCCAAGCCAGGTTTCGCTGACCACATCGTCGCCCTTCTTCAGGTAGACGCGGGCTTCGATCGGGTCGTGATCGGCAACCTTGGCGTCGAAGATCAGGCGCCAGCGGTCGGTTCCGACAACCGGCAGCAGGTACGGGTTGATGGCTTCGCCGCGCGACAGTTCCACAACCGGCTTCACGCCATCGCCCTGGCCGAGGCCCTTGAGAGCGGGACCTTCGAAGTCGATGGAGACCTTGATCTGGTCGGCCGGGCGCGGCTGGCCCGGCACACCGCCCTGGCCGACGCGGGTGGCAACCGTGCGCGAGCCCACGCCCGGAAGCGGATGGTGGTCCTTCCAGTACATGCGATAGGCGAAGCGCCGCTCCTCGCCGGCGACCGGCAGGGTCTTCGGCAGGAAGTAGGCGACGATGTTGTCGTAGATCTCGTCATCGGTCGGGATTTCGACCAGCTGGACAGCGCCTTCACCGAACGGAGCCTGTGGCTCGATCCAGACCGACGGACGCTTGTCGTAGAACACGCCATCGTCTTCATAATTGACGAAATCGCGGTCGCGCTGGGCAAGGCCAAAGCCCTTCAGGTTGGACGCCTGGAAGGTCGAGGTGCGCAGGCCCTTCGGGTTGTTCAGCGGACGCCAGATCTGCTCGCCGTTTTCCATCACGATGGACAGGCCGTCGGTGTCGTGCACCTCCGGACGCCAGTCGAGGCCCATCGAGCGGTTGGTCTCCGAGTACCAGTACATGCTGGTCAGCGGAGCGATGCCGAGGCGTTCGACGGGCGCACGGAAGAACAGGCGGCTGTCGATGTCGATGGTCTGGCCTTCGCCCTCGACGTTGCGCATGGTCATCTTGTAGGCGCCTGCGACGCTTGGGCTGTCGAGCAGGGCGTAGAGGATCATGGTTTCATCGGCGTTTTCGCCCGGTGCGAGCCAGAACGAGGTGAAGCGCGGGAACTCTTCCGGCTGCGACATGCCGGTGTTCAGGGCGAGGCCGCGGGCGGACTGGCCGTACTGGTTAGACTGGCCGTCCGTGCGGAAGTAGGACGCGCCGAGGAAGGAGATCCAGTCGGTCTTCAGGTCGCCGCGCATGATGCGGAAGCCGGCGAAGCCGATGTCGGCCGGCAGATCGCGGGCCGGGCTGTCGTCCGGGCTGGCGAAATAGGTCGGATCGTACAGGACCTCACGGGCAACGCCGCTGTTGACCTCATAGATCCTGACCGGTTGCTTGAAATAGCGGCCGAGGTGGAAGAACTGGACCGGGGCCGTGTCGGAGATCTTCACGGTCTCGTCCGCATCGAAGCGGATCTTCCAGTGCGCATCGAAGTCGATCTTTTCCAGCGTTTCGGCGGCGCGGCTGCGCGGCTCGACGTATGGCTTGGCACCAAGTGCCTTGGCCTGATCAATCACGGTATCGAAGCTGAACGGCTCCGCAGGGCCGCGCTTGGCGGACAGGTCGCCGGCGACCGCAGGGAGGGCAGGGGCAGCAAGAATTCCGAGGAGCAGAAGACAGGAAGCGATGAGACGCATGGGTCATCCTTGTGGCGAATGCGCCTGAAGCTGCAGGGGGGCAACGATTGCCTCCCCACAAGGCGGCGGCGGAAAATACATCTGCCCCCGAACGCCCGCAAGCGGCTGATTCGCAGCGAAGCATTCCATTTCCGAACAAGGTGAAGCCGCCTTACAAAAGGACTTTCCACTGCGCACGGTCCTGACTAGAGTGCCGGCGGTTTTTGACGGCTTTCGAACCCTGTTTCGGACGGCCAAATATCTCGCAGAACAGCATCGGACATTTCTCATGGCCCATGGCGACATCAAGAAGGTCGTGCTTGCCTATTCCGGCGGCCTCGACACCTCCATCATCCTGAAGTGGCTCCAGACGGAGCTGGGCGCCGAAGTGGTGACCTTCACCGCCGACCTTGGCCAGGGCGAGGAACTGGAACCGGCCCGCAAGAAGGCCGAGATGCTTGGCATCAAGGAAATCTTCATCGAGGACGTGCGTGAGGAATTCGTCCGCGATTTCGTGTTCCCGATGTTCCGCGCCAACGCGGTCTATGAAGGCGTCTACCTGCTGGGCACGTCCATCGCCCGCCCGCTGATTTCCAAGCATCTGATCGAGATCGCCAAGAAGACCGGCGCCGATGCCATCGCCCATGGTGCGACCGGCAAGGGCAACGACCAGGTTCGCTTCGAACTGTCGGCCTATGCGCTGAACCCGGACATCAAGATCATCGCGCCGTGGCGCGACTGGACCTTCAAGAGCCGCACCGACCTTCTGGACTTCGCCGAAAAGCACCAGATCCCGGTGGCCAAGGACAAGAAGGGCGAAGCGCCATTCTCCGTCGATGCCAACCTGCTGCACTCGTCCTCCGAGGGCAAGGTGCTGGAAGATCCGGCGATGGAAGCTCCGGAATACGTGCATATGCGCACGATCTCCCCGGAAGCGGCTCCTGACAAGGCCACGGTCATCAAGATCGGCTTCGAGCGTGGTGACGCCGTGTCGATCAACGGCGAGCGTCTGTCGCCGGCAACGCTGCTGGCCAAGCTCAACGATTATGGCCGTGACAACGGCATCGGCCGTCTTGATCTCGTCGAGAACCGTTTCGTCGGCATGAAGAGCCGCGGCGTCTACGAGACCCCGGGCGGCACCATCCTGCTCACCGCTCACCGGGCGATGGAATCGATCACGCTGGACCGTGGCGCCGCGCATCTCAAGGACGAGATCATGCCGCGCTATGCAGAGCTGATCTATTACGGCTTCTGGTTCTCGCCGGAGCGCGAGATGCTGCAGGCTCTCATCGACAAGAGCCAGGAACATGTCGAGGGCGAAGTGACGCTCAAGCTCTACAAGGGCAATGTCATGGTCACCGGCCGCGAGAGCCCGAAATCGCTCTACTCCGATAAACTGGTCACGTTCGAGGACGATCAGGGTGCCTATGATCAGAAGGATGCAGCTGGCTTTATCAAACTGAACGCCCTGCGTCTGCGCACACTCGCCAAGCGCAACATGCTCGGCTGACTGCATTTTACTGCCTGACACGATCCCGGCGCGAGAACGATCGCGCCGGGATTTTTGTTTGTCGTCCGTTCCCGGACAGTGCAAAGCCGCTGTGATACCGTTGGGACGTTTCCAGCCGTGCCAAACCGAGATTGACCATGGATCTGACACTGGACCTGCCGATTGATCCGCTGCTGAATTTCCTGCGGGTGCTGGATTATCTCGGCGTTGCCGTGTTCGCTGTCACGGGCGCCATAGTCGCCTCGCGCAAGAACATGGATCTGATCGCGTTCCTGTTTTTTGCCACGATGACCGGCATTGGCGGCGGCACCTTGCGTGATCTGTTGTTGGGCGTTCCGGTGTTCTGGACCAAGTCTGAGGGCTATCTGCTTGTCTGTTTCGGCGTCAGCGTGCTGATGTGGTTCGGAGCCCATATCGTCGAGAGCTGGGGCAAGCCGCTGCGCTGGGCGGACGCGGTCGGTCTGGCTGCCTATTGCGTGATGGGGTCGGCAAAGGCACTTTCGGTTGGGGACATGCCGGTCGTCGCCGTCCTGATGGGCGTGTTGACGGCCACGTTCGGCGGGGTTCTGCGGGATGTCGTGGTGGGCGATCCCTCGGCCATCGTGAAGCCGGAGCTTTACATTTCCGCAGCAGTGATCGGGTCTACGGTCTTTGTTGTGCTGACCGTGCTCGGTCTCGCCTTGTGGCCGGCAGCCATCGTCGGAGCTGCAGCGGCCTTCGTTCTGCGGGCAGGAGCTATTGCCCGCGGCTGGACCTTGCCAGGGTATCGTCCGCCGGCTTCCTCCGGCTGATCCGGACGTTAGAGCGTGTCGTATCTGACCAGATTCGGGATTCCCTTTGGTGTTGATCCGTGATTCCCTGTTTTGCATCGAAACA
>NZ_JBHYDX010000043.1:0-10734 GCF_051860505.1 Pannonibacter sp. | reverse complement strand
GAGGTCTACCGCCCGCTCTATCTCAACCAGGCCCCCCTGCTCTTCACCGCAAGGCGCACGTCGGAGCTGATCAAATACGCCGGCAACGCCTTCCTCGCCATGAAGATCACCTTCATCAACGAGATGGCGGACCTGTGCGAGCGCGTCGGCGCGGATGTGCAGGACGTGGCGCGCGGTATCGGCCTTGACGGCCGCATCGGCGCGAAGTTCCTGCATGCCGGCCCCGGCTATGGCGGCTCGTGCTTCCCGAAGGACACGCTGGCCCTCGTCAAGACCGCGCAGGACCATGACAGCCCGGTGCGCCTGATCGAGACGACGGTGGCGATCAACGACCAGCGCAAGCGCGCCATGGCGCGCAAGGTGGTGGCGGCCGTCGGCGGCGACCTGCGCGGCAAGACGATTGCCGTCCTCGGCCTCACCTTCAAGCCGAACACCGATGACATGCGCGAGGCCCCGTCGATCTCGATCATCCAGGCCTTGCTGGATGGCGGCGCCGGCGTGCGCGGCTATGACCCGGAAGGCATGGAAGCGGCAAAGGACCTGCTCGACACCGTCACCTACACCAAGGACGCCTATGACTGCGCCAGCGGCGCGGACGCCCTCGTCATCGTCACCGAATGGGACGCCTTCCGCGCCCTCGACTTCCCGCGCCTCAAGACCGTGATGAAAGCCCCGGTCCTCGTGGATCTGCGCAATGTTTACAATCCTGCGGAGATTGAACGCCAAGATTTTCAATTTGTAGGTATCGGACGAGGGAAAGCAAACTCGTAATGAATTTTACTGTTACCTATACTGTAGTCACGCTGATATCTGTGCTGCTGATGCTTATAATTGCAACAGCTGGAACTGAGTCCTTTCCGATCCTTGCGTTACCACCAAATGTCATAATGCTACTAATATTCTCTGGACCGATTGCATGGTGGGCAAGCCGGCGCATAGATACGTTCAGCCCAATCGTAATTCTATCAATGTTCTCTATCTCGTATTTTGTCCTTTCTCCGACATATCAGATTTGCTTTCGATACTTCCCGTATCTCAATTGGAGCGAAGCTTATAACGAATGGTATGTCGCATGGACATACATGCAGTTATTTTTTGTCTTCATTGTATTTGTATTCTACAAAATAACACCAGATATTAAACAAAAAAATGAAACATCATCCTCAAACAAAAAACAAATCGGTTTTCTTATTTTAATGACAACATTTTCTTTTAGCTTAAAGATTATAACGTTCCTTTATTTTGGGGGCATTGGTGGTTACATATCGGCCTATTCTGATCGCATAGCATCAGGAGTTGTTGCTAACAACCCTTTCGCAGGTCTCGGCCCACTGGTGTTAATTGGCGATATGTTTCCGATTTTTTTTGGCACTACTGTGATTGTCATCCTAAGCGAGTATGCATTTTTTAGAACCCGCTACGCGCTATTTGCGTTTTTAGCTATTATGTCAATAGTAAGCATTTTTGTCGTTGGTCTACGCGGCAGCCGTTCAACTGTGGCATTTGGACTAGCAGTTATTGCCTTAACATATCACTATTACGTACGACGGCTCTCGAAGGGCTCACTAGTTTGGGCGGCAATCGCTCTAGTAACGTTCATGAACTACTACCTTATATATAAATTCGGCGGAATTGACGCCGTTTTTTCTGAAACAATTCGTGACAGTGCATTCCAGGCAAGGCAGATCGACAATCCAATTGCATTTGTATTTGCAAGAGATTTTGGACGAATGGATATGCAAACGATCGCTCTGTCTCGGATGATTGCAGACGACTATCCGCTATCTCTGGGGCGCAGCATTCTAAGTGGCTTGTTATCTATTGTCCCAAGCGGACTGCTGCCATTTCGGCCCGAGACATTCATTCTCGAGAAAACAGAAATCATTTTCCCAAATCGTACATTTGATGCACGACTTGCTACCACTTTTGTTTTTGGCGGCTTTGGCGAACTGTTTGTAAACTTCGGTTTTGCTTCATTCTTCTTTGCAGCGCCAGCAGGCTACGCATTGCGCAAGCTGAATAGCGCAGCAGCATCAGCAAAACTCGGGCACTGGACTGCAATCATGGCTCCAGCCGCCTGCCTACTGCCGGTTGCCTTCATAATTTACGACAGCAATAGCATGATGTATTTCATTGTTCAATTCATATTACCCTCATGGCTATTGGCTAGTTACATACAAAGAAGAGATCGAAAGAAAGCAAAATTTGCTTGATCAAAAATCGAACGCGCGAGAACAATCATGGTTAAAAAGATACTGGTAATCCATGCATACTCGAGAAGAAACTCTGGAGACGGACTCCTAGTTGACGCCACCACTCGAATAATTCACGAGGCCTTTGGGGCAACTAGTGACATTCGCTATCTATGTATGGATGCAGATTCATTTTCTGATTTATCGAATAATATACAACTTGCCTCTACATCGACTAATTTTATCGAGAGGATTTCTGGATCGTTCAAATCAGTAATTCAGTATTTCACACATAAGCCGTTAATATTTCCCATCCCTGTTCATGACATTGATCTTATTGTCGCCGTGGGAGGCGGATATATGCGGTCAATATCCGCCTTTCAGTCGTTGAAAGCAATGATTGCACACGGAGCGCAACTGCGTTGTGCAGTTTCATCGAACCGCCCCACAGTATATCTCTCGCAAAGCGCTGGTCCTTTCCATTGCGTGTCGGGACGTCTTATGCGATCGGATCTTCAAAAAGTTAGCCTTTTGTGCCTTCGCGACGATCGCTCGATGGAACAAGTTGGCGGATCAAACTGTGTGCGAACGCCCGATTTAGCGGTCTTTGCAATAGCTCGTTCTATCGGCACTAGCACCGCACAAATGCGCACCGAGGACGTAATGTTCATCGGACGGAAACTAAATGGCTCATCGAGACGACAAAATTTCTATGAAATGAAATTGAAGTCATGCTTCCATCAAGTCGAAAACGCCTACCTCGCCGTCCAAAGCAAAGGTCGCGGCAACGACGATCCTGCATTTTATCGGGACGTATTCGGGGAGATACACGCACCGGACGTTCGGCATGTCCTTGAGTCCGACAAAAAGCCTGCGGCGTGTGTATCAGTTCGTTTACACGGTGCATTGGAGTCCATTTTACAAGGCGTGCCTACAGTTCACCTTTCGTATGAACGAAAGGGCTTTGGAGCATATCAGGACCTTGGAATCTCCGAGTTTGTGCACAATGTGTACGACTTTGACGTTGAAACAGTTGTACGCCAGATCTCACAGTTACGTGCCGATCCCGATTCATTCTGGCGAAAGATACAAAATAATAAGGGAATTCTGGAGGAAAAATACAGCGAGTTCATTTCGCGAATTCGGGAGATCGTTTAATCATGAACTTAATTGTTTTGATGGACGGGAGGTTTCGTTGGCACAACGACACTCCGTTATCTTCACACATGGGCTATGCTACATTTGGTTCACGTTTCGCAGCATCGTTTGAAAGCACGACAATACATGCTCGCGCTTACACCGGGTCATCTGTTGGATTACCAGTTACAGGCCCGGGCGTCTCATTTAACCGACTGCCGAGTTATAACGGTCTCATGCAGTTTGTTTTATTTTCGCCGATTATTATTTATAAAATTTTCCGACTTGCAGTCTCGCGCAATGCAATTCTCTTTTATCTACCTGGCACCCTTCCAATTATCTGTGCGATATTTCGTTTGATTTTTACAAAACATCCAATCTATGCATTGGTTGTCGCTGACCCCTACGATCAATTTTCGTCTCACTCTGGCTCTTCGATTGTATCCAGATTCGCGCGTTTAATTTTTACTAATTCACTTAAGTACATCCTAGCCAGGTCAAAATGTAGTATGTACGTTACAAAGACTTATCTCCAGTCAAAGTACCCCCCCTCACCAAACTCTGTTACGTTCGGGACTAGTGACGTATCCATTTCCGACGAATACTTTCATCCACAATCAAGGAACTACGACAGAGAGGACCTGTCCCCCCTACGCATGGTTTGTGTCGGCATGATGTCTCATAGTTATAAAGGGCACGCCTCAGTAATTGAAGCTGTCGCGTATATGAAAGAAAATTTAAACAAACAGGTTACGGTTACACTTGTCGGCGACGGCGTTCTGCGGTCGAAATTAGAGGAATTATGCAAAACATTGGGTGTCGAAGACCAAGTTTTCTTTGTCGGCGCTAGGAAGAGAGATCATGATTTAGAGGAGTATCTAGACGAGGCTCATCTTTTCATATTGCTATCGAAAGCGGAGGGACTTCCACGCGCAGTTGTTGAAGCTATGGCTCGCGCCCTACCCGTGGTGGCCACCGACGTTGGCGGCATGCGGGAGCTGATCGATCTGAGGTACTTGGTGCCGGTCGGTGATGTGGCTGCCGCAGGAGTACTTATCTCCAAGCTGACCAAACAAGAGCTTAACGAGATATCGCGCCAAAATGCCCAAACAGCTCGACAATATAGAAAGAAATTTATTGATAAAGATATCCGAGAATTCTATTCGTCCATCTCAGATTCTTGGGGGAATTATAAATGAAAATCTTACACGTCAGCGAGGCATTCGGAGGGGGAATTGTCACATCTATTAAGCAATTCGCCCGTGCAACTCCAGAATTAGAGCACCATTTGTTAATAAATGTACGCGAGCAGGATCGCATTGATACCAATTTATCGCATTTTTTTCGAACTATATATTCTTTACCGAGGTCAAAATGGCGCATTCCATTCTCTGTCACAAACAGATATAGGGAATTATCGCCAAATTTTGTTCATCTACATAGCAGTTTTGCTGGTGCGTTTGGGCGCTTGGCGCTAGTTCCCGGGGAGAAGATTGTGTATTCTCCACATGGGTTTTCATTTCATAGAACAAATGAAAGCAAGATCCGTCGATATATATACTTTCAGATTGAAAAGGCACTTTCTGTTCGAACATCACGATTTGTTGGCGTCTCTGAGGATGAAGTGCAACAAGGGCTAATCCTCAATCATAAAATGAAGGCATCATTCGTACCTAATGTTTCCCCGATGCGCACGCCAACCGTTAAACAGATTGCTCCTATTGGCAAATTACGCATAGTGCTAATAGGAAGAGTATGCGCACAGAAAGACCCATTTTTTTTAATTGAGTGTCTCAATGAGCTGGATCCATTGTCTAGGAGTTCGATTGAGGTTACTTGGGTTGGAGGCGGAGACCCAATCCTCTCGAGAGAATTGATGCGCGCAGGAGTCAAAGTCACCGGCTGGGTTTCCGAACAGGATGTCCTCAACCATCTCTCTGCAAGCGATGTTTATTTGCATACTGCCGCCTGGGAGGGGTTCCCAATGACTGTAGTAGAAGCCGCCGCCGCAGGGATACCGGTTCTTCTACGCTCGATCCCGGCGTTCAGTTGCCTAAGGCCATTCTACTCGGAGATGCCTGCAACACCACGACAAATGGCTGGATCAATAGAGAATATCTTAAATTCAACGATGTCAAAGTCGCCTGTTTTGGTATCAGAATTAATCCGGTCAATAATGACTGAAGAAAAGCAGTCTGAAGTCTTGCGCAATTTATATTCGACAGGTGCGACGTTATGATTAATATCAAAGGTATTTCAATCACAACTGCACTTGCAATCCATAATATTTCGTCGTTCTTATTCCAGTTTTTCTTAATTTTTGCCACTGCGAGATATTTTGGCTTGTCGGCTACCGGCCAAGCTTCCCTAGCCCTCACATTGGCAACGGCAATATGCTGCTTTTGCGTCTCTGACACAAAAAGCATATCTTTGATCGAAATTCAAAAGAACGGGAACTCTCGCAGAATATTTAAGTATCGTCTTTCTTCTTTTATTTTAATTTTCGCTACGATAATTTTCGTATCATCAATAATTCATTACGATTACAAATTGTTATTGACATACTGCCTGCTTAGATTTGCGCAATCCTTGGGCGATGAAACATACTCACACTATCAATACCTTAAAATGAAAAGAAGAATCGTATTCTCTAGCTTCCTTCGGCATTTTTTGTCTATTTTTGTATATATTTCATGCGCCGAGTCAGGATTCAGTTTTGTTAACACGAATATTTTTTGCATCATTGCTTTTTTTACACTCTCATTATTTGAATCTCTCTCGTTCAGGTATTTTGGCCAGCCGATGCACCTCAGTGACAACTCCAACATGCAACGCGATGAATTTCAGAGAATTTTTGTTTCGCTTGCGCTTTCCCAATTTGTTGGCCTTTTTCCACAATTTCTGTTGCGTTACTATATGAGCATTTTCGCATCCCTTGAGTTTGTTGGGCAATACTCAATACAGTACCAAGTTTTTATGGGGTTAACCCCTATTGTATCAGCACTCGGTCAATCTTCAATATCCAGAAAAAGTCATAGTTCGAAGGACTTTATTTTTCAAAGCTCGCAGATATTTGCTTTTTCAGCAGCATTCTGCATGGTTTCATTCTTTTTAATGCCTATTTTTTCTAATGGCATATCATTTTTTATGAATATTTTTTTCCTCCCTCCACTGGATTCATTGGTTCTCGGCTTTGCATGCAGTTTGCTTACCTGCAGCATATACTTTGGTTTTTACACATTAAAGATTAGCTCTTACAATGCACAATTGGTTAGCGGATCTATTTTTTTTGTATTAATCGCTGCTTTCGGTGCAATTTTCGGATTTTTATTTGGTGGCTTGGGTGTCCTGATTGCCGTTTTGCTAGCTTGCCTATGGCGTTCAGTTTATCTTTTGCTTGTAATTCTAAAAAAATTGAAAGGATAAAAATTTGCGCACACTCATCACCGGCGGTGCCGGCTATATCGGAAGCCATATGGCGCACTGCCTGGCCAGGGCGGGCGAGAGTGTGATCGTCCTCGACAATCTTTCAACTGGATATGGCTGGCTATTGCCGCCGAGTGCCGAGTTGATTGTAGGGGACGTGTCGGAAACAGCGCTTGTTGAGCGTGTCCTCGCGGAACACCAGATCACCGCCGTGATCCACTTTGCAGGATCGATCATCGTGCCGGAATCCGTGTCGGATCCCTTGAAGTACTACCGCAACAACACGGCCGCGTCGCGCAATCTCATCGAGGCTTGCGTCAAGGCCGGGGTCGACAAGTTCATTTTCTCGTCTACGGCTGCGGTTTACGGCGACCCTGTGAGCATCCCGGTTGAGGAGGATGCGCCACTTGCTCCCTTGTCGCCATATGGACTGTCAAAACTGATGACCGAGCAGATGCTGCGCGATGTCAGTGCAGCGCATGATTTCCGTTACACCGCGTTGCGGTACTTCAACGTGGCCGGGGCGGACCCTGAAGGTATGACAGGGCAATCGACGCCTGAGGCGACACATCTGATCAAGGTTGCCTGCCAGACCGCCTTGGGTCAGCGACCCGAGATGAAACTTTTCGGGGCAGACTACGACACGATCGACGGCACAGCGGTGCGTGACTACATCCACGTCAGCGATCTGGTCGAAGCGCACAGGTTGGCGCTGATACGGTTGCATGCTGGTAGGGCCAGCGCAGTCATGAACTGTGGCTATGGCGAGGGATTTTCTGTCCGCCAGGTCATCGAAACCGTCAAGCGCGTGTCTGGCGTTGACTTCACAGTCATTGAAGCGGAGCGACGTCCAGGAGATTCGCCCAAGGTTGTTGCCAGCAACGAAAGGGTCAGTACGGAACTCGGCTGGGTGCCCAAATACAATGATCTGGAGCTGATTGTGCGTCACGCACTTGAATGGGAACAGAAATTGATCGCGAGGCGAACAAACAATCTTTCGTGATTCATCTCACCGCATTGGTAAACCTGCCCTTTCCGCTCGCGCCCTTATTACGCCCCCCTTCCCGCCACAAAAACGCAGATCGATAAAATTGTATTTTCCCACTTAAACGGGCTGCAGGTGTTGGGCTGCTAGACCATTCCCAGGATGAGGGAAAGATCCGGGATGCAAGGCGGCAGGGGGTCGCGGCACCGGGATCAGACCCTGGACAACAGGGAGTGGAGTTATGAAGACCTCTTGATCGCAGCTGCCACCGGTGCCTTGATGCTGGCCAGTGGCCTTGCAACGGATGCCAATGCCGGCTGGTTCGGCAACACGCGCGCCCTCGGCGAGCCGGAGCTGTTCCAGCCCGAGGTCTCGCGCAGCCCGCAGACCTACAAGCCGCGCAACAACCGCGCGACATTCACCGCCACCCGCGCCCCGCGCGCCTATATGATCTTCTGCCTGCGCAATCCGGGCGAATGCAAGCCGGCGAAAAGCACTGACACTGTCGCCTACAGCCCGCAGCTCGTGGCCAAGCTGAACCGCGTCAACAACGAGGTCAACCGGTCGATCCGCTGGACCGCCGACCAGGGCGACGTCTGGCGCGTCGGCGGCCAGACCGGCGACTGCGAGGACTTCGCCCTGACCAAGCGCAGCAAGCTGATCAAGCTCGGCGTGCCGGCCGGCGCGCTGCGCATGGCGGTGGTCCGGACCTCGAAAGGCGAAGGCCATGCCGTCCTGGTGGTCAAGACCTCGAAGGGCGAACTCGTCCTCGACAACCTCAAGAAGACCATCGTCTCGCGTCAGCAGACCGACTATCGCTGGATCGCCATTGCCAGCTCCAACCCGGCGGCCTGGAAAAAGCTCTGATCCTTTTGCCAATAAACCCTGCCGATTGCCGCGTGCCGCGCCGAACCCGTTCGGGTTTGCGCGGCCCCGGCAATGCCTAAGCTCGCCGCGCCCTGCTTAGGCTGGGCAGGTCGGGGGCATCGGGACACTCCCCCGCCCGGCCTGTTCCCTGGACAAGGTTGCTGCCGGTGGGCCTATGACTATGTCCCTGCCAGTCCCCTTAGAGGGGGCAGAGCCGCCAGCTGGCGGTCACAGCACCGGTCGGTGGCAGGGGCAAGGGCCACCCGAGTGGTCCATTTCACATTCTGCTGCCGGCACCCGGCGCAATTTCCCTAACATCATTTCGTGCCTTCAAAAGGCACAGGATCGACTGACCCTTGCCGCCGTTTTCAGCGGTCGGACGCCTTGCGGATTGACAGTCGTTTCTGTCATGTTCCTGAGGGGCAAGACGGGTACAAGCCGTTCAATTGCTTGCCTCTTCGCACATGATATGACCTAGAGTGACAGCACAGCACCGTTGACGGAAAAGACAGCGGCAAGCTGGTTTTTGAGTTTTTTGTATCCAGGAGATTGAAGAAAATGGTCAGGCCAATCCGCAAGGCAATTCTGCCAGTTGCCGGTCTGGGAACACGGTTCTTGCCCGCCACCAAGGCGGTGCCGAAAGAAATGCTGACCATCGTCGACCGTCCGATCATCCAGCATGTGGTGGATGAAGCGCGCGAAGCGGGCATCGAGCACATTGTTTTCGTGACGGGCCGCAACAAGCAGGTCATCGAAGATCACTTCGACATGGCCTATGAGCTGGAAGACACCCTGCGCCGCCGCAACAAAATCGCTGCCCTCGAACTGCTGAACTCGATGCGCCCGCATGCCGGTGCCACCAGCTTCACGCGCCAGCAGGAGCCGCTCGGCCTTGGCCATGCCATCTGGTGCGCCCGCGACATCATCGGCGACGAGCCTTTTGCCATCCTGCTGCCGGACATGATCGTCAAGTCTGAGAAGAGCTGCCTTGCGCAGATGGTCGAGGTCTATAACCAGACGGGCGGCAACATCATCGCCGTCGAGGAAGTGCCGGAAGACCAGACGCATCAGTATGGCATCGTCAAGCTGGCCGATGGACCGCGCAAGGCCGCCATGCCGATCACCGGCATGGTCGAGAAGCCGGCCCCGGGCACCGCGCCGTCGAACCTGATGATCACCGGTCGCTACATCCTGCAGCCTGAAATCTTCGACCTTCTGTCGCGTCACGAAAAAGGCGCCGGTGGCGAGATCCAGCTCACCGACAGCATGATCAAGCTGATGGAAACCCAGTCCTTCACCTCGCTCGCCTTCGAGGGCCGGTCCTATGACTGCGGCTCGAAGATCGGCTTCCTCGCAGCCAACCTCGCCTTCGGTCTCGACCAGCCGGATCTGGCCGCCGACCTGCTGCCGATGCTGCAGGACGTGATCCGGGCCAAGACCGGCGCGTGAGGGCGCGGCGCTTGCCTTCGCAGAAGGCCGCATTCTAAACAGATCGGGCCGGGCCGGCACAACGGCCCGGCACAACTTTTGGCGCCTCAATGTGGACTGCCTTCGGGCACGCTTGCGATCACACTGCGGATGAAGCCCTCATCATTTCCGCCATGGCGCCTGGGCGATAGCGGGCCGCCATCTGCGCGGGCAGCTGGATGCACCGCTGTTGCGGTAGCCTCAGCCCGAAAGATGCTGCCTCAGACTGTCGACACCCCTGCAGCCTCCCCTTCGTCACCCTCGGCCCTGTGCCGAGAGTTTATATGAATCAATGACTTGCAGATGGCCGGGACAAGCCCGACCAGGATGCCCAAGATGAACACCTGCTTTGGCTTCAACCACAGCCCGTAAAAATTCACGCTCCGACTGCCAACAAGCCCCCTGTGGTCATCCCGAACGAGAGCGACGAGATGATCTGGGACCGCAGAGCCAGGGCCACTGCGGCAATCACTCATTGAAATATTGAGGCCTCGCCCTTCCGGTCCCGGCTCGGCGCTCCGCTGGGCCGGAATGACTTCGGTCTGGTCGGGGCTTGGTAACAAAAAAGCCCGCAGATTGCGGGCTCAGACTGCTGACAAACCCTCTATCGTCATCCCGGGCGCAGCGGAGCGGAGACCCGGGACCGGAGAGCCAAGGTCT
>NZ_JBHYDX010000042.1:0-12283 GCF_051860505.1 Pannonibacter sp. | reverse complement strand
TTGACGTAGTCGGCGTGACCCGGGCAATCCACGTGGGCGTAGTGACGGGCAGCCGTCTCATACTCAACGTGTGCGGTCGAGATCGTGATGCCGCGGGCCTTTTCTTCCGGCGCCGCGTCGATCTGGTCATAGGCCTTTGCAACTGCACCGCCAACTTCCGCAAGCGTCATGGTGATCGCTGCGGTCAGCGTCGTCTTGCCGTGGTCAACGTGGCCAATCGTGCCAATGTTCACGTGCGGCTTCGTGCGCTCAAACTTTTCCTTCGCCATCGGCGTCGCTCTCTATCCGTTACGCGGTTCAGTCGTCTAGGTTCGAGGCGGGACGCTTTCCGGCCGCTGCGGTCGCCATTTCAGGCGCCCCGGTGGCAGCGAATTGCTTCCCGTTCTGTCCAGGACCCCGGGACAGAAACTGCCCGTACCGGTCACTCTGATCGGCACCCAGTGATGGAGCGGGTGAAGGGAATCGAACCCTCGTCATCAGCTTGGAAGGCTGCTGCTCTACCATTGAGCTACACCCGCTGACCCGGACTTCGGGAGACGATGGTGGAGGAGGTTGGATTCGAACCAACGTAGGCTTAGCCAACGGATTTACAGTCCGTCCCCTTTAGCCACTCGGGCACTCCTCCATTCCGTCGAGCCTCTGTCCGAAGCAGTCAGGATGGCTTCACAGACCGCCCCGCCACAAGTGCGGGGTGTCCTGTGGCGCGTGTTATGCAGATGCAGTCCTGCCCTGTCAACGCCGATTTGCCGGGTGAGGTGACAAAATGCCTGATGACCAGCGTTTTTCGCCACCGGAGACTGCGCACACCTCATAAATGCCGTCGCGGACTCAAGCTCTTCCATTGTTTCCACAGGGGTTTTCCCCACCACATCCACCGCTCACCACAGCCTCGGCAACCGCAGATCCCGCCAGTTCCGCCCCATTTTGCCGGAAAATCTCAGGGCAGATGCTCGGGTTTTAAAAGTCCTGCCGGCTCCGCTTCCTGTGCCCGTCCCCCTCTTTGCGCCACTGCCGCGCTCCGGCTTGCCTCTGACTGCCGATGGGTTCGGCGGCAGCGGGTCCGGCGCTTTGATTCGATTCTTGTACTTGCAATAGACAACGCCTTCAGGTCTTGTATCTGCAACACAAAAGGCAGGTGAGCATGTCCTACCCCCTTCCCCCAGACGGGCATCAAGCTGATCTGCAGGTCCAACAGGATGGTCCGGATGTCGATGCCATGGCGCGAGGCTGTTTTGGTCTCGCTGTGCGCCGCACCTCCAACCTGATCACCCGGCACTATAATGCGCATCTGGCCGACGTCGGGCTGGAGGTCACCCAATTCTCGCTGTTGGCCGGCATTGCCTCCCGCAATCCGGCGTCACTTGGCGACCTTGCCTCCTTTCTATCAATCGACCGGTCGACCTTGACCCGAAACCTCAAGCCGCTGCAGGCCGCAGGTCTGATTGAACTGGCACCGGGGGCGGGGCGACGTCAGTTGCCGGCGCTGACTGAAGCCGGACGGTCAACGTTGCGGAAAGCCTCTGCAGCATGGGCAACGGCCCAGAACACGCTTCTCGGAGAACTCGGCCCCGACGACGCCAAGGCGGTCCGCGCCAGCCTGAACCGCCTGCGCGACGCGCTCCGCCAGTTGAGCCCTAACGCATCCCCGGATGTCGCAACTCCTTCCGACTGATCCGCCCAGTCTCCCCTTTCCTGCCTTCTTTGCAAAGGACACCCGAAATGACATCCGTTACCCCGGTAGCTGATCTTGCCAATCGTCAGCTCGGCGCCCTGCCGCTCGCCGACATCGCCACTCTCTCTGGTCTGGAGATCTTTCAGTATATGAAGGAGGGCAAGCTGCCCGCCCCTCCAATCATGATCACGATGCAGATCCTGCTGGAGACCGCAGAGGCTGGACGCGCCGTCTTTCTGGGCAATCCGGACAAGACCCATATGAACCCGCAAGGCACGGTGCATGGCGGCTGGATCTCCACCATCCTCGACACCTCGATGAGCTGCGCCGTCCACACGGAACTGAAGCCCGGCGAGATCTACACGACCACCTCGCTCACCGTGAATATGGTGCGCCCCCTGATGCCCGGCTCCGGCGAGGTGCGTTGTGAAGGCATCGTCGCCCATCGCGGCAACCGGCTCGCCACCGCCGAAGGCCGCCTGGTCGATGCCAAGGGCAAGCTGATCGCCCATGGCACCGTCACTTGCATGATCTTCCCGCTGCAAACCGCCTGAACAGGCGCGCGAGCGAGCGTTCTGGCCGCCTTGCCTGGGCACAAAAGCCGCCTGTTGCGGTCAATGCCTTGAAAATCGCGGTTCAACTGGACCGCGATTGCCTTTATGACAGCTCCATGAGTGACGACACATCATCCAGCAAGCGCCCCCGCCCCGCCGGGGCTGGCGGCTTCCGCAAATCAGGCCCGACAGGCTCTGGCGGCGCCGGCGGCGACCGCGCGCCGTGGCAGCGCGACAAGCCCGGCCGCGGCTTCGTGAAACCCGGCCCGCGCCGCCCCGGCCTGCCGCCGGAAGGCCCGGTGCTGCTTTACGGCCTGCACACGGTCGAGGCCGCCTTCGCCAACCGCGATCGCAACCGCATCAAGCTCTTTGCCTCGGAGAACGCCGTCAACCGTCTGGAAGAGCGCGGCGTGAAGATCGACGTGCCCGTCGAGATCACCGCGCCGCGGGCGCTGGACCGCATGGTCACCAAGGATGCGGTGCACCAGGGCATGATCCTGGAAGCCGATCCGCTGCCGGCCTATGGCGTCAAGGAACTGAAGGGCGCTAGGCTGGTGCTGGTGCTGGACCAGGTCACCGATCCGCATAATGTCGGCGCGATCCTGCGCTCGGCCGTGGCGCTTGCCGCTGACGCCGTCGTCACAACCGAGCGGCATGCGCCGGAAGAAGGCTCGGTTCTCGCCAAGTCCGCCTCCGGCGCGCTCGACATGATCAAGCATGTGCGGGTCAAGAACCTCGCCCGCTTCCTCGACGAAATGGGTGAGGAAGGCTTCTTCCGCGTTGCCCTCGACAGCGATGGACCGGCGACGCTCGAGGAAACCACATTCGGCGACAAGACCGTGCTGGTGCTGGGCTCCGAGGGCAAGGGCGTGCGCCAGGGCGTGCGCGCGGCCTGCGACACCCTCGCCCGCCTCGACATGCCCGGCGAGATCCGCTCGCTCAACGTGTCAAACGCCGCCGTCCTGTCGCTCTACCTCGCCCGCTCCAAGATGGGGCTATAAGGCAGGCAACAGACCCGGGCCTCACCGAAGTCATCCCGGCCGAGCGAAGCCCGAGCCGTGACCGGAGAGCCCGGGCCTGACACCGTCGCTTCACAGGACAACGGAACGCCCAGCCCGGCGCGAGGAATTGCAAAGGCCACACTCCTCCCCTCCGTCATGGTCGGGCCTGTCCCGACCATCTGCAAACCATTGATTTGTATAGATCCTCGGCACAAGGCCGAGGATGACGATGGAGAGGTGATGGGTTTTTCATCCGTCTGAACCCGGGACGCTCCGCTCCCGGTTCACCCAGCCTGAACCCGCCAGGGTCACCTTAACAAGCACCAAGCGGATCACGCCGCGCGCGCGGTCAGTCGCCGGTCCAGCACACCCGCCAGCCGGTCGGCCTCGGCCAGGACGGCGGCGGTCGGGCCACCCTCGGTCAGGATCAGTGCATCCACCCGGGCCGGACGCAAGGGGTCCTTGCGCGCCGCCCGAACCAGCGTGATCACCTTCGCCTCCACGTCCGACAGGCGGGTGCGGCAGCAGGCGCAATTGGGATCGCGAAACCGGAACGTCGTGCGCCGGGTCACGCGGATCGCCAGCATCAGCTGCATCACGGCCACGGCCACCTCGCCGCCAACGGCCGGGCCGAACGCGTCGGCCGCCATTGCCAGCGCCTGTTCCCAGCTGTGTGCCTGCGGCTTGGCATAGGTCAGGCAGATGAACCGCAGCACCTGCAGCACCGCCTGTTCGTCCCGCGCCAGCACCATGGCATCGCCGCCGTCGCCAGTTCCCTCACAGGCCGGCTTTCCAGCGGCAGGGCTGTCCTTTGGGGCCTCACCCATCACGCGCCCCCGACAGCTTCAAAGCCTTCGAACTGCGGCGGACCGGCATAGAGGTCCTTGTTGCCGCCAGCGTTGCGATGGGCATCGCGGAACTGCTCGGACTTCGTCCAGGCCAGGAAGTCCTCCCGGCTCGTCCAGACCGTGTGCGAGGCATAGAGCGTGATGCCGTCTTCCTCGTTCACTGGCCCCTTCAACAGGTGAAAGCCCTGGAAGCCCGGCAGTTCGGCCAGACGCGAGTCGCGCCCCTTCCAGACCGCCTCGAATTCCTCTTGCCGGTCGGTCTTCACCTTGAAGCGGTTCATCGCGATGAACATGGCTGCTGTCCCTTTTTCGACGGGTTGGCGGCCAGATCAGACGCGCCACCAAAATACATGACTAAGGAACTCATATTTTCAACGCAACACGACGTCAAGCACCAGGCTGGTGCCTGCCTGTGGTCAAGCTGACGCAGACCTTGGCAAGTCGGTCAGTCGCGGCTATAGAAATGTAACGTTATTACATTATGCATCGTTCATGAGGGAGATCATGACCAAACGCCTGCCCGTCACCGTGCTGTCCGGCTTTCTCGGCGCCGGAAAGACCACGCTGCTCAACCATGTCCTGGCCAATCGCGAAGGCCTGAAGGTTGCCGTCATCGTCAACGACATGTCGGAAGTGAACATCGACGCCGCCCTCATCCGCGATGGCGGGGCCAACCTGTCGCGCACAGAGGAGACGCTGGTGGAGATGACCAACGGCTGCATCTGCTGCACCTTGCGCGACGATCTCCTCGTTGAGGTCCGGCGCCTCGCCGAGGAAGGCCGCTTCGATTACCTCTTGATCGAATCCACCGGCATCGCCGAGCCTCTGCCAGTGGCCTCCACCTTCGAGTTCCGCGACGAGAACGACGAGAGCCTCTCGGACATCGCCCGGCTCGACACCATGGTCACCGTGGTCGACGCAGCCGGCTTGCTGGCGCAATTCGGCTCGGTCGAAAGCCTCAACGACATCGGCCAGTCGCTGGGCGAGGACGACACCCGCACGCTCGTTGACCTCCTGACCGATCAGATCGAGTTTGCTGATGTCATCGTTCTCAACAAGATCTCCAGCGCGACGCCAGAGGACCTCGAAGCCGCCCGCAAGATCATCCGGTCGCTGAACCCTGAGGCACGGCTCGTCGAGACCGACTTCGGCCAGGTTCCCCTCTCCGACATTCTCGGCACCGGCCGCTTCGACTTCGAGCGCGCCCACACCCATCCGCTCTGGTACAAGGAACTGAACGGCTTCGCCGATCACACGCCCGAAACGGAAGAATACGGCATCCGCTCCTTCGTCTTCCGCGCCCGCCAGCCCTTCGACCCGGAAAAGCTGCAGGCCTTCATCAACCGCTCCTGGCCCGGCGTCGTGCGCGCCAAGGGCTTCTTCTGGCTTGCCACCCGGCCCGATTTCGTCGGCGAACTGTCCCAGGCCGGCGCGCAGGTGCGCACCGAAAAGCGGGGCCTCTGGTGGTCGGCAGTGCCGAAGTCCTACTGGCCGGAGCATCCCGACTGGCACCGCTCGATGGAAAGCTACCTCGACCCGGTCTGGGGCGACCGGCGGCAGGAACTGGTCTTCATCGGCTGCGATCCCATGGACGAAGAGGCGCTGCGCCAAGAACTGGCCGACTGCCTCGTGCCCGCCAAGGGCTTCACCCCGGCCGCCTGGCGCCACATGACCGACCCCTTCCCCCTCTGGAGCAAGTCCGCCGCCTGACGGGCTTCTGCGCTTTGCGGGGACCCACGCAGCGGTTCCGGCGACCGGGGTCCCCAAGATGGCCCTGAGCCAGTAGCTGGATCCCCGCCTTGTTGTTCAGACTTGGGCGGGGATGACCGCTGCGCTAGCCGGAACCGCTCGGCATTGACAGTCTCAACAGGCGAAATCGCGCAGAACAAGGCGCGGTGCAGCCCCCCCAGTCTCCGCCGTTATGCCATGACTTGATCATGGCATCCATGCCGATACCTAACGCCCAGCACAAGCGGCGACGTATGGATGGTCCGGATCGCAGATGCCATGCCCGGATAATAGGGCACGGCATGGATGCCATGGTCGAGCCATGGCATGACGGAGGTGAAAAGCCGAACGATTGGCTGCGACGTTGTCGCAGGGGCTGAAGTTCCGGTTCTGGATTGGAAACACATACCCCCTGTCGTCATGCCATGACTTGATCATGGCATCCATGCCGATACCTCTCGGCAAATCTGGCGGCGACGTGTGGACGGTCCGGATCGCAGATGCCCCGCCCGGATGAGAGGGCACGGCATGGATGCCATGGCCCAGCCATGGCATGACAGATGCGGAGTTAGGGCCCGACCCGCTCCCCCCGCCAAATCAACGTGGAAAACCGGAGCCAAAAGGGATGCAACGCGGCATCCTTTCTGGTAGAAGCGCTCCCATTCGGCCACATTGCGCCAGAAAGCCGGTATAGCTCAGTTGGTAGAGCACCTGATTTGTAATCAGGGGGTCACGGGTTCGAATCCTGTTGCCGGCACCACTATAACCACCGAAATCGTTGATTTTTATCGTGGCCGATGCCTGCGAACAGAGACATGTTCAAAGAGCCGGCTCAAAAGCGCCTGCCACCAAAAGACTGTGGAACCAATCGGCAGCTTGCAAAAAAGCAGCGATCCGGTTCAATATATCAGCAACAAGTGCATAGCGATGGGCCTCGACGGAGGACAGAATGAAACTGAGTTCAGTCGCAGGATGGCTTCTTGGCCTAACGCTACCTGCTACTGCTGCTGAACCTTACGTTGCCGTCAATAACCTTGCGCACGAGTACGCTGTCTGCGCCGCCTACTTCGGTGTAGTCAGTATTGCATTTGAAAATTCGAATGATCCGGCGACCGCAGCGCAATACACCCAACTGATGAATCAGGCGCTGGCATATGCTCTCGCGTCTGGCGATTCCATAGGCCTTCTGCAGGAAACGACAGCAAGCCGGTATAAAATTGCTATCGAAGAGATGCAGGACCGCATCGACGGAAACACCTCAAACATCAGCGTGTTGTACGGCGACTACATGAAAAGCTGTACAGTTGCGATGGAGGACCCTGAAGGCCGCTTTGGTTACTGGCTTGGTAGGTAGTTATTTACTGTAAGGATAAGTCGAGCATGAATGCTTTAGGTCATCTGAAGCTTTATGCATTGCTAAGGCAAGCAAAGTTGTTTCGATATCGGCTTCGATCCATAGCCGTCGAATTACCTGTCCGTCGCTTGTTTTGGTCATTGGTACGACATGTTGTACGGTCACCGAATTGGACGGATTGCCAGTTGCCACGGTCGAAACACTTGGGCAGCCTACCGTTCCTCCACCTGTTGACAGTCCATTGCGCCCGATGATGATACCGAAGCCCTACACCCAATCCCTTTCCCCTCATCCACCCTTGACCACCCACTTGTGAAAATGTCAGGGGGAGGGCTGGTGGCCGGACACATCTGTCGCCCGGCCTTGGACAGAGACGGAACCGGTCCGGCGTGCAGCACGTGGCGATCCTCGGGTCGCAGGCCCGCGCGTTTTGCTTCAAGCGCCGGCAACAAAGGATGCATGGATGGCCAGCACGCTTGCTGAGATCGGCCTCATTGGCCTTGGCACCATGGGTGCCGCCCTTGCCCTCAACATTGCCGAAAAGGGCTTTCCCATCGCGGTGTTCAACCGCACGACGGAGGTCACCCGCCGCTTCCACGCCGAAGCCGGCGTCCTGGCGGCCAATGTCATCCCGACCGAGAGCCTGGCCGACCTGGTCGCCAGCCTGAAGCAGCCGCGAGCGATCATCCTGATGGTTCCCGCAGGTGAGGCTGTCGACGACCAGATCGCGGCGCTGGCCCCGCTGCTCGACAAGGACGACCTCGTCATTGATGCAGGCAACGCCAATTTCCACGACACCAACCGCCGCGCGGCGGCCGGCCTGCCGATGCGCTTTCTGGGCCTCGGCGTGTCGGGCGGCGAGGAGGGCGCGCGCCATGGTCCCTCGATCATGGGCGGCGGCCTGAAGGCCGACTGGGACCGGGTCTCGCATATTCTGGAAGCGATTTCAGCACGTTATCAGGACATCCCCTGCGCCACCTGGATGGGCGAGGCGGGCGCTGGCCATTTCGTCAAGGCGGTGCATAACGGGATTGAATATGCCGACATGCAGATGATCGCCGAGATCTACGGCATCCTGCGCGACGGAGCGGGCAAGTCCGCAGCCGATGTCGGCCAGCTTTTTGCGGACTGGAACGAGGGCGTGCTGCGGTCCTATCTCGTTGAAATCTCTGCTGCCGTTTCCAAGGCCATCGATCCGGCGACCGGCCAGCCGATGCTGGACATGATCCTCGACAGCGCCGGCCAGAAGGGCACCGGCCGCTGGACCGCCATCGAGGCGCAGCATCTGGCAACTCCCGTGCCGGTGATCGAGGCGGCCGTGATGGCGCGCAATGTCTCCGCGCGTCTGGACGAGCGCAAGGCAGGCGAAGCCCGCTTCGGTGCCGCCCCGCAGCGACTTGCCGCCGCCGATGTGCCCTCCGCCGCCACGCTGGAACAGGCGATGATCGCCGGCAAAATCCTCTGCTATGCGCAGGGTTTCGCCATGATTTCAGCAGCTTCCGACAGTTTCGGCTGGTCTCTGCCGCTGCCGGAGATCGCCCGCGTCTGGCGCGCCGGCTGCATCATCCGCTCGGACATGCTGAACGACATGGCCTCGGCCCTCACCGAAAACCCGGGCCGCAACCTGATCCTTGCGCCCGATTTCGCTGCCCGGCTCGAGGCGACGATTCCGGCCCTGCGCCAGGTGGTGGCGCTCGGCGCGCTGAACGGCCTACCGGTGCCCGCGCTTGCTTCGGGTCTGGCATGGTTCGACCTGATGCGGACCGCACGCGGCACGGCCAACATGATCCAGGCGCAGCGCGATTTCTTCGGCGCCCATGGCTTCGACCGTCTCGATGGCCGCGACATCCACCACGGTCCGTGGAGTGCCGGAGCTTGATTGAAGCCTCTGATTTCGCTTGATTTTTCCTCCATCATCCCGGCCATGCGAAGCGCCGAGCCGGGACCGGAGAGCCGAAGTCTCGGTTTTTTGGGGAGTTGGGAACCGATGGGCCTTGGCGTACCGATCCCGGGTCTCCGCTTCGCTCTCGCCCGGGATGACGAACAAGGACTGGCAACGGGCGGCCTGATGGCTGCCCGTTCTTGCATTGTGGTGCAAGGCGGTGCTTTGACCTTGGCCTTCGCCCCGGGATGCTGTTTAGTGGGCGTCCCTGCGGCAAAGACCTGCAGGACCAAGGGGATGCGCCGGGAAACGCCATGACGACGAGACCACAGATCCGCTCTGGCCGCATTGCGCTTGTGGGCAGTGACACCGAGGAATCGCGCCTGGCGCTGGACAGTCTGGCTGAGCGTTATGGCAATGCCCCACCCGAAGAAGCCGACGTGATCGTTGCCCTCGGCGGCGACGGCTTGATGCTGCAGACGCTGCATCGCTTCATGAATTCCGGCCTGCCGATCTATGGCATGAACCGGGGGTCGGTCGGCTTTTTGATGAATGAATACAAGGAGGAAGATCTGCTCGCCCGGCTTGGCGCGGCCGATGTGACGACGATCCATCCCTTGTTCCTGCAGGCGGTCGACCAGTCCGGTGGCCACCACACCGCCCGGGCGATCAATGAAGTGTCGCTGCTCAGGCAGACCTACCAGGCGGCCAAGCTGCGCATTTCGGTCGACGGACGGCAGCGGCTGGAGGAACTGATCTGCGACGGCTGCCTGATCGCGACACCGGCGGGAAGCACCGCCTACAACCTGTCGGCGCATGGGCCGATCCTGCCGATTTCCGCGCCTTTACTTGCACTTACGCCTATCAGCGCCTTCCGCCCACGGCGCTGGCGCGGAGCGCTTCTACCCAACCGGGCGGTGGTCGACATCGAGGTTCTGGAGCCCGGAAAGCGCCCGGTCAGTGCAGCGGCCGACCATACCGAGATCCGCAATGTCGCCAAGGTCAGTGTTCAGGAGGACACGGGATCGTCCTGCATCATGATGTTTGACCAGGAGCACGGCTGGGACGAAAGAATCCTCAGCGAGATGTTTCGATATTGAATTGCAACGCTTTTTTAGCCTGATCAGAGCAAGCTTGCGCGGAACTGGAACGGGCTGGCCAGGAAAGACTGGCGGCGGCGGGGGGTGATACGATGTCTGGGACCGACCAGCCTTTTGGTGAGGATGACTTCGATGGAGAAGTCGAATTCCTCACACCGCCCAAAGACTTGCGCAAGAAAGTTCGCGTGATGAGTCCGCGCGAGGCGGCCAAGTTCGACCCTGTGAAAGCAGCGGAAGCGGCGCTGCAGAAGCTGTCGGGGAACTTCGATGGCTGGATGGGCAACGAGGCCGAGGCGCTGTTTGCTGCCTGGCAGGACGTCGATGCAAAAGGACTGTCCCGCCAGACACTTGACCCTCTCTACCAGGCTGCCCACAACATCAAGGGACAGTCCGCAACACTTGGCTATCCGCTGGTGGGACAGGTTGCGGGCAACCTCTGCCATCTGATCGAAGCAGTGACCACACCAGAAGACCTGCCGGTGGTTCTGCTGCAGCAGCATGTGGTTGCCATTAAAGCAATGGTGAGCGAAAAAGCCAGGGATGACAGCAACTTGACTGGCGTCACCCTGCTGCGCAAGCTGACAGATGTCACGGTAGACTACCTGGCCCGGCACGGCGAAACGGACCGCTGAGCGCAGATCCGGACACGAACGCCAAAACGCGACAAAGTCGCGCTGCGGACGTGCCATCACGCAACACTCTCCGACAAATTCCGACAATTTCTGACCGGGCCGGCACAATCGCGGCACGAAGGTCAGGCGGCGGTGCGAGCCCCCTCGACAAAGCGCCGGGCATCGCTGCGCGCAGCCTCAAGGGCAAGGCCCCGGACCATGCGCAACAGATCCTCGATATCCTCGTCCCCTGCCCGCCCTGCTGAGGCCTGCAACCGGGATGCGACCTGCTCCAGCACCGGCCGGACAACCTCCGGCGTGGCATCGCAGGTGAACGGCTCCCCGGCCTCCCGATAAGCCTGGATGGCCGAGACGAACAGCGGCTGGCAGCGCCGGGGCAACCCGGCTCCTGCGATGAGCGCCCGCAATCCGGCTTCCCGGCCGGTCGCCAGAACCCCGGCAACCGTGTCCGTGTCCTGCGCCGTCAGCAACGCCAGACTGAGGGCGAGCAACCGCAAGCGGCCCTGCCCGGTTGCCCGGATCAGCAGCCGTGCCGTCAACTGGCCGCTGGCGCGCAGATGCTCGACAAAGGCCGGCAGGGCATCGTCATCCGCCTGCCCGCACAGGACCAGCGTGGCCCGTTCCTGCGCCTCCTCCAGATAGGTGGCGGTTTCCTCCGGATCCGTTCCAACCAGAACAACCGCCCGGGCGCGCAGGCCTTCGGTCAGGGCCGTGATCAGGCGGTGGCGAACGGCGAGCGGCAAATTGGCGCGCGCCAGCAACCGGTTGCGCAATTCAGCGTCGCCGGCAAAGCGCTCGGCCAACCGAGAGAGGCTGAAGACGAGGAGATGGGCATGTGCGTTGTCGAGCAACTCAGCGCAGACTTCAGCCGGCGCGACTTCGGCCAGCGCGGCAGCGACGGGCGCGGAAAGATCAATCCGCCGCGCAATGGCCCGCTGCAGGACCGTGTCGCCCTCGGCAGCAAGGTCGATCAGGTCACCGTCAGGAATGAGCGGAGAATGCGCCACGACCAGCGCGGCAATCTCGCTGCGGTCCCGCATCAAGGACAGGATCAGGTGCTGCGGCGCATCCCTCCGGCGCGCAAACACATCGGCCAGGGCAAACCGCACCTCCGGCGCCGGATCATCGAGCAGCCAGGTCAAGGCCGACAGGGCAGCCGCGCGGTCGTCCTCGGACAAAGGTGAATGCAGCCACGCCCGTGCCAGCGCCCCGGTCGCCTCTGCCCGCGCACCGGCCGGCGCTGTCTCGATCCACTGGAGAAACTGACGAATGATCATGGCTCGACCGGACACCTCACCCTACTGCGGCCCTTTCGCGAAGATCAGGTTGCCACACAAAGACTTAACGTTCGGTTCACCATAAATTGGGCAACACGCGCGAGATCGGAAACGCGACATGGGCCTGGCTGCCGGCGGAGCAGTGCCGCCCACTCAGGGGTCATCCCCGCCTTGTGCCACTGCTGTCCGGTTTAAGTTTCTGGACAAGGTGCATGACATTGATTCTACTTGTGTT
>NZ_JBHYDX010000041.1:0-16868 GCF_051860505.1 Pannonibacter sp. | reverse complement strand
TCTTCACCGATGAGGAATGCTACAACTTCTTCAAAGCCGCAGGATATGGAACTAATTAAACGCGACACGCTCTAAAGCATAATGTTCTGCTGATGGACGATGGAATGACGTTGAAACAGATGGCTTCGGCCTTCCTGAATTCGGCCGAGTTCAAGGCGAGATACGGCGACGCACCGAGTGATACGTCGTATGTTACCAGCCTCTACCGCAACATCCTCGGTCGCGATCCTGAAGCAGCTGGGCTTGCAGGCTGGCTGGACAGGCTCTCAAGCGGTCAAATGGACAAGGTTGACGTGTTGATGGGGTTCTCGGAAAGCGCCGAGAACAAGAATGTCGTCGACTGGCAGCTCTGGTACGGGACCTGGCTCGGCTAGGCGAACGGGATCAGCCTTGGGTTTGAGTGAGATACCGGTCCAGCACGCGGAAATGGGCCGGCCAGGTCATGGTCTCGGGTACGCCCGGTTCGATGTCGAGCCGGGCGCCACGGTCGCCGCGCGCCAGGCCCTCGATGGCGCGCATCCAGCCAAGGCCATCGAGCGGGGACAGGAGACGGGCGGCCGGGCCTGCGACCTCGCGGTGGACGGCAATGTCGGAGGCGATGACCGGCGCCCCCAAAGCCTCGGCCTCGACCAGCGGCAGGCTGAAGCCCTCGACATAGGACGGCACCAGCACGGCGGCAGCGCCTTTCATCAGCGCCGCCACTTCCGCGTCGGTCAGGCCGCCGGCCTCATGCACATAGGCCGCCAGCGCCGGGCAGCGGTCAAGATAGTCGACGATGTTCTCGTTTTCCCAGCCCCGTCGCCCAACCAGCACCAGACGCGGAGCGGCTTCGCCGAGACGTTCCACCATGTCCCGCCAGAGCGGCAACAGCAGAAGGTGGTTCTTGCGCGGTTCTATGGTGCCAAGAACGACAAAATACGGCTTGTCCGGCTGCGGCTCGGCCAGCGCGCCGACGGGAGACTGGAACTGGCCCTCGATCCCCAGCAGCGCCACCTCTGTGCGCGGGCTTCGCAGCCCCGCTTCGGCCACATGCGCAAGGAAGACATCCCGCGTATAGGTTGAATTGGTGATCACCAGGTCGGCGTGGGCGGCCACGGTCGCCATGCGGCGGCGATGCAGGTCGTCGTGACCCGGCCGGCAGTATTCGGGGTGGGTGATCGGGATCAGATCGTGGATCAGGAACACGGGCCGGACGCCCGAGCGTTCCAGCCAGCGGGGCAGTGCGGGCGCGGTCAGATTGGCATGGGCAACGTTGATATAGATGCCGCCAGTGATCCTGCCCGGGTTGTTGGACAATGTCCCCGCCACCTGCCCGGCTGCCCGCTTGACCCAGGCAGCCGCGCCCGTCACCGCATCACGCCGCCCCTCTGTCAGGGTTGCCTCCGGCGCGTCCAGCCCCAGGAACCGCAAGGTCCGGCCATAGGCTGCGCTGGGGCCGGTTTCAGTAACGCCCCAGTTGGCGGCCGTGCGATCCCGCAAGTCGAGGCCTGCAGAGCGCGGCAACAGGCGCAAACCGAAATCGCCGGCCTCGACAAAACCGAGATCAATGTCCGTGCGGGCCAGGAGATGATCGAGATAAGCAAATTCGACCCGGTCGATGCCGGTCGGCGAGGCGCGCAAACCGCGCCCCATCAGCCGGGTGATGTCCAGCAGCACGGGCTGGCCCAGCCCTGCGCCCGTCTCAGCCGCGCCAGGCATGGAACCACCTTTCAGTCTTTGTGCCGTCGTTGATCTGTTCGTCGAACGTGGTCGCAATTCCGGCCGCCAGGGCTCCTGCGAGACGAGGCGGGCTGGGCTCGCAGGTGCCCAAGCCGTTCACTGTCCCTCCGGCCAGGCGGCGCGCCATGGCATAGGCCCCGGCCCGGCGCCCCTTCTCGACGTAGAAATTGCCCTTGACCTGGATCGTTGCCGCCAGAAGACGTTCGAGCTGGTCAAGGAGCTCAGCGTCCGGCGGTGTACGATCGGCCCAGAACTGGTCAAGCGGCACCTGGCTGGTCAGGCCGGCGATGTCATAGAGCGCAATGCCCAGGACCTTGGTGGGACAGCCCACGCGCAGGGCGTGAATGCCAGTGGTGCTGTTGATCATCAGCGCGCCCTTGGCGTGTTCCAGCAGCCGGTTCAGGTTGCCACCGTCGATCACATAGACGCGCTTGCGAACGCCGTAGCGGCGCGCAATCTGCTTCAGGAGCTTCGGCCAGGGCTCGATGCCATTGTCGAGCGGGTGGATCTTGAACACCAGTCGGGCCGACACCGGCGCCGACTTGGCAAAGGACCGGATCACCTCTTCCGCCGCCTCGCCGATATGGCTGAAGGGCGAATTATAGCGCAGCTGGTAGTCGCTCTGGATCTGCAGCGGGAAGACGTAATAGGGGATGCCGCTGCCAATCACATCGTCGATCAGATGCTCGGCGACGCCGTTGCGCCAGCTCGACTGCAGAAGACGCGGAATAAACCGCAAATACTCAGCAAGGGGATGATAGAAACGATCACGGATGTAGCGCGGGAACGTACACCAGGCCAGGAAGACATTGGCGAGGTTATAGGCCACCTCGTGATAGGCCTCGAGCCAGAACGGATGCGTGTAGAGCGGACGCCGGTCGATGGGCGGCAGATCCCGGGCCAGTGTCCGGATCCGGTCCGGATCTTGCGGAAACCGCGAATGCGCCGCCATGCCGTCGCGCTCCAGCGTGATCCAGTCCGGGCGCAGGTAGCCGAACTCATAAGTGCTGGCCGTCAAGCCAAGCTCGGCTGCCACTTCGGCGGCAGCAACGTGATAGGGCACACGGTCGGCATAGTAGACCACATCGGTCACACCGCTGCGGCGCGCGAAGTCGCGGAACCAGTCCCTGAACCCGGCAAGAGTGCCTTGGTAATTGACCGCTCGCCCGTCATGCCAGGCGAGCCAGTCGCCCGGACACAGGTTGATGCGAAGCGTGCGGTGCCCTAACAACTCAAGTTCGTCGGCCACACGGCGGCAGAACACCGAAGGAGGGCCCTGCAGAAAGACGAAAGTCTTCTTGGCATCGCCGGAGGGGTCTGGTCCACCCATGCCCTGCCCTTGCGGCTTTTCCGCCATGGCGCCGTCCTTGTTCACCCTTCGAACAAGAAGGAATTACTTGTTCATGATCGCGGCAACGCCGATGGCATTATTTGTCAGAGGCGCAATGATCTGCAGGAACTTGCCGAACTCCGCCGTCGGATGGTTCGCCACGTACAGGATATCCTTGTCACGCATCTCGAAGAAGCGTGCCAGGAAGAACCCGCGCGGATCCTGAAGGCTGAGACGATAGACCACAGGCACTTCGACCTGGCCGGCGAGCTTCTGACCCAGATCCGGACGCAACTGGCGCACCAGTTCGGCTTCCTCGTAGCGGAACAGGAAGATCCCGCCTGCATCGGCGCGGTAGTCATTCAGGCCACCGACCGTTGCCAGGGCCTCGGCCATGGAGACGGACTTGGTGCGGAACGGAACAAGCTGGTTCGCCTTCGTTGCACCGAAGGCAGAGAAGGTGCGCGGGCGATGCGACAAGAGGATGTTGTCGCCAGGAGCCACGAGCACGTTGTTTTCCGGAAAATCGATCAGATGTTCGAGCCGCGTCGTGCCCGAGCGCGTCCCGCGCTTCAGCGTCACGACGGTCTCGTAGGTTGCAGCGCGCGCGCCGCCGGCCTGGGCAACCAGTTCCAGCAGCCGCGTGTCGCGCACCTGCAGCGGATAGACACCCGGCTTGGCTGCATCGCCGACCACGACAGCTGTCGCGCTCATCTTGCCGGACACGACAATGAGGACCTGCGGCTCGATTGCCTTGCCGGCGAGCTTGCCTTCGATGGTCTGGCGCAGTCCCTCGACCGACTGGCCCGCAGCCTGAATGCGGCCCGCGTAGGGAACAAAGATAAAGCCGCTCTCGTCGATGGTCGCCGGAATCAGCGTGCTGTCGTTGCCATTCGAGAACAGGCCCTCACGCGAGGCTTCCCAGATCTTGATCTGCAAGCTATCGCCCACACCAAGGCGGGCGCTGGAGCCGCCGCCGCCGACACCCTTGAACTGGTTCATGAAGGCAAGCGGACGGTAGTTCTTCAGATACTCGATGTTGCCCGGTGCAATGTCGATGACGGCGTAGTTTTCCATGCCGGACGGCACAGCGGACTGATCAGCGGTAATCTGGTCGGACGTGATGCCAATTGCGGAGGGCCCCTCGGAAGGGAGCGCGGCACAGCCTGCTGCAAGCAATACTAAAGACAAAAGCCACAACGACCGCATCGGTTCCCCGCTTACACCATCCTGTCCCGGCATTTCTCCTAGCACCCGGCGCGGGCAAAGTCCAAGCCGGGCTGCTGCTGCGTCTGTGCGGGGACGATACGCTGTGCTTCAATTACAACACCAAATGAAAGGAAAGCGTTAAGGAACTGGTTTCGCTGGGAGATGTTTGAATGAGCACTTGCCGGCTCGATCCTCGCGCCAGTTCCAATGACCCGTCGCAATGCCGGCAAAACAGGGAGAATCAGAGCCTCCGCTTCTCAAAGCGCTGCGACTCGGTGAAAAGAAATGCCGACGCGGGACGCTTTTGGGGAGGAAAATGTCGTGCGCCCCACTTTTCAGGCGGGCGGACGATTCATAATGTGCGCGCAGTTTCAGCACCCGGCCGGTCCTGCCCTTGACCGCGCCAGCCCGGAAAGGCCCCCCCCATGAGCCAGGCAACCCTGATCGACGGCAAGGCGGTAGCCGCCTCCGTCCGCGCCGAAATCACTGCCCGCGCCGCCCGCCTTCTGACCGAGACGGGGCGCCAGCCTGGCCTTGCCGTGGTCCTTGTCGGCGAAGATCCGGCCAGCCAGGTTTATGTCCGCAACAAGGACAAGGCGGCCGCGGCCTGCGGCTTTCATTCGGTCAAGCACACCCTGCCGGCTGATACGTCCGAGACGGACCTGCTGGCCCTTGTCGAGACGCTGAATGCCGATGACGCCATCCACGGCATCCTGGTGCAGCTTCCCCTGCCCCGCCACATCGACGAAAGCAAGGTGCTGCGCCTGATCCGCCCGGAGAAGGATGTCGACGGGTTCCACCCGGTCAATGTCGGGCTGTTGTCCATCGGCGATCGCGAGCGGGCACTGGTCCCCTGCACGCCGGCGGGAAGCCTCGTGCTGCTGAAGCGCACGCTGGGCTCTTCGCTCGCCGGTCTCGATGCGGTTGTCATCGGCCGGTCCAACATCGTCGGAAAGCCGATGGCCCAGTTGCTCCTGTCGGAAAGCTGCACAGTCACCGTCGCCCACAGCCGCACGAAGGACCTGATCGACGTGGTGCGCCGGGCGGATATCGTCGTGGCGGCCGTCGGACGTCCGGAAATGGTGCGCGGCGACTGGATCAAGCCAGGCGCCACGGTCATCGACGTCGGCATCAACCGGGTACCGGACCTGACGCGGGGCGCTGATGCCACGCGACTGGTCGGCGATGTCGCCTTTGCCGAGGCTGCGGTCCACGCCGGAGCCATCACACCCGTCCCGGGCGGCGTTGGACCGATGACGATTGCCATGCTGATGGCAAACACCCTGACCGCCGCGCGCAGGTTGCTGAATGTACCGGCAGAGCCGGATTTGTTCTGACGGTCACCGGCGTCGCAAAGGATCAAGTCAGCGACAAAAGCTTAACTCCTTCGTTACTATGCTGGTGTGAAGACCAGCACCATGCGAGGCGTTCCGGATGACGGGCGCTCCGAATGAGTGTCTTTGCGGGATCGGCTCGCCTTCGCGGGCTGCCCATGCGATAGAAACCCATGACCATGGATCTGCCATGGCCTTTGGGCCCACCCGGCGGCTGCGAGTTGATGCGAGTTCCGTCCGATCAGTCTGGCCCCGCAGCGGCATATTGCCGAGCGGATGGCTCCCTGCCCCGCCCCGTCCGCATCCGGTCGGCCTGGCGGGACAAAGTTGTTTGTGCGGTGATGGCCGTCGGTCTCGCCGCGACGCTGCTGCCCATGCCGGCGTCGGCCTTCGAACTCTTCGGCTACCGCCTGTGGGGTTCGGCGGGTGACGAGGCAAACACGCCGGATGCCTTTCCCTATGTTCCTACGCTTACTCTGTCCGGCGGCGATGAACCGTTGCGGGAGCGGCTGACAGCGGCCTCTCTCCTGATGAGCGAGGCAGAAAAGGCCCCCTCCGGCGAAGCCGGGCTGATTGCCCGTGCGCTCAACGATTTCGACCGGTTGATCGCCCAGCTCTATATCGAGGGCCGCTACGGCGGCACGGTCGACATCCGCGTTGCAGGGCTGCCGCTTCAGTCAGCCCTGCAGCGTGGCAGCCTGCCCGGCCCACGCCCGGTTCCGGTCAGCATCGCCATAACCGCCGGACCGCAATTCAACTTTGGTGATGTGCGCATCGGCGCCGAAGGCTCGGCGGCAAGCCAGCTTGCAACCGACCCCGGCTTCTGGGGGCTTGCCGCCGGCACCACGGCAGATTCGTCCAAGGTGCTGGTCGCCGAGCGCCAGATGCTGTCGCTCCTGCAGGCCCGCGGCTATCCCAAGGCCCGCATCGTCACCCGCGACATCACCGCTGATCATGCCAATGGTCACCTCGACGTGACCCTTGTTGCCAATGCCGGTCAGCAGGCACGATTCGGTCCCGTGACCGTCACCGGCACACAGGTCACCGACCCCGGTTTTGTCGTGGCGCAGGCCATGATCCCTGAAGGATCCGTCTATGACCCGGAGATTCTGGCTGCAGCCCAGAAGCGCCTGAATGATCTCGGCATCTTCGCCAGCGTCAACATGGTCGAGGCCGAGACGATCGGGCCCGACGGCACGCTGCCGATCACCATTGAAGTGTCCGAACGCAAGCGACACGTGCTGGGCGCTGGCGCGACCTGGTCGTCGACGGAGGGCGGCGGGTTCGAGGCCTATTGGCGCCGGCGCAACCTGTTCGGCCAGGGGGAGCTTCTGTCTGTCGAAGGCT
Organism: Pannonibacter sp.; assembly: GCF_051860505.1. Taxonomy (NCBI): domain Bacteria; kingdom Pseudomonadati; phylum Pseudomonadota; class Alphaproteobacteria; order Hyphomicrobiales; family Stappiaceae; genus Pannonibacter; species Pannonibacter sp. The sequence continues at coordinate 9,929 of NZ_JBHYDX010000041.1, read as the reverse complement.
CGGTCGGCCGGCTTGGCAATGCATCGCTGAAAGACATGGAATATGCGGCGAAGATCGCCTTCGAGAAGCCCGGTGTGTTCGGGCCGCTGACCAGCTTCAGCACGTCCCTGTCGGCCAAGCAGGAAGCCCCCAACGCCTACACCAGCCGCTCTGTCACCTATGATGCCTATCTGAAGCGCCAGTTCACCGACCAGTTCGCTGGCCGGGCGGGGTTCGAGATCGCCTTCCTCGACGAGAAGGACGCCTATGGCAACAAGACCTATCTGCTGACCGGCCTTCCGGCGGATATGACCTATGACACCCGGGACGACCTTTTGAACCCGTCAAAGGGACTTCTGGTCACGGCCTTTGCAGAGCCGGCCTATGACATCCGCAACGGCAACATGATGCTGTTCACCAAAGGCTCTGTTTCCAGCTATGTGGCCCTGGACGAGGCCAAGCGCTTCATCCTCGCCGGGCGTCTGACGGCGGGCAGCATCGTCGGGCCACAGGTGGATGACATTCCGGCTGGCCGGCGCTTCTTTGCCGGTGGTGGCGGCTCGATCCGGGGCTATGCCTATCGCAACGTCGGCCCGCGTCGCAACGGCGAAGTCACCGGCGGCCGCAGCCTGCTTGAGATGTCAGGCGAAGTCCGAGTGCGGTTGACCGAGACGTTCGGCGCGGTCGCCTTTGTCGATGCGGGCAATGTCTACAAGGCTTCGGTGCCCGACTTCTCGCGCCCCCTCAAGATCGGCATCGGCGCCGGTATTCGTTATTTTACCCCGATCGGCCCCCTGCGCCTCGATGTTGCGGTCCCACTTTCGCCTGAAAAAGGTGATCCTGATTTCGCGATCTACCTTGGCCTCAGCCAGGCCTTCTGAACCGGACCGATTCATTGCGGCGCATCCTGAAAGCCCTGCTTTACACCGCCCTCGGCAGCACGGCGCTGGCCGGACTGGCGCTCGCCCTGGTGCCGACGCCGCTCGGGGAAAGCCTGATCCAGCGATTTGCCAACGATGCGCTGGACTTGCCCGACGGCGGCGCGCGGCTGGAGGGACTGTCGATCTCCTGGTCGGGCAATGCCTCTCTCGCTTCGCTGACCCTGACGGACAGCCAGGGGCCCTATGCCACGGTGTCAGGGATTGCCCTCGAGTGGCAGCCGCTGGCTTTGCTCACCGGGCAAATGCACATCACCGGCCTGGCTGCCGATCTGGTTGACCTGCAGCGCCGGCCGATACCGGCACCGGCCCAGCAGACGACCCCGGCAAATGACGGCCCGCTCCTGCCTATCGCTGCGGTCCGGATCGACAAGCTCGACCTGCCGAAAATCCAGCTTGGCGCGCCGGTGGCCGGCATACCGGTTGCCCTGGCCGCCAAGGCCGAAGGGGCGGCCCAGGCGGTGCCGGAGACCATTTCCGCCCGGCTTGGCATCGCCCGGATCGACGGCACGCCGGGGACCGTTACCGCCGATTTCAGCTTTGCTCCGGGCGCCGGCACGCTGGACTTCAGCGTCAGGGCCAACGAGCCTCGCGGCGGGATCATTGCCCGGCTCGCCGGCATTGACGAGCTTCCCGCGCTGGATCTTGACCTTGCCGGCTCAGGGCCGCTCGCAGACTGGGGTGCCAGGCTGGGGCTTGCCCTCGATGGCCACCCGACCGTCAGCGGCACTGCGCGCCTGACGGCAGCAACCGATACGAAACGCCGCCTGACGATCGACCTCGACGGCGATCTCGCCCCCCTGGTCCCGCCGATTGCCGGCGCCCTGTTTCAGGGGACGACACGACTGGCCGGCACGGCGGACCTCTCCGGAACGTTCCAGCCTCTGGCCGGCAGTTTGAGCATCCAGACCGGAACGCTGCAGGTCTCTGCCTCCGGCAATCTCGATCCGGCCACGCAGGCTCTCACCGGACTGGCGGACGTGACGCTGGCAGCTGGCGGCGATGCCCTGATCGGCATCGAGACTGGCGCTGGCCTGACCACCTTGAAACGACTGACCGCCTCGGCTCGGCTGGACGGCACTCTTGATCGGGCTACCTGGCATGCCAGCGTGGAAACCGATACTCTCGCCGCGCCGGCGGGACAGCTTGCCTCCGCCCGGATGGATGCCACCGGCGTCGGCGCAAGTTTTCGGCCCGGCGCCGTGTCGGTGCCCCTCAGTGCCACCTTGCGCTTTGCCGGCCTGTCGCCGCAGGACCCGCGTCTTGCCTCCTTCGCCGGAGCCAGCGCGGCCGAGTTGGCCGGTCGGCTGACGGTCGAGAACGGCACGCCCGTGCTGCGCCTGGCACGGGGCAGCGCCAGTCTGCCGGTTCTGTCGCTGCAACTTGGCGAGAGCGAAATCAGCCTGGCCCGGACCCGTGTGACGGGCGACCTGCGCCTGCCGGATCTTGCCACTCTCGCCCCGCTCGCCGGCCAGCCGCTGGCGGGCAGCCTGGGGGCCGGCTTCCGCACCGACCTGAACCTCAACGACCCGTCAGGCACGGTTGTCCTGTCGCTCGCCGGCACAGATCTTGCCGCCGGCATCGCCCCCCTCGACAGCCTTCTGGCCGGCAAGACACAGGCGACCGCCAACGTGACGCTCGCCAATGACGGCACGCTGGGTCTGCGTGACCTTGCCCTCACCGCCCCCGGCGCAACCCTGTCCGGCGACGCCGAACTGAAGCGGGGCGATGGGGATGGGCTCGACGGCGACCTCAGGCTCGTCCTGCCCGACCTTGGCAAACTTGACCCGCGCCTTGGCGGAAGCCTCACCGCCGAAGCCGAATTGTCCGGTGCGCTCGCACGCCCTGGGCTCGACCTGACCGCGACCTCACAACGCATTCTGCTGGCGGGAACGCCACTGACCGACCTGTCGCTGGCGGTCGCCGGCGAGGCTGATCCCGCCGCACCGCGCGGGGAACTAAACCTGTCGGCGAGCCTCAATGGTGCTCCGCTGGTGGCCCGCGGTGATCTGTCCAGCCGCGATGGCCGTGCCGAGCTGAGCGGCTTTGAAGCCGCCGTCGGCAGCAACAGGCTGACCGGTACGTTGACCGTCGCGGACCTTGCACGGGCCCTTGAAAGCGTCAGCGGCACCCTGTCACTGAACGCGCCCGACCTGTCCGAACTGTCGCCCCTTGCCCTCACCCCGCTGGCGGGCCGGTTGACCGCACAGGCAACACTCAGCGCCGACGCCAAAGGCCCTCGCATAGCCCTGACGGCAGAGGGATCCGGCCTCGGCCTGCCCGAGGCTGCGGTGGAAAGCCTCAAGGTCGACGCAAACCTCTTTGATCTCCTGGCCGTGCCCCAGGCCACAGGCACTGCCGCAGCATCCGGTATCGTTGCTGGCGGAACGCGGCTGGCCAGTCTCTCCGCCCAGGCGAGCAGCGACGGCAGCCGCACCGATTTCACGCTGGATGCCCGTCTGCCCGGCGCTGCCAGGGACGGGGTAGCCGCAGGTGGAAATCTGACCGCAACACCTTCCGGATTTGATCTTGTCCTGGCAAAGCTTGATGGCAGCTACAGCGGCCTCAAGACGTCGCTCGTGCGACCGGCCCGCCTTTCCTATGCTGGCGCTATCGCCAGGCTCGACGAGATTGCGCTCGCGCTCGGCTCCGGTTCCCTGGTCATCACCGGCACAGCCGGAGAAAGACTGGACCTTTCCGGCACCCTGAAGGCCGTTCCCGTGGCGCTGGCCAATGCGGTCAGTCCCGGTCTCGGCCTTGGCGGCAGTCTGAGTGGTACGGTCAAGGTCACCGGCCCGGCCAGCGCACCAACGGCCGCCTGGCAACTGACCGGCTCCGGTCTGTCCGCTTCTGCACTTGCCAGCAATGGCATTGCCCCGCTTGGCCTTGACAGTCGCGGCACATTCTCCGGCCAGCGCATCGAGCAGACCAGCCGCATTTCCGGCGATGGTGGCCTTTCGCTCAGCGCCAGCGGACCGGTTACGCTCGGCGGCGCCGGCGCCCTGGCACTGGACCTATCCGGCACCGTTCCGCTTTCGGTCGCGCGCCTTGCCCTGACCCGGTCCGGCTTCCGGGGAGAAGGCACGCTTGCCGTATCAGGACGGGTTGGCGGATCGTTTTCGGCCCCCGACTACGCCCTGACGGCCCGCCCGCAAGGCCTCAGTTTCACAGAACTGTCCTCAGGCTTCACCTTGCGCGACATCACCGGCACGCTCGACGTGACCCGCGACCGGATTGTCGTCAACGGCGTCACCGCCGCGATTGCCGCGGGTGGCACAGTCGAGGCCAGCGGCTCCGTCGGCCTGTCGCAAGGCATGCCGGCCGACCTGACAGTCACAGTCGATAACGGTCGCTACAGCGACGGTCGCATCGTCTCGGCCGATCTCGGCGCAGCCCTCAAGATCACCGGGCCGCTGGCAGGAGGCGGGGTCCTGTCCGGTTCCGTCAATATCCAGGACGCCAACATCGCCATTCCGCAATCGCTGCCCGGCGGATTGTCCCCGTTGGCCGTTCGCCATGTCAACGCGCCCAAGCCGGTGCGTGAACAGGTTGCCGAATTGCAACAGGACTTGGGCGAGAGCGGCGGAACGGCCAGCGGCAGCGCGGGTCTTTCCCTGGATGTCACGGTCAATGCCCCCTCACGCATCTTCGTGCGCGGCCGTGGCCTCGACGCCGAACTCGGCGGCTCGCTGCGCATTGTTGGCACCACTTCCGCACCTCAGGCCGTCGGCGGGTTTTCCCTGCGGCGCGGCCAGCTCGACGTCCTCACCCGGCGTCTCGCCTTCTCTCGCGGCATCGCAACCTTCACCGGCTCCCTGACGCCGACACTGGACTTCGTCGCCACCACCAGTGCCAGTTCGACCTCGGTCAGCGTCACCATCAGTGGCAGCGCCGCAGATCCGGTCATCGCCCTGTCCTCTTCCCCGTCCCTGCCTCAGGATGAAATCCTCGCCCAGTTGCTGTTCGACAAGAGCATGACCAGCCTGTCGCCGACGCAGATCGCCCAGTTGGCAGCAGCCGTCTCAACGCTGACCGGGGGCAGCGACCAGGGCCCCCTCGCCCAGCTGCGCAAGTCGCTCGGGCTGGACGCGGTCGATCTCAATGTCGCCGGCCCCGGCGGACCGTCCCTGTCGGTGGGCAAATACATCAATGACAACATTTATCTGGGCGTCGAACAGGGCACCGGCCGCGACTCCTCCAAGGTCAAGGTCGACATCGACCTGTCGCGTAACCTCAAGGCGCGCGGCGAAGTCGGGGCTACCGGCTCGTCAAAGGCCGGCATCTATTTCGAAAAGGAATATTGATGTGCCTTGCCGTGCAGGACGCGCTTTGGCCCGCACGGTCACCGGGAAAGCCTCTTTACCGAACACTCCATAACTGTTTAACATGTTAAATAACTGGCGGCGACATGACGTCCTGCCGGAAACATGCCACACACGTCCGACACGACGGGCAAGACAGACCGGGGGAGACCGACATGGGCCTTGATGCAAACTTGGTGAAGCAGCAGCTGTACATCGATGGAGCCTGGGTTCCGGCCGACAGTGGCCAGACCATCCGCGTCGACAATCCGGCAACGCTTGAGACCATCGGCACCGTTCCGAAAGCCGGGCGCGCCGAAACGCGCCGCGCCATCGAGGCCGCTCACAAGGCGCTTGCCGGCTGGAAGGCCCTGACGGCAGAGGACCGCGCCACGCGCATGCACAAGCTGTGCGATGCGATCATGGCGAACCACGATGCGCTGGCCGAGTTGCTCACCACCGAAATGGGCAAGCCGCTGGCCGAGGCCAAGGGCGAGATCGCGCTGGGCGTGAAGTACATCCGGTTCTTTGCCGAAGAGGGCAAGCGCATCTATGGCGATGTCATTCCCGCCCCCTGGGCCGGCAAGCGCATCCTGGTCACCAAGGAGCCGGTCGGCGTCGTCGGGGCCATCACGCCCTGGAATTTCCCGAACTCGATGATCGCGCGCAAGCTCGGCGCAGCGCTCGGGGCCGGCTGCACCATCGTCATCAAGCCGGCCAGCCAGACGCCCTACTCTGCCCTCGCCTTCGGCGCGATGGCGGACGCAGCGGGTATTCCGGCCGGCGTCATCAACGTGGTCACCGGTTCGGCAGCCGAAATCGCGGCGGAGATGTGCGAACATCCCCTCCTGCGCAAGATCACCTTCACCGGCTCGACCGAAGTCGGCAAGCTGCTCGCCAGCGAGGCGGGCAAGCACATGAAGAAGATCTCGATGGAACTGGGCGGCAACGCGCCCTTCATCGTCTTTGACGACGCCGATCTCGATGCGGCTGTCGCCGGCGCGATGATTTCCAAGTTCCGCAACTCCGGCCAGACCTGCGTCTGCGCCAACCGGCTTTACGTCCAGGCCGGCGTCTATGACGCTTTTGCCGCCAAGCTGAAGGCGGCCGTCGAGGCGCAGCTGAAGGTGGGCGACGGACGCAAGGACGGCATCACCCAGGGTCCGCTGATTGACACCAACGCCATTGCCAAGGTCGAGGAACACATCGCTGATGCGGTTGCCAAGGGTGGCACGGTGCTGACCGGCGGCGCGCGCATCGGCAACGAGGGCAGCTTCTTCCAGCCCACCATCGTTGCGGGCGCCACCGCCGAGATGAAGGTGGCGCGCGAGGAGACCTTCGGTCCGCTGGCCCCGCTGTTCCGCTTCGAGACCGAAGAGGAAGTCATTCGGCTTGCCAATGACACCGAGTATGGCCTGGCCTGCTACTTCTATGCCCAGAACCTCGGCCGGGTGTTCCGCGTCATGGAAGCGCTGGAATACGGGCTTGTCGGCATCAACGAAGGCCTGATCACCACGGAAGTCGCCCCCTTCGGCGGCGTCAAGGACAGCGGCATGGGCCGCGAAGGCTCGAAGTACGGCGTCGATGACTACCTGAGCCTGAAATACGCCTGTATCGGCGGGCTCGGCCTCTGAGGCATCCGATCCCCGATGCGCATCGCCGCGACAGTTCAGGCGGCGGTGCGCATGATTTTCATCACCTGATCGGCGGACATTGGTCGGCCATAAAGAAATCCCTGGCCGAAGTCGCAGCCAAGGGCCCGCACGGCTTCATCCTGCTCCGGCGTTTCGATCCCCTCGGCTATGACTTGGATGTCAAACCCCCGCGCCAGTTCAACCACGCTGCGCACGATGGCCGCGCTGCCTTTGTCCTTGTGAACATTCTGGATGAATGACCGGTCGATCTTGATCTTCGAAAAGGGAAAGCGCGGAATATAGCCGAGCGACGAATAACCGGAACCGAAGTCATCCAGGGCCAGTCCGCAGCCGAGCCGGCAAAGATGCGCAATGCTGGCCGAGACCGCTTCCGCCTGCCCAAGAAACAGCGATTCCACAAGTTCAAGATCGAGCCTCGATGCCGGAAACCCGGATGCCGCAAGGGCGCGCTCGACATCACCGCCGATCGAGCCGCGCTGGACCTGTATCGGCGACACATTGACGGCCAGCCGCAACGGCCGGCCCCATTGCTGCAGGGTCCGGCATGCCTCGGTCAGAACAAAAGCGCCCAATTGCTCGATGAGCCCGCTTTCCTCCGCGATCGGAATGAACTCACCCGGCGAGACCTCGCCAAAGACCGGATGGGTCCAACGCAACAGCGCCTCCACGCCCACCAGCTGGCGACTGACGAGATCGATTTGCGGCTGATAGACGACCTGGAATTCGCCGCGTGAAAGCCCCTCTTCAAGATCGATCTCGAGCAGGCGGCGGCGCGTCAGCGCTTGATCCATCGCGGCATCGAAGCACCGTACGGAGCCCGCTCCCGCCTTCTGCGCCAGGGACAGCGCAGTTCCCGCCTGGCGCAGTACGGCCGCCGCATCGGACGTCTTGCCCGGAGGGATCAAGGCGATGCCGATGCTGGCGCCAACATGCAGCCGGTGCCCCTCCAGCACCACTTCCTGTTCAACCAGGGTCTGCAATTGCTTGCAGAACTCCTCCGGCGGCGCGGCAGCACAGGCAATTGCGAACCGCAGATCACCAACACTGCCGAGGATCTCGCACTCAAGGTGCTGCAGGCGCCGGGCAATGGTGGCACGTACGCCGTCAACCATCGCAAGGCCAAGGGATGCACCGATGATATCAACCCTCTCAAGCCCCAGCACCAGGACCCAACAGCCACCGTCCCGTTCCATTCGCCGTGCCATCCACAGCGTCAGCTCGGTCTCGAAAGCCCGGCGGTCAAGCAGGTCGGTGACTGGGTCATGCGCGGCAAGATAGGCCAATTGTTCTTCGGCATGACGCCGATCGGTCACGTTTCGACAGGTGAGACAGGCAACCTTTTGCGCCTCGCCGCCGTCCTCGGGTGCCAGGTCGGAACAGGTGACGACGAACTCGATGACGCGATTCTCCGCGCTGCCGCTCTCCGGCGGCAGCTGCGTTTCGCTGAGACTGGCGTCCGCCGCAGGCGACGGCTGCGCCAGGGCGCTGCGCACCGCGCGCATGATATCGTTCGGCAGGACCTGTTCGGCCGCCTCGCCGACACGAACATCAGTTCCCAGAATTCCCGCGGCGCTCCGACTTGCAGCGCGAATGATCCCGTCGGCGTCGACGACAATGACGCCATCGAAACTGTCGGCAAACAACTGGTCAAGGACGACCTTGTCATTCTCACGTGCCGTACGCATCATGCGGAAAAGGAACTGCCGGACACCGATCTCACGCAGCAGCACTGACAGCGCAAGCACGAGCAGCGTAACCTGCGCCGGCCCCGTGTCCAGACTGACCGGATGGCGCACCTGTACCAGCAGCGCCCACGCTTCAAGCGCAATGGCCAACACCAGGAACAGAAGAATGCGGCTGCGCCAGTTGACGATGCCGGACAATGTGGCCACCGATGCTGCCAGGAGCACCGCCGCCAGCAGCCAGTAGCCGTAGCCGCCCGAAATCGGCCGCCCCGCCAGGAGGCTTTCTGCAGCGAGGATTTGTACCACGCCGCCGGGCTGGATACCGTGAACGGGAACGACAAAGAGATCCCGCAATTCCTGCGCACTCGCGCCAACAACCACCTTGCGGCCGGCCAGCGACACGTCAAGCGGCGCCTCAGTCAACAATGCCCTGGCCGGCAGGCGCGGGATTCCCGCGGGATCGATCGCAAAGTCGATGCCGAACTTGTCGCCAACCCGTCCGTCTACACCTGCCAGCATGGCTGAAAGGGTCAGGACTGTCTCGCCGTCGACAAGATCCGCAAGGCCCGCCCGCCAGACACGCCCGTCGACTTCGAGCGGTATGCTCACCGAGACCGGCCAGGCATGATCGAGAAAGGCTGGCAAGGGAACATTGCTGTAGCTGCGGGATTCCGGATTCCCAGGATCCTGCAACTGGCGAAAGACAGCCAGATGGACGCGTCCTTCAGCACGCTCCAGAGCCTGCGCCAGCGCCGCGTCCTCCTCCGCGTTTGAGGCCGAACTGAAATCCACGTCGTAGAAGATTTCGGCCGCCCCTTCTGCGCGCAGACGGTCGATGATGCGGGCATGGATGCTGCGAGGCCAAGGCCAGACGCCCACATGCTGCAGGCTGGACGCGTCAATGTCGACGAACACAATCTCGCCGGAGGGGGCCCGATCCAGAACGGAAAACCGGGCCTGCTGGACCGCGCGCTCGATGGGGCGAAGCCAGCCGTTGGCATGCAGGCCAACGGCAATGATGAGGGCAAGACAAGCCGCTATCGCGCAAGTCACAGGCGCTGCAAGGAGACTGCGGTTTGCAGTTCGCTTCCAGCCGGAATTACGGATGCGATTTTTCATGCCAGTTGCTCCCGATGATCATCGGGCTGCGACCTAATTGCGGCCATTGCCATTGCCATTGCCGCCGGCGTTGCCGTTGCCATTACCGCCGGCATTGCCATTGCCATTGCCGCCGGCGTTGCCGTTGCCATTGCCGCCGGCATTGCCATTGCCATTGCCGCCGGCATTGCCATTGCCATTGCCGCCGGCGTTGCCATTGCCGTTGCCGCCGGCGTTGCCGTTGCCATTGCCGCCGGCGTTGCCATTGCCGTT
>NZ_JBHYDX010000040.1:0-20278 GCF_051860505.1 Pannonibacter sp. | reverse complement strand
CCGGCGACGTTGCCGCCGTCGTTGAGCCAGCTTATAGGGGGCGACAGACCCAACCGTCAATCGCAAATTTTGAAAAACTTCGACTTTTGACGAGCCTCGTCCGGCCCCTCTGTGGATAAGCTTCAGGCAAGTTTCGCGCGCGCCGCAGAATTCCGCCGGATTTCACAATTCTGCAATATCAACAGGGTGTTAGGATGAATTTTCGTTAACCATGTTTGGTTGGCTGGCTTAAGTCCGCAGACAGTCATGGCTGCTGATTGGGCAGGCTTTGCCCATTCCATAGGCACCGGAAGCCTCCCTTCAGCGCTGTCGTCACCCAAGCGTCACGGCACGTCCACAAAACTGCAGCGCAGTCAGACTATGACCCCGGCATCTCGAACCGCCGCGCATCGGCAACCGGAGAGCAGCACCATGAACCGCCGCGAATTCCTTTCCCTCAGCAGCATGACCCTTGGCACCACTGTTCTGGGTGGGCTGAGCCTGCCGCAGATCGCCTTCGGCGCTGACGGCACTGTCTTTGTCTATACGGGGTCGGACCAGAACATCTCCGACTTCTGGACCAACATCGTCTTCCCGCGGTTCACCGCCGCCCACGGCGGCACGGTGAAGATGGTGGATGCTGGCGACAACGCCGGCCTGCGCGCCATTGCCGATCGCACGTTGGCAGCCAAGGCCACCAACACCGATCCGCAGATCGAGATTTTCGAAGCGTTCGATCCGCGCTTCCCCGCCGACGGCATCGCCCAGAACCTGTGGGTGAACTTCAAGGAAGCCGGCCTTGCCAACTATGGCAAGATCAACCCGGCCGCCTTCGACAGCGACTTCTCCCTGCCCTATCGCGGCAGCCAGGTCCTGCTCGCCTATGACGCCACCAAGGTGAAGGCTGAAGACGCCCCGACCACCTGGGCCGACCTCGTCACCTGGATCAAGGCCAACCCGGGCCAGTTCATCTACAACCGTCCCGACAAGGGCGGTTCGGGCGGCAACTTCGTTCGCCGCGCCATCCATGAAGTCAACGGCCGTGACCCCAAGGCCTTCACCATCTCCAACTACACCGCCGAAGCCGGCGAGAAGATGCTGGTTCCTGCCTGGGACGCGCTGAAGGACATCGCGCCGCATCTTTATGAAAAAGGCGCCTACACCGGGGGCAACAGCCAGTCGCTGCAGATGCTCGGCCAGGGCGTTGTCACGATGGTCCCGGTCTGGTCCGACCAGGTGCTTCAGGCTGTAGCCCAGGGCGTTCTGCCGGAAACCACCGGCCTCGTGCAGCTCAAGGACCTCGCCTTCTGCGGTGGCTTCTCCGCCATGACCATCCCAACCAATGCGGCCCAGCTCGACCGCGCCCTGCTGCTGGCAAACTTCATGCTGTCGGAAGAAATCCAGTCGCTGATCATTTCCGACCTCGGCGGCTTCCCGGGCGTGTCCTGGGACCATGTTGCCCCGGCGCTGCGCGAGAAGTATGCCGCCGTCGTTCCGAACGAGATCCCGGTGTTCCCGTCGGGCGACTGGGCAACCGCCATCAACGATGGCTGGTATCGCAATGTCGCCCCGACACTGACACGCGGCTGATCAGATGACCGACGCCGGTGCCACGGCGCCGGTCCGCATGTCCATCCAGAGGAGGGGGCTGACAGGCCTCCTCCTCGTCCTCTTTCCGGTTGGACTGCTGGGCTGGCTCATTCTCTATCCGATCCTCAATGCGCTGGTGACGACGCTGACGCTTCGGACGGACCAGGGGCTCGTCCTGTCCTTCGACAGCTATGCTGCGTTCTTCTCCGACCCCTACAGCCTGAACAACCTCGCCCTCACCTTCTGGACGACGGCGGTCTGCGCCGTGCTCCTCCTGGTGATCTGCCTGCCGATCGCACTCTATCTGCGCTTCTCGCGTGGGCCGTTGTCGGCCTATGTCCAGGCGCTGGCCATCTTCCCGCTGTTCGTCCCTTCGGTCATCCTCGCCTATGCGCTCATTCGCACGCTCGGGCCCAACGGCCTTGTCGACATCCTGCTGAATGCCGCCGGCCTGCCGAAACTGCCCAGTCCCTACCTCACCCCCTGGGGTCCGGTCATCGGCCTCGTCTGGGACAACATCCCGCTGACGGTGCTGATGCTGACGGCCGGTCTTGGCCAGGTGTCGGACAATGCCGTCGAAGCCGCACGGGATGCAGGCGCGAAACCCCGTCACCTGCTCCTTCACATCATCCTGCCGCAGATCATCAACGCGCTGCTCGTGGCCCTTGCCTTCGCGGTGCTCGGGATCTTCTCGTCCTTCACCCTGCCCTATGTGCTCGGCCCCGCCTCGCCGGAAATGATGGGCCCCTACATGCAGCGCACTTTTGCCGACCTGATGCAGCCGCGCATGGCCATCACCCAGGCGGTCATCACCTTTGCCATCTGTGCCGTGTTTGGCGCCTTCTACGTCCGCTCCGTCATCCGCAGCCGGGAGGTCCGCTGATGCAGCCCCAGCCCGTTTCCCGGCCGAGGCCGCACACGGACTGGACCGGGATCGGCTTTGCCGTGCTCCTGTCCATCGTCATCCTGGTGCCGCTGATCGTCGTGGCCATCTGGGCCTTCACCGAGGTCTGGCGTTACCCCGCCTTGCTGCCGCAGAGCTTCGGCCTGCGCTACTGGGAGGCGACGCTGTCGCGCCAGGATGTCTGGAACGCCCTGTTCCTCTCCCTGCGCCTCTCGGCAACGGTCACGTTCCTGTCCGCGCTGATCTGCCTGCCGGCCGCCTATGCCTTCGCCCGCATGGACTTCCCCGGCCGCCAGGCCTTGCTGCTGTCTTTTCTTGCCACCCAGGCCTTTCCGAAATTCGGCCTCCTGATCGCGGTCGCGGGCATCTTTCTCAGCCTCGGGCTGATCGCGACCTTCTGGGGCGTGGTGCTGATCCAGCTCGTCAACACCCTGATGCTGATGATCTGGGTGCCCGTCGCCGCGTTCCAGGCGGTCGACCGGCGCATGGAGGAAGCAGCACGCGACGCCGGCGCCGGTCCCTTGCGCGTCTTCTGGTCGATCACCCTGCCCCAGGCCGGGCCGACGCTGTTTGCCGCCGTGCTGCTCACCTTCATCAACACCTTCTACGAGACCGAAGGCGCCTGGCTGATCGGCGCGCCGATGCTCCAGACGATGCCGGTGCTGATGATCATTTTCATCAACAACCAGATGGTGATCCAGTATGGCGCGGTGCTGTCCGTGCTGCTCTGGGTCCCCTCCTTCCTTGTGCTGGTGTTCTCGCGCCGCCTGATCGGCTCGCAGAGCTTCGCCAAGGGCTTCGGCGTTTGACAGGAGACGTTCCATGGCACGACTGACCTTATCCGGACTGACCAAGTCCTTCGGCGGGCTCGACGTGGTGAAGGCGGTGGACCTTGAGGTCACTGACGGCGAACTGGTCTGCCTTCTCGGCCCCTCCGGCTCGGGCAAGTCCACGATCCTGCGCATGATCGGCGGCTTCGAGGTTCCGAGCGGCGGTGCAATCCGCATCGACGGCGAGGACGTCACCGCCGTGCCGCCGGAACGCCGGCCCACCGGCATGGTGTTCCAGTCACATGCACTGTGGTCGCATATGGATGTCTTCGCCAACATCGCCTTCGGCCTGAAGCTGCGGCGGCTGCCGCGCGCCGAGATCCGCAGCAAGGTCGAGGCCGTGCTCGAACTGGTTGGCCTTGCCGGTTATGGCAGCCGGCGCGTCTGGCAGCTCTCGGGCGGTCAGCAGCAGCGCGTCGCCATCGCCCGCTCGCTGGTGCTGGAGCCGAAGATCCTGCTCCTGGACGAACCCTTCGCCAGCCTCGACCAGCATCTGCGCGAAAGGCTGCGCGAGGAAGTGCGCGACATCCAGCAGCGCCTCGGCATCACCACCCTGTTCGTCACCCACGGCCAGGACGAGGCGCTGGCGCTTGCAGATCGCATCGTGGTGCTGAAGGACGGCGCCATCGAACAGACCGACCGCCCGTCCGCACTCTACCGCCGCCCGGCGACGCGCTTCGTTGCCGGCTTCATCGGCCACATGAACCTGGTGCCGACCGAGTTCCGCGCCGGCCGCTCGACCCGGCCGGAGTTCGCCCTTGCCGCCGACGTCAGCGACGGACCGGCCGACATTGCCTTCCGCCCCGAGGCGACCGGCGTGCGGCCTGCGCAAGGGCCCGGCAACGCGGCGCTTTACCGCGTCACCGATTTCGGCACCCACCTGATCCTCGACCTCGACCTTGACGACGGCACGCGGATCAAGGCGCATGGCTCAGGCTCCGTTGCCTGGGCCCCCGGCCAGCGGGTCGAAGTGACCCCGGCCGAGGTGCTGCTCTACCGCGACGGCGCGCTGCTCTCCACGGAAACCCGAACGACAGCGGCCGCCGCCTGATTGCCTTGCAGGAAAGAAGACATCCATCGTGATTGACGACGCACTCGATACCGGCATCAGCCTCATCGCCGCACGGGCAGCCGTGGCGCTCGACCGGGACGGACACCGCACCTGGCTGAAGTGGCACCGGGGCCGCATCCAGCCGCTCGACGCCGAGTTCGGCCCGGCGCGCATCAGCCTCGGCATGCGCCTGGGGGCGAGCGTAGAGATCGACCTGACCGCCCATGCTGGCGGCGGCTTTGCCGTGCTGCATGACGAGACGCTGGAGCGCAGCACCACCGGCTCGGGCCGCGTCCGCGACACGCAACCCGACGCCCTGCGAGAGCTTTACCTGCGCGATGGCAGCGGAGCAGCCACCGACCAGCACGTCATGCTGCTGTCGGATCTTGCTGCGCTTGTCGCCGGCAAAACGGCGCATCCCGACGCGGTGCTGCAGCTGGACATGAAGGACACCTCGGCGACGATCACACCCGCCGACATCGACGCCTTCGTGCGCGACGCGGCCCCTGTCGCAAGACATATGCTCTTGTCAGGTGGCGATCCGGTTGCCATTGCCGCGCTGAGCGAGGCGGTCCCTGACCTCGGCATCGGCCACGACCCCTGCCATGACGCGGTCATGCTGGAGCTGCTGCAGGGCGGCGACTATCGCCGTTTCGTGGCCGACGCCCTTACCGCAAGCCCGCGCGCGACCATGATCTACCTTGACCACCGTCTGGTGCTGGCCGCCGCCGACCGGGGCGAGAACCTTGCAGCCCGGTTCCAGGACGCCGGCCGCAAGGTCGATGCCTACACGATCCGCGAGATCGGCCCGGAAACCCGTCCGCTGGTTGAGCAGTTGCTCGCCCTGAAGGTGGACCAGATCACCACCGACGACGCGCTCGGCCTGTCGGCGGCCTTTGCCGGCTGAACCGCCTACTCGGCCAGCCCCTCGCGCAGCCAGCCGGCCAGCCAGGGCGCGGCCACCAGCACATCGCCGGCCGGGCCGACAGGCCCGCCGGCAAAGCCGCCGGTCACGCCGCCGGCCTCCCGCACCATCAGGGCGGCTGCGCCATAGTCATGCAGCGACAGGCCATCCTCGAAGAACCCGTCGAGCCGGCCGCAGGCGACGTAGCTCACCGACAGGGACGCTGAACCGAGGCGACGAACCCCGGCCGTCGTCGCCATCGCCCGGCGCAGCGCGGCGTGGTAGGTCTCCTCGCGCACGCGCTTCACCTGTCCCGGCACGGGAAGCCCCGCGCCGATCAGCGCGTTTTCCAGCTCGGCCGCCGGGGCCACCGCCAGCCGCTCGCCGTTGAGAAAGGCGCCCTGCCCGGCCTCGCCGGCGAAGAGTTCTCCCTGCATACAGTCGAAGACGACACCGCAGGTCACCTCTCCCGCCTCGACGATCGCCAGCGCGATGCCGAAATGCGGGATCCCCCAGGCGTAGTTGGTGGTGCCATCGATGGGGTCGATGAGGATGCGCGGCCGTCCCTCGACGCCGGCCCGGTCGGCAGCCTGCTCCTCTCCGGAGATGGCGTGGTCGGGGAAACTGGCGGCCAGACGCCCGGCGATCTCGGCCTCCACTGCCACATCCACCTCGGTCTGGTAGTCGCGCGGCCCCTTCAGCACCATTTCAGCGGCGGACCGCCGGCGCAGGCGGCTGCGGGCAATCACGCCGCCGGCAAGGGACGCCATCGCCAGCGCCCGCAGGCGCGGCGAAGCGGTTGCCGGCAGCAGGGCATCAAGCGTGGCGTCGGTGGCTTCAAAGGGGACGAACATGGCAGGCTCCAGAGCTGACTGGACGCCTGCCTAGTCCCGTTTCATGAGCCGGACATGACACTCGGGCGAAACACCCGGATTTTTCACCGGACCAGTGCCAACGGCCCCTCAGGCCTTCGGCGTCCAGGTCGCAGGCGCAACCGGCCGCATCGCCGGGCTGACATCCATCACCACCCGGTGCCCGCGCCCGGGCGTGCCGATCAGCTGGCCATCGTCAACAATCACCTCGCCGCGCGCGATCACCGTCTTCGGCCAGCCGACGACTTCCCGGCCCGCAAAGGGGTTATAGCCACAGTTGTCATGCAGGTCGTCGGTCCCGAACACCCGCCGTGCCGCCGGATCCCACAGCACCACGTCGGCATCGGCACCCGGATCGAGCCGGCCCTTGCCCGTCAGGCCAAAGAGCCGCGCGGGCGCGGTCGAGGTGATCTCGACGAACTTCTCCGGACCCAGCCGCCCCTTCGACACCATGGCGTCGAACATCAGCGGCAACCGCACCTCCAGCCCCGGCAGGCCGTTGGCGATGCGGTTGAAGGGCGCGGCGTCGCCATTGGCGAACTTGCCGCTGGCGTCCATCCGGTAGGGCGCGTGGTCCGAGGTGACAAGCTGCAGGTCGCCGCGCTGCAGTCCGGCCCAGAGTGCCTCCTGATCGGCCGGCTGGCGCTGCGGCGGGCTGCACATCACGGCGGCCCCTGCCATGCCCGGCTGGTCCAGCACCTCTTCGGTCATGAACAGGTAATGCGGGCAGGTCTCGGCAAAGACCGGCGCCCCGCGCCCCCGCGCCGCGCGCACGATCTCGACGCCCTCGCGGGTGGAGATGTGGAACAGCATCACCGGCTGGCCGGTCGCCTCGGCAAAGCGGCACATGCGCTCCAGCGCCTCCAGCTCGGCCAGGCGCGGATGCGAGGGCGCGTGGTAGCGCGGCGCGGTCAGCCCGGCGGCCAGCAGCTTTTCCACCGACCAGCGGATCAGCCCGTCGTTCTCGGCGTGAAAGCAGACCAGCGCGCCATTGTCCCGCGCCGTGTCCAGCACCTTCAGGATCGACAGGTCGTCGAGGCGCACCTTGTCATAGGTGGTGAAGATCTTGGCCGAGCGGTGCCCGGCGCGCATCAGCCCGGCCAGCTCGTCGAGGTTCGCACCGGAAATGTCGGCGACGATGATGTGGTAGGCGTGGTCAATCAGCGCTCCGCGGTCGGCCAGCACGGTGTAGTCGGCCATGACCTTGGCCAGCGACATGCCCGGATGCTGGGCGGCGAAGGACACGGTCGTGGTGGTGCCGCCGAAGGCCGCCGAGCGGGTGGCCGTCTCGAACGTATCGGCATTCATGATGCCGGCGCCCGACAGCTGCTCGATGTGGCAATGGGTGTCGACACCGCCGGGCATGACCAGGAGCCCGCTCGCGTCGATTTCCTTGCGCCCTTGCGCCAGACCGCTGCCCAGGGCGGCGATGCGGCCGGCCAGGATGGCGATGTCGCCAAAGAAGCGCGCCTGCGCCGTGACGATCTCGCCGCCGCGAATGACAAGGTCAAAGCCCGTGCCGGTGCTCATATCGGTCATGCCTCATGTCCCCGTTTGTTGTTGATCTGATATACACAGTGTATACCGTCAGTGACAACGGCGCGCTCAAATATGCCTTGGTCAGCGCATGACGGCCACCCGCTTCCTGCCTGCGTCGGGTCCCAGACTGACAGGGGGCGACAGGAACCGCATGAAAACGCGACGGAAGGCCACGTTCCGCCTTCAACAGCGGACGCGCTTGACGTAAACACTTGGGCGCGTCTGCACTCCAGGCGCAAGGCCGAACTTGGGCGAGAAAGCCGGAAGGCGACGAATGACACTGCAGGATCAGAGCCAGACGCTTGGCGAGAGCACTTACGAGCAACTGCGCCGCATGATCGTCAGCGGCGAGCTGTCTGCCGGCACCCGGCTGCAGGAAAAGCCCTTTGCCGACCGTCTCGGCGTGTCGCGCACGCCCGTGCGCGAAGCAATCGCCCGGCTTGTTTCAGAGGGACTTGTGACCCGCGCCCAGGGTGGCGTTCCCGTCGTCAACAAGGTCTCCATTTCGGAAATCATTGAAATCCTTCACGTTCGCCGTCTCCTTGAGTGTGAGACGGCGCGTCAGGCCGCAACAGGGCACGCCCCGGTCGAAGTGCTGCTGTCGCTGCGCGCCCGTACCGAACAGCTCTTGCAGCGCGGCCGTTCGTCGATTTCCGAGCATGCCGATCTGGACGAGGAGTTCCACATCACCATCGCCCGGATTGCCGGTTCCAAGCTGCTCGCAGACCTCGTGCAGAACCTGAAGCAGAAGACCCGGATCTTCGACAAGGGCTTCATTCCGGACCGGTTCGAGCCCGGCCTCAACGAGCATATCGAGATCCTCGACGCCATCCTCGCCCGCGACCCTGCCCGGGCCGAGGCCGGCATGCGCCGCCATCTCGACAATGTGCGCGAGTCGATTCTCGCCTCGATCCACCGCCTCTACTGATCCAGCCAAAACCAGTCCCCCTGAGCTGGCGCATTTCACCGCTGTGATCACAGTTGCCCGTTGACTCTGCATTCTGACGGTATACCATCGGCATGCATTCAAGCGGGAGACTTCCCCTCCATGACCGAACCGACTGCCGTGCGGCGCCCCGAGGGCGACCCGCTGCTGACCGTGACCTTTCTGTATTACCGCGACCTGCCCCGGGCGATGGCCTTCTACGAGCGTGTGCTTGGCGTCGAGCTGGCCATTGATCAGGGCTGGTCGAAGATCTACCGCCTCGGCGGAACCGCCCATCTCGGCCTCGTCGACGAGACCCGCGGCTCGCATCGCGCCTCGGACCCGAAGCCCGTGCAGGTCTGCCTGCGGGTGACAGATGTCGATGCCTGGCATGCCTGGGCGGCGAGCTGCAACGTCACTGGCCTCAGCGCCCCGAAGGACAGCCCCTCGCTCGGCATCCGCGCCTTCGTCTTCAACGATCCGGAAGGTTACCAGATCGAGATCCAGTCGGTTCTCGCCTGACGCCTTGCGTTTGTCCCGGCCCCGCGCGGGCCGGGCTCCTGGCCCCCGCCAGACCCAGAACGAGGGCACAAACCGCCCCGCACCCACCAGTGGAGATCAGCCAATGACCATCAATGCCAACATCCGGAGGCTGCTTGCCTCCGCCGCCATGATCGCGCTTGCCAGCTCGGGCGCGCTCGCCAAGGACATCACCATCGGCCTGACGTCGGACGCCGTTCACATGGACCCGCAGGCCGGCGAGGAGCTCAGCTCCAACATCATGTACTACCACCTCTACGATCCGCTGGTGCGCCGCAGCGCGGATCTGGAGTTCGGTCCGGGTCTCGCCGAAAGCTGGAAGCTGGCCGATGACACCACCTGGGTCTTCACCCTGCGTGACGGCGTGAAGTTCCATGACGGCGACACGCTGAAGGCCTCCGACGTGGTCTTCACGCTCGAGCGCCTGAAGAAATCGCTGATGG
This sequence comes from Pannonibacter sp., assembly GCF_051860505.1. Classification (NCBI taxonomy): domain Bacteria; kingdom Pseudomonadati; phylum Pseudomonadota; class Alphaproteobacteria; order Hyphomicrobiales; family Stappiaceae; genus Pannonibacter; species Pannonibacter sp. The sequence continues at coordinate 10,701 of NZ_JBHYDX010000040.1, read as the reverse complement.
CCAACCTTGCCGCCAACATCGAGAGCTTCCGCGCCATCGACGACCGCACCGTCGAGATCAAGACCTTCCGCCCCTATGCGGCCCTGCCCAATGATCTGGCGGCGATCCTGATCATGTCGGAAGACCATGTGAAGAAGGTCGGCGACGCCATCGACCTGCAGCCGGTCGGCACCGGCCCCTACAAGCTCGGCGAATGGGTCAAGGAAGACCGCATCGTCCTCGAAGCCTTTGACGGCTACTACATGGGCGAAGCCAAGGTCGACAAGGTCACCTTCCGCCCGATCACCAACCCGGCCACCCGCACGGCGGCGCTCCTAACCGGCGAGCTGGACATCGTGCAGGATCTGGCCGTGCGCGACGTTGCACGCGTCAAGGAAACCAAGGGCTTCGAGGTCGTGACCCGTCCGAGCCTCCTGAACCTGGTGCTTGCCCTCGACATGCGCGAGAAGAGCCCGACCATCGAGGGCAAGAACCCGATGACGGACCAGCGCGTGCGCGAGGCGATGGCCCGCGCCATCGACGTCACCACCCTGTCGCGCGCCATCATGAACGGCCTGTCGACTCCGTCCGCACAATATGTCCCGGCCAGCCACATCGGCCATCTCGACGGCGCCGACTTCCAACAGATGTATCCGTATGACGTGGAAAAGGCCAAGGCGCTGATGGCCGAGGCAGGCTTTGCCGATGGCTTCACGCTGACGCTGGACGCCACCAACAACCGCTATGTCAACGATGCCCAGATCGCCCAGGCGCTGGCCTCGATGCTCGCCAAGATCAACGTCACGGTGAAGCTGAACCTGATGCCGAAGTCCAACTTCTTTGGCTACATTCGCGTGCCGTCCGACAACTCCAGCTTCATCATGTCCGGCTGGGATGTGCCGTCGGGCGATGCCGGCTCGATGTATGGCGTCATGTTCTACAGCCGCGGCAAGAAGGAAGGCTACGGCCAGGTCAATCGTGGCTCCTACTCCAATCCGGAGGTGGATGCCCTCATCGACAAGGCCGACAGCACCCCACGCATCGAGGAGCGTGACGCGCACCTGCAGAAGGTGACGGAGATCCTGCTGAAGGACATTCCAATGATCCCGGTCCACTACGAACAGGACATCTACGCCGCGCGCGAGGGCGTCGACTTCAAGCCCCGGACGGACAAGTTCATCTGGGCCTACGAGCTCGACGTGAAGGAATAAGCCCCATCAGGCTTTTCCGGTCCGGCAGGAGGCGTCTCCTCACGCCTCCTGCTTTGCCCTTCCCTGCCCTCCCGGCGTCCTGCCGGATGAAGGAACTGGCGCGTGCTTGGCTACACCATCAAACGTCTGTTGCAGATGATCTTCGTTCTCTGGATCGTCTCGGTGATCGTGTTCCTGATGATGAGTTTCACCGGTGATCCGGTGTTCATGGTCATCCCGATCGATTCCACCGAGGCGGAAATTGCCCAGGCACGGGAAATCCTCGGCCTCAACAATTCCCTCTTCGAGCAATATGCCGTGTTCCTGAAAGGCATCCTGCAGGGGGACTTCGGCCGCTCCTATGTCTATCGCCAGCCCGCGCTGGACCTGATCCTCGAGCGTCTGCCGGCCACCTTCGAGATCGTGCTGGTCGCCATCGTCCTGGCTGCGGTCATTGCGGTGCCGCTTGGGGTCTATGCCGGGGCCAATCCACACCGCGCCAGTTCTCGTGCGATCATGTCCAGTTCACTGATCGGGATTTCCCTGCCCAGTTTCTGGGTCGGCATGATGCTGATCTTCGTCCTCGCGGTGCAGTGGCAGATGTTCCCCTCCTCCGGCCGAGGCGACACGGTCGATCTCGGCTGGTTCCGGACGTCCCTGCTGACCAGCGATGGTTGGCACCATATCCTGTTGCCCGCCGTCACCCTGTCGCTCGGCACCATGGCGATTATCCTGCGCATGACGCGCGCGGGCATGATGGAGGTGATGCGGCAGGACTACATCAAGTTCGCCCGCGCCAAGGGCGTGTCGCGCCGTGGGATTCTCTACGGCCACGGCCTGCGCAACGCGATGATCCCGGTCGTGACCATCTTCGGCCTGCAGCTCGGCGACCTGATCGCCTTTGCCACCATCACTGAAACGATCTTCGCCTGGCCGGGTCTCGGCAAGCTGCTGATCGATTCCATCTACCGCGCCGACCGGCCCGTCATCGTCGTCTACCTGATGCTGGTGGCCGTGCTCTTCGTCGTCATCAACTTCCTGGTCGACATCATCTACACGTGGATCGACCCGCGCATCACGGTGAAATGACATGGCAGCGGGCTTTCTCTCCTCCGAGTTCGTTCACAACTACAAGCGCAACGCCTCGGCAATCATCGGCAGCCTCATCCTTCTGGTCTTTGCGATCATTGTCGTCGCCGGACCGCTCATGGTGGCGCAGAACCCCTACGACATCGCCCAGCTCGACCTGATGGATGCCTACAAGGCACCGGTCTGGCTCGAGGGCGGCGAGGCACGCTATCCGCTTGGAACCGATGGCCAGGGCCGCGACGTGCTGGCCGGCATCCTCTATGGCACCCGCGTCTCGGTGCTGATCGGACTCAGCGCCATGGCCATGTCCTGCGTCATCGGCACGACCCTGGGGCTGCTCGCCGGCTTCTACGGCGGCCGGCTCGATGCTGTCATCATGCGCATCGCCGACATCCAGCTGTCCTTCCCCTCGATGCTCATTGCCCTGTTCCTGATGTCGGCCTTCGGCACGGGCATCGACAAGGTGCTGATCTCGCTCACCGCCGTCGGCTGGGTGGTCTATGCCCGCACCGTGCGCGGCTCGACCCTGTCCGAGGTGCAGAAGGAATACATCCAGGCCGCCCGCGTCGCCGGCCTGCGCGACGGCAAGATCATCCGCCGCCACATCCTGCCCAATGTCATGACGCCGCTGATCGTGGTGGCAACCGTCCAGGTCGGCACCTTCATCCTGATCGAGGCCAGCCTGTCCTTCCTCGGCGTCGGCGTGCCGATCACCGAACCCTCGCTCGGCCTCCTGATCAAGAACGGCTTCGACGTACTGTTCTCCGGCCTGTGGTGGACCTCCGTCTTCCCCGGCATCGTCATCATGGCCCTTGTCTTCGGCATCAACCTGTTCGGCGACTTCCTGCGCGACGAGCTCAATCCGAGGCTGAAATGACCGCAACACCTGCACTTGAGGCGGTCTCCCCCAAAGAGATCCCCGGAGAAGTCCCCGCGCCGCTGTTGGCCGTCGAAGGCCTGCGCACCTGGTTCCACACCTTCTCCGGCACGGTGAAGGCCGTCGATGGCGTCAGCTTTACCCTCCGCCCCGGCGAGATCATGGGTCTCGTCGGCGAGAGCGGCGGCGGCAAGTCGGTCGTCGGCTTCTCGATCCTCGGCCTGATCGACCCGCCGGGGCGCATCGAGGATGGCCGCATCCTGTTCGAGGGCCGCAACCTTGCCGGCCTGTCCGAGGCCGATTTGCGCAAGATCCGGGGCCGGGACATCGCCATGGTGTTCCAGGACCCGATGACCTCGCTCAATCCGCTGCACACGGTCGGCCGGCAGATGAACGAGATGCTGCAGCTGCACACCGATCTGGACGCGGCCGCGCGCCGTGCCCGCTGCATCGGGATGCTGGAAAGCGTCGGGATCTCCCGTGCGGCCGACCGTCTGTCCGCCTATCCGCACCAGTTCTCCGGCGGCATGCGCCAGCGGGTGGTGATCGCCATCGCCATGCTGGCCCGGCCGAAGCTCGTCATCGCCGACGAGCCGACCACGGCGCTCGATGTCACGATCCAGGCGCAGATCCTGAAGCTCATGCGCCAGCAGATCCGCGACAACGGCACCGCCATGATCCTCGTGACGCATGATCTGGCCGTCGTCTCGGAAATGGCTGACCACATCACCGTGCTCTACTGCGGCAAGGTGGTCGAACGCGGCCCGACCGACGACGTCATCCGCCGGCCGGCGCATCCCTACACGCGCGGACTGATCGATTCCATTCCCGACCCGGCCCATCGCCAGCCGCGGCTGAAGCAGATCCCCGGCGCGGTGCCGGACATCCGCAAGCTGCCGAAGGGCTGCAGCTTCAAGGACCGCTGCTTCCGCGCTGAGGCCCTGTGCGGCGAGCGGGTGCCTGAGCTGGTCGCTCAGGGCGACCGGGCCCATGCCTGCCACTTTCCCCTGACCGAGGGAGACAGCCGATGACGGCGATGCTCGAGGTCGAGAACCTCACCCAGGAATTCCGGCTCGGCGGCTCGCTGCTGGAGCGCATGCGCTTCGACAAGGGACGCCTCTCCTTCCCCGACAAACGGGTGAAGGCCGTCAACGGCGTCAGCTTCCGCATTGCCAAGGGCGAGGTGATGGCGCTGGTCGGCGAGTCCGGTTGCGGCAAGTCCACCGTCGCCAAGACCATCGCCCGCATCTACCGCCCGACCGGCGGCAAGATCCGCATCGAGGGCGAGGACATCGCCGGCTACGGCGTCCGCGAACTTTTGCCCGTGCGCTCGCGCATGCAGATGATCTTCCAGGACCCTTACGCCTCGCTGAATCCGCGCCAGCGCGTGCGCGACATCGTTGCCGAACCGCTTCTGGAACAGACGACCGGTGCCGCCGCCCGCCGCGAGGTGGCCGAGCGCACATTGGCGCTGCTCGCCAAGGTCGGCCTCAACACCGAACATGCCGGCCGCTATCCGCACCAGTTCTCCGGCGGCCAGCGCCAGCGCATCGGCATTGCCCGGGCGCTGTCGGTCAACCCCGGCCTCATCATCGCCGACGAGCCGGTCTCCGCCCTCGACGTGTCGATCCAGGCGCAGATCCTCAACCTGATGATGGACCTGCGCGATGAATTCGGGCTCGCCTATCTCTTCATCAGCCACGACCTGTCGGTGGTGCATCACATCGCCGACCGGGTTGGCGTCATGTATCTCGGCTTCCTCGTGGAGACCGGCCCGCGCGAGCACATCTTCTCCGCCCCGCGCCATCCCTACACCCGGGCGCTGCTCTCCGCCGCGCCTTCCATCGAGAAGACGCGCAGCCGGCCGGAAATCGAGCTGAAGGGCGAGGTGCCCTCGGCCCTCGACCTGCCCTCGGGCTGCTGCTTCCGCACCCGCTGCCCGCTCGCCTTCGAGCGCTGCCGGCTCGAGCGGCCGACCCTGAAGCCCGTCGGCGGTGGCGCCGAGGTTGCCTGCCATCTCACCGACGAACCGGATCGCGACAGAGCCTGACATGACCACGACCATCGCCCTTCCCCGCCTGCCGCTCGGCGATCCGCACGACTGCACCGACGCCAACGACGAGCTGACCCTCTATCAGGCCTTCTACGACACGCTGATCAGACGCACGGACAGAGGCTACGTGCCGCATCTGGCCGAGACCTGGTCGGTGGCGCCGGATGCCCGCACCTGGACCTTCATCATCCGCTCCGGCGTCCGCTTTCACGACGGCAGCCCCTGCGACGCGGCGGTCGTCGCCGCCTCGCTGGAGCGCATGGCGCGCGAGGACAAGGGCTACACGCTGGGCTCTCCCGCCGTCTGGCGCCAGTATCTCGGCGGTGCACGCCTCGACGCCGAGGGTCAGGTCCTGACCGTGCATCTCGCCCGGCCGATGGCCGACCTTCTGGATGTCCTCGTGCAGGGCTTCATCGTCGCGCCTTCGGCCTTCCCGCGTCTGGATGCCGGGGACCGCACCGCGATCTGCGGCACCGGCCCCTATATCTGTGGAAGCATCGGCGAGGGCGAGGTGATCGCCCGCCGCAATCCCGACTGGTTCGGCACGCCGGCGAAAAACGCGACCCTGCGCTTCCGGCTGGAGGCTGATCCAGTGCGCCGGCTGGCGCTGGTGGCCGATGGGCGGGCGGCGCTCGCCAATTCTATTCCGCAGACGCTGGTCAATGGCGGCGCGCCGGCATGCGTGCAGTTCAAGCGCTTCACGGTGCCAGTCTGCATCATCTATTTGCTCAATGCCGCCAAAGGCCCGCTGGCCGATGCAAGGGTGCGCCACGCCCTGTCGCTGGCCATCGACCGCACCCGCATCATCCGCGAAGTGGTGCCCGATGCGGCGACACCCTTGCACGGCTTCGTCAGTCCCTTGCATTTCGGCGCCGGTCGGTCGCCGGTCGAGGGCCCGGATCTGGCAATGGCAAAGGCGCTTCTGGCGGCGGCCGGCTACCCCGACGGTCTGACGCTCGCCGTCGATTGCCCGACGCGTCTGCCCGACGAAGCCGAACGGCTGACCGCCGTCCTCGGACACGAACTCGCCCCCCTCGGCGTGCGTCTTGACGTGCACTACCACAGGGACCGCGAGGCCTATGCCCACATGGTGCGGCGCAAGGAGATCCGCGATCTCTGCGTCTTCGATTCCAGTCCCCTCTCCACCTTCCGCATCCTCTTTGAGAAGATCGACAGCCGCGTTGCCGGCGCCTGGTGGGAGGGCTACCGCAACCCGGCCGTGGAGCGCCTGATCGACGCCGCGCGCACCGAGACCGATGATCGCCGCCGCCAGCGCATCCTGGAGGAGGCCTATGCCGAACTGCAGCGCGATCCACCCTGGCTGACGCTCTACAATCCGATCCGCACCATTGCGCTGCGCGGCGCAGATCCCGGCTTCGTCATGCCCGTCGACGGCGTGATCGACCCGGCCACCCTGCCGCTGCTGCCCGAAGACGGAGCCCCGGCATGAGCAGGACAATAACCGAGGGCAGCGAGGCCGACCTGATCCTCTCCGGCGGCTGGGTGATCCCGATGGACCCGGACCGCCAGATCATCGAGAACGGTGCCGTTGCGGTCCGGGACGGCCGCGTGCTGGCGGTCGGTCCCGCCGCCGACATCGCCGCGGCCTATAGAGCAGAGCGGATCATCAACACCACCGGCAAGGCCGTTCTGCCGGGCTTCATCGACGCCCACGCCCATGCTGGCCATGGCCTGATCAAGACCATGGCGATGGATGGTGGCGACCGCTGGGAGGAGATCTGCGGCGAGGTCTATACCACGGGCTCGACGCCGGAATTCTGGTATGCCGAGGCCCGGATGGCTGCGCTCGAGCGCCTGCGCTTCGGCGTCACCACCGGCGTCTCGCTGCTGGGCGGCGGTGACACCATCCTGCGCAGCGACGATCCCGTCTATGGCAGCGCCCACATCGAGGGCGTGCTGGAGATCGGCACCCGCTCCATCGTCGCCGTCGGACCGACCCGCGCCCCGCATCCGCGCGTCTATGCCAATGGTGGCCGGGAACCGAAATCCGTCGACTTCGCCACCCAGCTCGCCACCTCGGAAACCTTGCTGGCCCGCTGGCATGGCGCGGGCGAGGGCCGCATCCGGCTGGCTTTGATCTATCCGGTGCTGCGCGACGAGCATGCGGAAAATATGTCAGCGGCAGACTTTGCGGACGCCTGCGCTCAGGCGCAGCGCACCCGGGCGCTGTCGCGCGAAGCCGGGGTCCTCTTCACCCAGGATGGCTACACCAAGGGCGCGGTCCTGCGCGCCGAGGCGCTTGGCCTCCTCGGCCCGGATGCGCTCCTATCCCACGCCACCAACCTCACGGACGAGGAAATCGCCATCGTCGCGGCAACCGACAGCCGGATCGCTCACAACCCCTCGGCCATCGCCTCGATCCTCGGCCGCTGCCCTGCCATCGAACTGATGCAGGCCGGTGTTTCGGTTGCCATCGCCTCGGATGCGACCGCCCCGGACCGTTCCGGCGACATGTTCCGCCACATGCAGCAGGCCATGCACTATCACCGCCGCCATTTCCGGGATCCGCTCGTCCTGCCGCAGGGCAAGGCGCTGGAGATGGTCACCATCGACGCCGCCCGCGCCGTCGGCCTCGAGGCCGAGATCGGCTCGCTTGAGCCCGGCAAGCGCGCCGACATCATCACCATTGCTCTCGACCGTCCGCATCTGGCCCCCGCCAACATGGTTGTTCACCGTCTCGTGTGCTTCGCCAACGGCAATGATGTGGACACGGTCATCGTCGGTGGTGAACTCTGCCTCTCGGGTGGCAAGGCGCTCAAGGTGAACGAGGAAGCGATCATCGCTGACGCCAACCGCGAGGCCGAGGCCATGATCGACCGCATCGGTGCCCGTGCCGATCTGGCCCTGCCCGCCCATTTCTGGGGCACCCCGCGCCCCGCCATGCCGGAGACCGTCGCATGACGCTGCATATCCTCAATCCCAACTCGTCGCGCGTGGTTACCGACGGCATCGACGCCGCCATCGACCCTATGCGCGCCGTCAGCCCGGTGGAGATCCGCTGCCACCTGCTCGCCGAAGGTCCGGCCGGCATCGAGACCCAGGCGCATGTCGACGGTGTCGTGCTGCCGCTGCTCGCCCAGGCCCGCACGCTGGAGGACGGCGCCTCCGCCTTCGTTGTCGCCTGCTTCTCCGATCCCGGCCTTGCCGCCCTGCGCGAGCAGAGCCGCAAGCCCGTGCTCGGCATCGGCGAGAGCGCCTATCTCACCGCGCTGACGCTCGGCCAGCGCTTCGGCATCCTGTCGATCAAGCGCGGCTCCGTTGCCCGCCACATCAAGACCCTCGGCGCGATGGGCCTTCTCGACCGGCTGGCGGCCGACCGTCCGATTGACCTCGGCGTCGCCGAACTTGGTGACAGCGACCGCACCTTTGCGCGGCTCACTGACGTCGGCACGCGGCTGCGCGATGACGACAGCGCCGATGTCCTGATCCTCGGCTGCGCCGGGATGGCGCGCTATCGCCTTGACCTTGAAAACACCCTCGGGATACCGGTGGTCGACCCATGCCAGGCGGCCACCGCCATGGCCATTGGCCGCATCGCCCTTGCCCGTTGTTCCTGATCCTGAACCGGAAGCCTGAAAATGACCCGACTGACTGAAACGGCCCGTGGCGTCTATGTCATTGCCGCCACCCCCTTCACCGACAGCGGCGAGATCGACTTCGACAGCTGCGACCGCATGGTCGACTTCTACCTCGACTCCGGCGCGACGGGCCTCACCGTTCTCGGCATCATGGGCGAAGCCCCGAAGCTGACGACGGACGAGTCCTCGACCATCGTCGCCCGCATTCTGAAGCGCGTGAACGGCCGCGTGCCGATCGTCGTCGGCGCTTCCGCGCCGGGCTTCGCCCAGATGCAGGACCTCACCCGCCGGGTGATGGATGCCGGCGCGGCCGGCGTCATGGTCGCGCCTCCGGGCTCCCTGCGCACCGACGACCAGATCGTCACCTACTACACCCAGGTGGCTGAATTCCTCGGCGACACGCCCTTCGTCGTGCAGGACTTCCCGCTGACCACCGGCGTGCAGATGGCCGTTCCCGCCCTTGCCCGCATCTTCAACACCCTGCCGACCGCCGTCTGCCTGAAGCATGAGGACTGGCCGGGCCTTGCCAAGATCACGGCCCTGCGCAAGGAAGGCACGCTGAACCGCCGCATCTCGATCCTCTGCGGCAACGGCGGCGTCTTCCTGCCCGAGGAGATGGAGCGCGGCGCCGATGGCGCGATGACCGGCTTTGCCTATCCGGAGATGATGGTCTCCGTGGTCGAGCACCACGGCAAGGGGGACATGGAGCGCGCCCGCGACCTGTTCGATGCCTATCTGCCGCTCGCCCGCATGGAACAGCAGCCCGGCGCCGGCCTTGCCATCCGCAAGTACATCATGTTCAAGCGCGGCATCATCGCGAGCCCGGCGCAGCGCAAGCCCGGCGCCAACCTCGATGCCCTGTCTCGCGCTGAAATCGACACGCTGATGGCTCGTCTCGACCGCCGTCTCAAGGAACTCGCATAAGGAACCGCTCCCATGGATCTCGGACTTACTGGCAAGCGCGCTCTCGTGCTGGGCGCCAGCCGTGGCCTCGGCCGCGCCATTGCCGAAGTGCTGGCGCGTGAAGGCGCTGAAGTCATCGCCGCCGCCCGCACGTCCTCGGCCATCGACGAATGGGCCGCGGCCCTGCCCGGCGCGAAGGTCACCGCCCTGCCGCTCGACCTCACCAACCTTGCTGCCATCGACGCGGCGCTCGACAAGCTGCTCGCCGAAGGCGGCGTCGACATCCTCGTCAACAACATCGGCGGCCCGCCCCCGGGCCCCGCACTCACCACTGACCGCGCCCTCTGGATCGCCCAGTTCGAGGCGATGGCCGCCAACCTCTTCCACCTCAGCGGCCGGCTGATCCCGGCGATGCAGACGAAAAAATGGGGCCGCGTCATCACCATCGCCTCGTCGGGCGTCGAACTGCCGATCCCCAATCTCGCCCTGTCGAACGGCATCCGCTCCGCCGTCGTCGGCTGGTCGAAGACGCTGGCCTCCGAGGTTGCCCGCGACGGCGTCACCGTCAACGTGGTCCTGCCCGGCCGCATCCACACCACCCGCATCGACGAACTGGACGCCGCCGCCGCCAAGCGCAGCGGCAAGACCGTCGAGGAAACCGTGAAGGCCTCGGCCGAGTCGATCCCGATGGGCCGTTACGGCCGCCCGGAGGAATTCGCCGACATGGTTGCCTTCCTCGCCTCGGAACGGGCCGGCTATGTCACCGGCAGCATGATCCGCATCGACGGCGGCGCCACCCGCAGCCATTGAGGGACTGCAGGTTGACGCCTGACGTCTTCACCGACCCAGCCGCAGTCCCCTCCCCCCCCTTGAGGGCCTGTTGCGCACTTGGCCAGACGGTTTTCGTGGCCTCTCCGCTCCCCTCCCCCTTGAGGGGCCTGTTGCGCAACAACGGCTTTGCTGGGCGCGGGAGTTTGGAACGGGGTTTTTTGCCCCTTCGCGTTGGGCGAT
>NZ_JBHYDX010000039.1:0-22740 GCF_051860505.1 Pannonibacter sp. | reverse complement strand
TTTTTTGCCCCCCCCCCCCCCCCCCCCCCCCCCCCCCCCGTCGGGGGAGGGGAGCGGAGAGGCCTCGACAGGGTTTGATTCAAGGCCCAGTCCCTGACATCGATTAGGTGCCAGACTTCATATGCGATAGCCCTGCCCTCAAGGGGGGAGAGGGGGTGCTGCGGCCAAGGGGGGCAGAGCTTTGCTCCACCTTGCGCCCGGCCTGATACGGCGCGGGGATGACAGGAACGGGCGTCCGCACAAAAGAAGCCGCAACAGGGGGCGGGGGAATGGAACAACTTGCGATTGCGCTGGACCGGGTGAACCGGGGGGTGGGTGCGGTGACGATCTGGTTTGCGCTGGCGATGGTGCTGCTGCAGTTCGTCATCGTGCTGCTGCGCTATGTCTTCGGCTATTCGTCGATCTTCCTCAACGAAGGCGTCCTCTACCTCCATGCCAGCGTGTTCATGCTGGGGGCCGGCTACACGCTGCTGGTCAATGGCCATGTCCGCGTCGACATTTACTACGCCAAGGCCTCGGCGCGCCGCCAGGCGATGATCGACCTGTTCGGTCATGTGGTGCTGTTGGGTGGCTCGCTGGTGATGCTGCTCCTATATTCCTGGCCCTCGGTGGCCCGCTCCTGGGCCATTCTGGAAGGGCCGATTTCGGTCGGCGGCATTCCCGCTTCGTTCCTCCTCAAGAGCCTGATCCCGGCCTTCTGTGTCTTGCTGTTGCTGCAGGGCCTGTCGGCGTTTCTGCGTGATTGTCTGCGCCTTTCGGGCCGCGTTTCAGAAGGCGCCAAGTGATGCCGCTTGATCTCCTGATGTTTGCCGCGCTGATCGGGTTCATCCTGCTCGGCTATCCGGTTGCCTTCACCATTTCCGGTGTCGCAACGCTGTTTGCCCTCATCGGCTATTTCAGCGGCGACTTCTCGCTTGGCCTCATGGGCGCGCTGGGGCAGCGGTTCTTTGCCGTTCTGACCAATCCGGTGCTGACCGCCATTCCGCTGTTCGTGCTGATGGGCGTGATCCTGGAGAAAAGCCGGATCGCGGAAGACCTTCTTGAGACCATGGGCCGTCTGTTCGGCACCATGCGCGGCGGGCTCGGCGTGTCGGTCGTGCTGGTGGGGGCGCTGCTTGCCGCCTCGACCGGCATCGTCGGGGCGACGGTGGTGGCGATGGGCATGATCGCGCTGCCGGCGATGCTGCGCAACGGCTACAATCCGCGCCTGTCGTCCGGCCTCATCTGTGCCTCCGGCACGCTCGGCCAGATCATCCCGCCGTCGACGTTGCTGATCATCCTGGCGGACGTGATGTCCTCGGCCTTCCAGCAGGCGCAGTACAAGCAGGGCAAGTTCTCGATCGAGACGATTTCGGTCGGGCAGATGTTTGCTGCAGCCCTGGTGCCGGGGCTGATGCTGGTCGGGCTGTATATCCTTTATGTTCTGGTTCGGGCCTGGCTGGTGCCAAATGATGCGCCGGCGATGAAGTCGCTGGACCGGCGGCCGACAGCCGGCGAAGTCGCAGGCGCCATCCTGCCGGCCGTGGTGCTAATCGTTGCCGTCCTCGGAGCCGTGCTGTTCGGGGTTGCCTCGCCAAACGAGGCGGCGGCGGTGGGGTCAGTCGGGGCGATCCTGCTGGCCGGGTACAAGCAGGGGGCACCCAAACGCCTGGTGCTGGCCGGGACGGTGTCGCTGTTCGTGCTGGTGGTGGTTGCAGGCCTTTATCCGGTGCGGCTGCAGCGCTCCGATGCCGGTGTCCTGGAATACACACTGGCTGTGTTTTATGCCGGGCTTGCGCTGACGGGCCTTGCCGCCGTGCTGGTGTCGCTGCGCCAGTCGCTCAAGGTGAAGACGCTGATCCCGGCGCTGACCCAGACCATGGTGGTCACCTCCATGATCTTTGCCACCATCCTGATGGCCTCGTTCTTCTCGCTGGTCTTCGTCGGCCTTGGCGGTGAGCACCGGGTGGCGGAAATCCTGGCGGCGATGCCGGGCGGGGCGACCGGGGCGCTGATCTTTGCCATGGCCTTCATCTTCATCCTCGGCTTCTTCCTCGATTTCGTCGAGATTGCCGTCATCCTGCTGCCGCTGCTGATCCCGCCGCTGATCCTGATGGGGCATGATCCGCTGTGGTTGGCGGTGCTGATTGCCATCAACCTGCAGAGCTCGTTCCTGACCCCGCCCTTCGGTTTCTCGCTGTTCTACCTGCGCGGGGCAGCGCCGAAAGAAGTGACCACAGGCATGATCTATCAGGGGGTGGTGCCTTTCATCCTCTTGCAGATCCTCGCCATGGCGCTGATCTGGGCAATGCCGGCGATTGGTACGGCGTTGCCGAAGATCATGTTCTGAGGCGGAGCATGACCAGCGGCGACGCACCAGGCATAAGGGTTATCCGTTGGGGCGAGGCCAAGGCCATGCCCTGGAAGAATGGCGGCGGTGTCACCCATGAAATTACCGTCTTTCCCGCTGGGGCGACGTTCGAGAGTTTCGACTGGCGTCTCTCGATGGCTGAGGTGGCCGCGGACGGCCCCTTCTCGGCCTTCGACGGGATCGACCGGACCCTGGCGCTGATGCAGGGGGCGGGGATCGAACTGGACTTCGGTGACGGCAGGCAAATAAGGGTCGACGGACCGGGGGTACCGTGCCGGTTTGACGGCGGGGAACCATGCACGGGATATCTGGTCAACGGTCCGGTCCTTGACCTCAATGTCATGACCCGGCGGGGGAGATTGGTCCATGATCTGGTGCCTGTGTCTGTCGCAGACACGGCGCTGACCTTGTCCGCTGTGACTGCGGTGATCTGTCACACGGGCACCATCGTCGTCGAGACGGCAGCAGGAGAGGTGTTGCTTGGCGCCAAGGATGTGTTGCTTCAAGACCTCGCTGCCGAAGTCCGGTGCAGCAGAACCTGTGAAAGCGAAGCGATGGCCTATGTGCTGCAGTTTCGCAGTGTGACCTGAGTTCAAAAGGACACAGGCGCTGGAAATCAACCCCGGAAGTTCCGGATTACCTGTGCTTGCCGTTTTGCGCTTCAGGCCTTGCAGGTGTATAGGGAAGTTTGGGATTGTGGTGATCCGTCGGTTTATTGCCGGGCGGACATAAAACTGTCTCAACTTGCCGCTATCTGCCCCGGACTGAAAACGGTTCCGGGTTTTTCATTCCGCCGAGATGCGCGGATGTCCTGCAGGCGGCCGGTCTGGGACATGCCCGGCAGCACAAGTCTGTCCCGGCATGCATGAGAGGAAGAACAGGGTATAATGAAGAAGCGGACGCCCCTCGGGATCGCATTGGCGAAGTTCCGGACCATTCTCGGGACCACCTTCGTATTCAGTTTCTTCATCAATCTCCTGATGTTCATCGGGCCGCTCTACATGTTGCAGGTCTATGACCGCGTGCTGCAGAGCCGGAACGAGACGACACTGGTCATGCTGACGCTGATCGCCTGCGCCATGCTGGTGGTCTATGGCATCCTTGAATATGTGCGCTCGCGCATGCTGGTGCGCGCCGGGATGCAATTTGACGAGCTTCTGGCGAGCCCGCTGTTCAACCGGGTGCTGAAAGGCACGTTGGCCAATCCCGGGCAGAACACCCAGTATGCCCTCGGCGATATCGACAAGCTGCGCGAGTTCCTGACCGGCAACGGCCTTCTGGCGCTGCTCGATGCGCCGTGGGTGCCGATTTTCCTTGTTGTCTGCTTCGTCTTCGATCCGCTGCTCGGCTATGTCGCCACCGGTGGCGCCGTCATGATCTTCGTGCTGGCCCTTGCCAACGAAATCCTGACCCACAACGCCCTGCGGGACGCGGGCATTGCCTCGCAGACGGCCAGCCATTTTGCCAGCAGCTCGCTGCAGAACGCTGAAGTCATCCGTGCCCTCGGCATGGAAGGCGCGCTGCGCGACCGCTGGAATGATCGCCACCGCGATATGCTGGTGCTGCAGGCCAAGGCCAGCGACCGCGCCGGCGTGATCATGACGGCTTCCAAGTTCGTCCGTATGGTGCTGCAGGTGTTCATCCTTGGCGCGGGTGCCTATCTGGTGCTTGAAGGCCAGGTGTCGCCCGGCATCATGATCGCGGCCTCGATCATGATGGGCCGTGCGCTGCAGCCGGTTGAAATGGCGGTTGGCCACTGGAAACAGGTTGTCGGCGCCCGCACGGCCTATGCGCGCCTGACGCGCCTGTTCGACCAGTATCCGGAAGAGAATGACAAGACCGACCTGCCTGCTCCGACCGGTGCGATCTCCGTCGAGGGTCTCGTTTCGGTCATTCCGGGCAGCCGCAACCAGGTGCTGACCGGCATCACCTTTGCCCTGGAGCCAGGGGAAGTTCTGGCCGTGATCGGACCATCGGGTGCGGGCAAGTCGAGCCTCGTTCGCCATCTTGTCGGCGTGTGGCAGCCGCTTGCCGGCGCCGTGCGCATCGACGGTGCCGAATTGCAGCACTGGGATCCGGAAAAGCTCGCCGACTATATCGGCTACCTGCCGCAGGACGTCGAGCTGTTCTCCGGGTCGATTGCCGAGAACATCGCCCGGTTCAATCCGGACATGGACGAGGAAGTGGTCGAGGCCGCCAAGCTGGCTGGCGTTCATGACATGATCCTTGGCCTGAAGGATGGCTATGATACGCAGATCGGCGAAGGTGGACGGCATCTGTCCGGCGGCCAGCGCCAGCGCATCGGCCTTGCACGGGCCCTGTTCCGGCGGCCGAAGTTCGTCGTGCTCGATGAGCCGAACTCCAACCTCGACACCGATGGTGAAGAGGCGCTGATGCAGGCCATCCGCGCGCTGAAGGAGAGCCTGTCGACTGTGATCTTCGTCAGCCACAAGGCCAATCTGCTGGCCCTGTCGGAAAAGGTCCTGGTGTTGAACAACGGCAAGGTCCAGGCCTTCGGCCCGACCGCGCAGCTGATGGCGCCGACAGCGAAGCCGAAAATGGTTGATCCGCGCGCCCAGGGCGCAGCCTGATACCCGCGCAGGCGAGGCATGAGTCCCGCCTGCAATGCTCCCCGTCCACGGTGCCGTGCTTGCGCCGGAGCGGAAGGAATGGAAACTCCATGGCAGACGACAAGAACGACAAGAAATTCAGCACCCGGCCGTTTGTGATTGCCGGCTATGTCACCATCCTGATGACGTTCGGTGTTTTCGGCGGCTGGGCAATGACCGCGCCGCTGGACAGCGCCATTATCGCCCACGGCGTTCTCTCGGTGGAAAGCTCGCGCAAGGTCGTGCAGCACCTGGAAGGTGGCATCGTCCGCGAGGTCCTGGTCAAGGATGGCGACCGGGTCAAGAAGGATCAGGTCCTCGTCCGGCTCAGCCCCGTACAGGCGCAGGCCAATGTTTCGATGATCCGGACCCGGCTGGAAATTGCAAGGGCCGAGGAAGCGCGGCTTCAGGCCGAGCGCACCAATTCCGAGGATGTTGCGTTCCCCGAGGACTTGCTTGCCTCCGATGATCCGCGCGTGAAATTCGCGCTGCAAGGCCAGCGCAATCTGTTCATGGACCGTGTGTCGGTGCGTGATAGCCAGATCAACATCCTGAAGTCGAAGATGGAACAGCTGCGGCAGCAGGCGAGCGGTCTTGAGCTGCAGCGCGACTCCGCAAAGCGGGAAGTGAAGCTGATTGAGGATGAAGTTTCGCGGCTGAAGGACGGTGAGGGCAAGGGCGTGGTTTCCGCCAACCGGCTGTCGGCATTCCAGCGCGAAGCCGCCCAGTTGGAAGGGTCCTATGGCCGCCTGATCACGGAAATTGCCCGCGTGAACGAAGGCGTTGGTGAAACGGAACTGGAAGTTGTTCGCATTCGCCAGAGTTTTTCCGAGCGCGCGGCAACCGAACTGAAAGAAGCACGGCAGCAGATCACCGATCTGGAAGAGCGCAACGTCGTTGCCGCCGATATCCTGGAGCGGACCGAGATCCGATCGGAAGTCGACGGTGTCGTGCAGAACCTTGCCGTAAACACGATCGGCGGTGTGATTCGTCCGGGTGATCCGCTGATGGAACTGGTGCCAATTGATGACCGCATTGTCATCAATGCACAGGTCCGGCCCTTGGATATCGATTCCATCCATCCCGGCCTGCAGGCCGAAGTGCGGATTTCGGCATTCGCCAACCGCTATCTGCCGACCCTGTTCGGAGAGGTCGAGTATATCTCGCCTGATATCATCGAACGTCGCGGCACCAACGCCGAGCCGTATTACCTTGCGCGGATCACCGTCCCGGAATCGACTATTCCGGAGGAGATGCTGACAAAGCTGGCTCCGGGCATGCCGGCCGAAGTGATCCTGCCGACTGGCGAACGGACGATGGCGGAGTATCTCATCTCGCCGTTGCGGGACGCGGTGCGCAACAGCATGCGCGAGGAATAACCGGCTTCGGCCCTGGACATGAAAAAGCCCGGACCCAAAAGGTCCGGGGGAGCTTGATGACAAACCTCGACCTCACCGAAGTCATCCCGGCCAAGCGAAGCGCCGAGCCGGGACCTGAGAGCCGCGGTCGCTATTTTTCAATGAGTTACCCTAGGAGAGACCTTGGCTCTCCGGTCCCGGGTCTCCGCTTCGCTGCGCCCAGGATGACGATAGAGGGTTTGTCAGCAGTCTGAGCCCGGACCCAAAAGGTCCGGGCTTTTTTGGTTCGACCGGGCCTTGGCGGCGCTACAGAACCTTGGCGTAAAGGCTGGCGAGGCGATCGCGGTAGGCGTCGGCCGAGAACTTCTGAGCCTGGGCGAGACCGCGGACCCGCAATTCGGCGCGCAGGTCATCATCGGCATCGAGCTTGCGCAGGCCGTCGCGGATGCTTTCGACGCTGATCGGATCGACCGTGACTGCCGCATCGCCGGCGACTTCGCTGAGCGAGGAGGTGTTCGATGTCAGCACCGGGGTGCCAAGCGCCATAGCTTCCAGCACCGGCAGGCCGAAGCCCTCGTAGAGTGAGGGGAATGTAACCGCGCGGGCGCCCTTGATCAGGCTGACCAGGAACTCGTAAGGCAGATAGCCGACATGCATGATGCCGGAGTTGTCGGCGCGGCGCGGGTTTTCGGCAATCATCTGCAACTCGACCTTGTTAAGCCAGCCGCCAGACGAGACAATGACAAGCGGACGGCGCACGCGCGACGACAGATAAGCCTCGATCAGGCGGCGGACATTTTTCTTGGGCTCGATTGCCCCAAAGAACAGGTAGTAGCCGTCCGGATCCAGGTTGAAAATGCCGGTGACTTCATCCTCCACATTGGCGCGCGGCTTGTCGATGGCACTCCTTGGCAGGTCAATGGCCTGGTAGGTGTTGGTGACCCGGTTCTCCGGCACGCCGAGAACGTTGATGATGTCCTGGCGCGAATGCTCCGATACGGTGACGATATGGTCAGCTGTGCGGGCGATCTCCTTCAGCATGGCGTAGGAGTTCTTGCGGTTCTCCTGCGTCGCATAAGGCATGATCAGCGGCACCAGATCATGCAGCGTGTAGAGATTGGCAGCGCCCTTGACCCGCACTGGCAACTGGAACGTGAAGTGAGCCGCATCCGGCTTGTGATCGAAGGCAATCGGATAAAGCCTGCGATGGGCCGAGAAGAAGCGGCCGGCGATCGAGTAGAGATTGCGCGCGATATAGCGGTGGTCCGTGTCCATCATCCGGGCGCGGATCGGTTCCTCGAACAGGAAGCTGGCATCGGGCAGCTTGATTGCCTTGGCCGACTTCCAGGGGTTTGACCAGGCTTCGACCATGTTGCGGACGTGGTCGAGCTTCGTCAGGCGCTTTTCCTTGTCCTCGAACAGGATTGCCTTGGCGAGTTCAAGGTTCTTCGGGATGTCACCCTGGTAGTCATAGATCAGTTCGCTCTGGTAACCGATCTGGGTGGCCGTGCGGATCAGGGCGCGGGCATAGGTGGCAACGCCGGTGCCCTTCGGCAGGACGATGTTGTAGGTGTCGAAAAGGATCCGGCCCTTGCTGCCGGTCTCCGTGGCCATGTCCATGTCAGTGTCCTGTGCTGGAGCCGGTCTGGCTTCCTGTCTGGCGGCGCTGGTCGGCAAGAATATCGGTGACCAGCTGGTCAAGCGAAACGGCGGGACGCCAGCCGGTTTCCGCCATCAGGCGACCGGGGTCGACGTCAACGCGGGGAATGTCGGAGGGGCGCAGGCGCGCAGGATCGATCCGGATCTCGATCTGGGTTCTTGCCTGTGCCAGCATCCGGTCCAGCAGTGTGCGGATCGGCAGGGGCGCGCCGCTGGCGATGTTGTAGGTGCGGTGGGCAAGACCGGGGGCCGCCATCAACAGCGCCAGCTCGGCCTCGATCACATCCTCCACATGCAGGAAATCCCGCTCCGCATCGAGATTGCCGACATGAAGGACAGGCTCGGCCAGGCCCGCCTCGATCTGCGCGATCTGGCGGGCAAAGGACGGCAGCACGAACTGCGCCGCCTGACCCGGTCCGCTGTGATTGGTCATGCGCGTGATGATAAGGCGGGTGCTGGCCGGCAGGGTGTCGAGCAGCAGGTCCTCGGCCGCCCGCTTGGACCGGGCATAGGGGTTCTGCGGCGCGGTGGCCGCTGTCTCGTCGAGGCGGCCGGAGCGGAAGGCGAGGCCATAGACCTCGACCGTGCTGGCAAACAGAAGGGTGGCGGCGGGCACATGGCGGGTGACAGCCTCGGCGAGCTGGCGCGTGCCGAAGAGATTGACGTCCCAGGTTCGCGCCGCGCCGCCGGTCAATGACGCGCTGACGGAAGACTGGGCGGCCAGGTGCAGGATGATATCCGGCCTGGCGGAGCCGACAATCGCGTCGATGGCCCCTGGCCCGACCAGATCGCAGGCTTCCGGGCGGAAACAGGCGGGCAACGCGGCCGGGGCATCGGCGCCAGAGGGGCCGAACAGCGCGACATGACCCGCATCGGGATCCACCACTTCAGCCAGCCGCGCCAGCAGCGGGCGTGCAGCAAAGCCGCCAGCGCCGGTCACCAGCACCCGTCCGGGCAGTCTTGCCGTGCTGCGCATGATCGATTGGATTTCCCGTTGCTGGTGGTGCACCCGTTCGCCGGGCCTTGCCGTTATAGTCAGGCTGACCGGCGATGTCATGGGGTAGTCTTCAGGCGTGGTGGCCAGGTTCTCAGTGCAGGTTGAGGCGCGGGGCGGCCTGCGCCGGGCGACGGGCCTCGCGCATCCAGTCGGGCCAGATATCCGCTGGCCAGCCGGCGGTGTCACTCGCAGCCATGACGATGGCGAGCCACTGGCGCAGTTCCGCGGCGAGGAACGGGATTTCGGCGGCGCGTGTCGTTTCTGTCGTCTCGGCGGCGCCATCGTCAGCCTTGAACACCAGCCGCATCGCATCATCTGCGGTGACGATGTCGATGCTGCGGGCAAGAAAGGCGTTGCCGTCAAGGGCGGCCGTGACGGGCGGTTGCGCCGCATGGCCGGCGACGGCGGCCTCCTGGGCCATGGTCTGGCGCACATCGGCGAGCGGCTGGTTGGCGGTCTGGCGCTCCAGCCAGGCGGTCAGACGCGGCGTCAGCACGCGGAGCATGCGGGCGGTGAGCCAGATGACGATCTTGCGGCCGGTCTCGTCCTCGCCGCGCAGGCATAGACGATCTTCCTCGATGCTGTACTCGGTCGTAAGGCGGATGAGAGAAAGCGGAGCCATGGGCGTCAGGTGTGTCCAGATCCGGCGGTTGAAGGGGGAACAGGCAGTCTGGCGATGAGCCTGTCCTCAAATGCCGAAGCGGCTCCAATCGATGCTGTCGCTGTCGCTGGTGTCCATCTCGATCTTCGGCAGTGCGGCCGCCAGGCGCTCGTCGGCCTCGCGGTGGGCATCGGCAAGCTGGCCGAGATTGGCGAGATGCTGCATCGACAGCATCTGCGTATAGGCGATCACCAATGCGCCGGCCTGGCGCAGCTCCTCGAAATCGGCCGCTGGCAACGCGTTGAGCGCGGCCTCGTCAATGCGGTAAAGCCCGCTGACCGACTGGCGCCCCTTCTCCTTCGTTTCCACCACGGCTTCCCACAGGGCAATCACGCCCTTGGCCTGGAGCGCGGCAACGGCGCGGCGGGTGCGCTGCTGGCTGCGGTCCGTCTCCATCAGGAATTCCAGGATGCGCGCCACTTCCGGATGTGGTCCGTTGTCCTCGCCGAAGAAGGGCAGGGCGGCGGGGTTGCTGTCCGCATCGACGAGTTGGCCGCTGTCTTCGTCGAAGCACAGCACCTGGCGGGCATCCTCCAGGGTGGCAAGACGGAACGGGTATGCGCGGATGGCGGCGGGCGTGTAGGGCACGATCCAGCGGCCATCGCGGGTCAGGAACAGGTTGCGGCCCGGCTCCAGGCCGGTGAGGGCGTAAAGGCCGAAGGCGTCCCCTTCGGGCAGCAGCGCAATCGGGTAGTGCAGCACAGCCTTGGGCAACTCCGCCCCGACGAGGGGCTGGACCGAATCAGCTGCGGCGAAGTCGAAACCCTGGCGGCGGACCCAGGCCTTGGCGCCGTGGCGATCGCGGGAAATGACATGAAACGTGGGCATGGCGGAGGATCCTGACGCGAAAACTGCCGCCACTTTAGTCATTGCAGGCCCAAGGTCCACCCGAAATTGCATTGGAATTCAAACGGCCGGGGCCCTGCGGCGGCGGCGGCGTCGTGAGCCGTGGGGCCGGTGCTGCGTCCCTATCCGAGCGTCAGGATGTTCCGCTGATGATTGCCGTGCTGAGGTCATAGGTGCCGACCAGCTTGACGACGACATCGGTGCCGTTGGCAAACGTGGTGTTGGCGCTGCGGTCCTGGACGAGATAGGTGTCGCCGCCGAACTGGAACCAGGTCACACGGTTGGCTGCCCCATTGGTGGCCGCATCGAGCAGGGCCGCATAGCTGGGCGCGCCGCCTGCCGTGATCGCCGCCGACTGGAAGGACGCCGTTCCGGATATGAACTGGATCTTGTCCCCTGCGTTCATGCCGGTGATCGAGGCGAAGATCGTGCCGTTCGTGTTTGTGCCCGTCAGGATGACCGTATCGTTGCCCGTGCCGACGTCGATGGTGTCGGCACCGAGACCGGGGGTGATTGTGTCGTTGCCAGCGCCCCCTGACAGCGTGTCGGCATGTGCCGAGCCGGTCAGCGTGTCATTTCTGTTGCCGCCCTCGATCGTCACGGCTTTTGTGGCCGCCGACGCATTGAGTGTATCATTGCCGGCGCCGCCCGTGATCGTGGCTGCGTTCGCCAGGGCTCCGGTCGTCCAAGTGACGGTGCCAAGGGTCACGCCGGAGCCATCGAACGAGGTCAGCGCCGTGCCGGTGAAGGTGAGAGCCAGACCGGCATCGCCGCTCACCGTGACCTTGCTCGCGGCCGCCGCCGACAGGGTGGCGGTGTGCTGGAGGCCGGTCGGCGTGGCGGCTGTGTCGTCGGTCAGGAAGTTGATCGTCTCGACATTCGCCACATTCACCGTGTTGGCATTGCGGGCAGTAGTGTTGGCAATGCCGATGCTGAGGACATCGGCGGATCCAGTGGCAGCGTCGACGATGTTGATATTTGTCGGGGCGTCGTTCGCGCCCCGGAACTCGACCGTTCCCCCCGATGTCAGGCCGTTTACCGTGAAGGCATTCGAGAGGACTGACGTTGAAGCGACGACCTTGGTGATCGTGTTCGCCCCGCCGCTGTTCAGGTTCGCAATGTTGACGGTGATTCCTGTGCCAAAGCTAGCATTGAGGAGCAGAACCTCGAAATTCTTGGCTTGGCCAGCGAAAGCCGTCGTCGCGGACACGCTCTGTGCGGTCTGTGCGCGCAGGACGAGTGTGTCCGTGCCCTCGCCAGCATCGACCGAGCCGCCAACGCCAATTCCGGCACCCGAGGCTTCAAACGTGTCATCCCCCTTGCCGAGCGTGAGGGTGCGGGTCGTCACGCTGGCAATGATCGACTCGTTGGCGTCGCTGCCAGTGAAGCCTACGCCTGACGCCAGCGTTGCCGCAATCGTGACGCCTGCGGTGTTGGTCGTGGTGATGGTCGCGTTGCTCGCGAGCGAAAGGCCAGACAGGCTGACTGAATGATCGCCGCTGATCGTCAGCGAGGTGGCTTTGGCCGTGGTCAGCGTGAAGCCCTTGGAACTGTTTCCGGTCGTCGCGAGTGTCACCGCCGTCGCGTTGCTGTCGGTGATCGCACCGCCGGTCAGGTTGTTGAGCGTCAGATCAAGCGTCCGGGAGCCAACCGCCGCGGTGATGGTGACACTCCGGTTCGAGTTTGCCAGGGACAGGCTCGTCAGCGCGTCGGACTGGATGGTCGAGTTCGAAGTATAGCCATCCAGACTGACGGAGCTCAGCTTGTCATTCCCGGCCGTGGCGCGTTCGATGATCGAGACCGTCGTGCCGCCCGAGACGGTGAGGGCGGTGACATTGCCGCCGGTGTCGACGGCGATCCCTGCCATAGTGCCAGTCTGGGTGATCTTGGCCGTCTGCAGACCGGACCAGTTGCGCATGTCGGCCGTCACCGCGTTTTTGCCCGATTGCAGCTCGACGGTCTCGACGTCCTTGACCACCGCCGCTGTCGCCAGGGTCATCGTGCCTGAGGTGTTGACCAGCTTCAGCGTGTCATTGCCCGCGCCGCCGTCGATGCTGTCGACACCGGTGAAGGTCTGGTTGACGCTGCCATCGGCGATGCCGTCGATCATGTTGTCCCGGTCATCGCCCACATAGGTGTCCGGCCCGGTCGTCAGCGTGAAAGTGAGAGGCTTCTGCACTGGCTCCGGCGTCTTCGGCGTCTCCACCGGCGCGGGCGGAAGCGGCGTGTCGGCAACAAGCTGCTTGATTTCAGTCACGCGCGGAGCCGAGGTCCTCTGGAATTCGGCCGAATTGGAGAAGCCGACCAGGATCTGCGTCATCGGCTGGTCGGTCGCCTTCCAGGCGTCGATTTCGGCCTGCGAGGGCACGCGGCCGAGCACGTTCTGGTACAGCGACTGCAGCACCGCATCGCTGACGCTGTTGTTACCGTGGCGGTTCATCCACTCGGTCGAGTTGACGAAGCCGAGCGCGACCTTGGACAGCGCCGTCGGGTCCTCGCGCAGCAGGTTGGTCCAGCCGTTGAGACCGACCGGATCCGGCGCGCGGCCGAAGGCGGCCTGGTAGATGCGGATGATCTGGTCGACATAGGTCGCGGCTTCAGGGCTCGAAGCTATCGCATCGCGCACCTGGGGCAGTGTCATCTGCCCGGTCGCCACCATCGCAAGGCCTTGTTTCTGCGACGGGACCGGCCTCCCGTCCCGTCGCATATGTGTTCCGGCCCCTCAGATCACCTCGAGGCCGCGCAGGACGGGAAGAAGCGTTGTGGCGAAGTCTTCGGCCTGGGCGAGCAGCTCGGCGCGGTTCTCGGCCTCCGTCTCCAGGGTCTTGCCGTCCTTGACCAGTTTCTGGCCCTGGGCGGTGAGGATCTGCAGGGTGAGATCGGTCCAGTCGGCCGGCGTCTTGCGGCCGGATTTCAGGGCGGCCACGAAGAGCTGCTGGAAGCGGGTGACGGGGACCGCGCCGCCGGTGACGGGCGAGGCGAGATAGGCGATGTCGCCGGCGCCTCGGGAGCGCTGCATCAGATGGGCGTTGAGGCGGTCGGTGCGTCTCTTCACCTTGGCGACCACGCCGGGCTCCTGGGCGAGGGCCGTGGTGCTGGAGCCGGTGAGGATGACGGCGGCCTGGACTACCTGGGCTAGGTTGATCCCGGTGCCCCTGACCGCGGCCTCGATGTCGGCAAGGCTGCGCGGCCGGTGGTCGGACAGCAAGTCGAGGATCGGCGGATAGACTGTCTCGGACAGATTGGCTTCGCCGAGCCCGCCCTGGGCTGTCATCTTGACGCTGCCGCGTGGCACGACCAGCACCAGGCGCAGGGCGCGCAGGGCCTCGGTCTGGTCGAGCGGCGACAGGCGGCGCGGGCCCTTGACCCAGAGATCGCGGCGGAACTGCTGGTTGACGCAATAGTCGCGCAAGGTCTCGCGCAGCATGGGATCGGGCATCTCGGCCATCAGCGCCTGCTGTTCAGGCGTCAGGTTGATCGCCGGGATGGCGTCGAGCAGATGGCAGGAGGCGGCGAAACTCAGCTTGGCCGGGGTCAGCCAGCGCGCCATGTCGGCGACATACATCGGCTGCCAGTCGCGGTTGAAATATTCATGCGCCAGATAGGAGCGGTTCTGGGTCTTCAGCCGGTCGAAGCGCTCCTTGACGCCCGGATTGGCGCGCAAATAGGCCGGGTTGCTGGCCAGGACCTTGTCGACAAGGCCAAGCGCGCCTTCGACACGGGCGGTGCTGCCGCCGGCGGGCGAGGTCATGGCCGCGCCGATTTCCGTCATCAGGTGGCGCAGCGGCGCGCCGGAGGCCCAGCCGGGCAGGGTGTTGTAGCTGACATAGACGATGCCGCCGACCTTCAGCTTGCGGGCGATGAAGTCGGTGATCACGGCGCGGTTTTCGTCGGAAATCCAGGTCCAGATGCCATGCAGGCCGATGTAGTCGAAATCCGGCAGGTCGGCCCTGGCGCAGAACGCGGCAAAGGCTGCGTCACTGAGATCGGCGCTGACGTCGGCGGCGCGGGCGAGGCTCTGCGCGTGACCGGCCTGGGCCGGGTTGAAATCGGTGCCCGACCAGTGGGTCTCGCTGGCGGCGGCATGGACGGCAATGCTGACGCCTTGTCCGAAGCCCAGCTCGCAGGCGGTGGCAATCTCCGGTGCGGCAATGCCGGCATTGAGCAACGCCAGCCGCGCCCGGAGCGGGTTCAGTTCGGGATAATAGCCATGGGTATAATTGATGTCGGCGACATAGCCCGCCGTCCAATCCGCATTGCCAGTCAAGGACATGTGAAATTTCTCGCTGCCGTTACCGGCGGTATCCAAGCAGGGTTTGGGATGTGACGCAAGGGCGGGATGGGGGGCAATTTCCTTCTTGAGGGGCAGGGCAACCGCATCTGGGGGCAGACAGTATGCGACAGCAAAAAGAGGGGGAAGTATTTCTTTGCGCCGTCCCGGCCTTGTGCCGGGACCTGTCAGGGTCGCACGCACTCTCTTTCGGTGGCTTATGGATGCACGCGCGCTGCGTCCAGAACAGGTCCCGGCACAAGGCCGAGACGGCGCGGGGGCAAAAGGGTGGCGCGCGCGAGACCGTGGCCGCCTGACGGGCCGCGCCACAGTCTTGTGCCGTCATCCCCGCGAATGCGGGGGTCCAGTAACCCCGGTGCTTGCTGCTGTCTTTGCCGCTGTCCTTGCCGGAGCCCTTCTCGTGTCCCCTGGGCGCCCGGGCCGCGCCGAGCCGTGTGCGGCGGGATACAGGCTAATAATCCTATGGCAGGATAAATTACTGGAAATGGCTGTGCATGAGAGGAATGATCGACCGAACACGGGATAATTTACCTGAGTATCAGATTAAATTCTTAGCACCAGATTTAATTCCTCGAGCAGCCAGCGGCATGCAATCCCAGGGAGCCCCCGGAGCGGAAACGCCGGGGCGAGGGGAGAACGCGGCAGGTGCTTTTCCCGGGGGAGCGTCCTGGCCGGGCGTGTCCCGATCCCTGGCGAGCTGCTGGTGGGCCGGAAGCCCCGGCCAGGGGGAGCGAGGATGGGGAGCGAGCATTGGGGCAGGGACGGCTGGGCGCAAAAGAAAACCCCCGGCGCGTGAACGCCGGGGGTCTTGTTTCGTCTCGCTTGGGGCCCCTCCCGGAGGAGGGGCCTGTCTCCGAAGAGAATTAGCCGAGGGTCAGGACGTTGGTGACAGCGCCGTCGATGGTCGCGGTGGACAGGTCCACCAGACCGACGAGCTTGACAACCTGGTCAGCACCGTTGGTGAAGGTCGCCGCAGCCGAGACGTCCTGAACCAGGTAGGTGTTGCCGGAGTACTGGAACCAGACGACGCGGTCAGCGCCGCCAGCAGCAGCTGCTTCGAGGTAGTCAGCGAAGGCAGCGGTGTCGGCAAGAGCGATCTTCGCAGAGGTGAAGGTGTTGACACCGCCACCAGCCAGGAAGTCGATCTTGTCGCCCTTGTCCATGCCGGTCAGCGAGGCATAGGTGTTGCCGTTGGCGTTCGCGCTCAGGATGAAGGTGTTGTCGCCTGCGCCGACGTCGATGATGTCGAGGCCAGCACCAGAGTTGATGGTGTCGTTGCCGGCACCGCCGTTGATGGTGTCAGCACCAGAGCCACCGGTGATGGTGTCGTTGCCGTCACCGCCGTTCAGGGTCGAGCCGACCGTGGACGAACCGGTGATGGCGTCGTTACCAGCGCCACCTTCGATGGTCACAGCCTTGGTGGCTGCGGAAGCGTTGATGGTGTCATCGCCAGCACCGCCCTTGAGGGTGGCAGCGGTGGTCAGAGCGGCAGTAGTGAAGGACACAGCACCCTTGGTCACGCCCGAAGCGTCGAACGAGGTCAGGGCCGTACCAGCGAAGGTCAGGGCCAGACCGGCGTCACCGGTAACCGTGATGGTCGTGGCAGCAGTATCCACCAGGGTGGCGATGTGCTGGATGCCAGTTGCAACGGTCGCGCTGTCGTCGGTCAGGAAGTTGACGGTCTCGACGTCAGCTGCGTTGATCGTGTTGACGTTGATACCAGCAACGTTGGTGATGCCGATGTTCAGCACGTCGGTGGTGCCGACTGCAGCATTGGTCACGGTCGCGGTGGTCGCAGCGGTGTTGCCCGCCTTGAACTCAACCGTGTTGCCCGAAGCCAGACCAGAGATGGTCACGGCATGACCGATAGCACCGCCTGCGACAACCTTGGTGATGGCGTTGTTGCCAGCATTGTTCAGGTTGGCGAGGTTGATGGTGCCAGCACCGGCAGTGGCGCCGACCTGCAGCACTTCAAAGCCCTTGACGACACCAGCGAAGGTGGTCGCGCCGGAAGCCGTGTAAGCGTCAGCAGCTGCGAGAACAACAGTGTCGTTGCCGTCGCCAGCCGTAACCGAGCCGCCAGCGCCGAGAGCTGCAACGTTGATCGTCACGGTGTCGTCGCCGCCACCCATGGTGATCGCCTTGGTGGTTGCACCGATCGTGATCGCATCCTTGCCAGCGCCGCCGGTGAACTGAACGTCAGTTGCCAGAGCGTTGACGATGGTCGTGCCAGCGGTGTTGGTGCTGGTGATCGCGAAACCAGCAGCGCCACCGAGGGTCAGCGAGATCGCCTTGTCACCGGTGAAGTCCACCTTGGTGGCTGCGCCAACGGTCAGGGTGCCGCCGGTCGAGGCTGCGCCGGTGCCGGTGACCTTGACCGAAGTCGCGGTCGCGTCGGCGATGGTGCCGCCGGTGACGTTGTTCAGCGTCAGGTCCAGAGCGCGGGTCGCGGCAGCAGCCGTGATCGTGACGTTCTGGTTGGTGTTGGCAACGGTCAGCTTGTTCAGGGCGTCCGAAGCGATCGTGGCTGCACCGGTGTTGCCGTTCAGCGACACGGTGGTGAGCGTGTCGGTGCCAGCAGCGCCGTTGTCATCGATTGCAACGGTGGTGCCACCGGTAACGGTCACGGACTTGACGTTGCTCTTGGTGTCAACGTCGACAGCGGCCAGCGTGCCGACCTGCTCGACGGTAACGTTCTGCAGACCAGACCAAGCCTGAACGTCAGCGGTCACGGCGTTCTGGCCGGAGCGCAGGACGAGGTTCTCGACGTTCTTGACGGTGGCGCCAGTGGTCAGCGTCATCGTGCCGGCAGTGTTGGTCAGGGTGATGGTGTCATTGCCTGCGCCGCCGTCGATGCTGTCGAGAGCGCCGAAGGTGTTGGTGGCTGCGCCATCGGCAACGCCGTTGAACTTGTCAGTGCCGTTGCCGCCGACGAGCGTGTCGATGCCGGTGGTCAGGGTGTAGGTGGTGCCACCGAAGTCAACGGCGAGCGGGCTGGTGCCGTTGTACACGGACGCCAGGTTCGCAGTGGTGACGTCACCAGCAGCGCGCTTCAGAGCGGACACGGCTGCGTCAGAGTTTGCCTGGAATTCGGCCGAATTGGAGAAGCCGATCAGGATCTGGGTCATGGACTGACCGGTGTCCTTCCAGGCCTTGATTTCTTCGGCCGAGCCGGTGCGGCCCAGAACGTTCTGGTACAGACCCTGCAGGACGGCGTCGTTAACGGTGTTGTCGCCGTAACGGTTCATCCACTCGGTCGAGTTGACGAAGCCGGCAGCAACCTTGGAGAGGGCAGTTGCGTCAGCGCGCAGTTGGTCAACCCAGCCATCGATACCGGTCACGTCCGGCACGCGGCCGAAGGCAGCCTGATAGATGCGGATGATCTGGTCCACATAGACCTTGGCTTCGCCGCTGGCGGCGATGGCGTCGCGGGCCTGGGTCAGCGTCAGGGCGCTGGAGTCGACGAGTGCGGTCCACTGGGCGGATTCAGCGGCGGACGGGTCGCGCTGCAGGATGTTTACAAAGTACTGCTTGATGGTATCGGCGGTAGCCATATCTCAAGTCCTCTCTCGTGATATCACGGACCGGCAGGGAAATACGCCTGCTGGCCACGTCGAGGCCGGAGGGACATGAAACATGCGACTCCCCCCGGGCGCGGTGTCATCCTTAGACCAGCAACAGAAGCGCTGCAAGTCCGTGATTCTTCCGCTTGGGTTTGGTGTATAGTAAATTCACTACAGGTGCAAGCGGCGGATTGGCGGGGATTGGCGCCTGCAACCGCAGGCAGGTGAGGTGCCGCAGCGTCGCCCGTGCGGCGTTCAATAGGTCCGGGGCTGGCGGGGGTATTGGTTTGGTGGGGGCTGTGGCGGATTTGTCACGGGGATTGGGGTTTGGGGGAGACCCTTTCGCTTCGTCGCTTCGTCGCTTTTGTGCAGGCAGGAGCCTAGTCACCCCGGATGACCCAGTAACCCCGCATGACGATGTGTTTCTGAGGCGTTCCCTGCAGCATCAAGCGCCCCGTTTACTGGGCTCCTGCCTGCGCAGGAGCGACGAGGTGTGTGGGGGGCTGTGCTGCCGATGCCGCGCCGCTTGCTTTCCGCCGCTCTCCTTTGGCCGCTTCCCGCAGTGCTGCTCCCACAGTTTGTACCCCCAGTGCTGCTTCTCCAGTGCCGCTTCTCTAGGTCGTTCCTCTCGCGCCGTCCCGGCCTTGGGCCGGGACCTGTCAGGGTCGCGCGGTATCTGGTCCGGCAGTTTGGTTTGTCACAGATTCCCGAACAGGTCCCGGCCTAAGGCCGGGACAGCAATGAGAAAGAAGCGCGGAGAGAGGGCGCGGAGAGGGTGCGGGGAAAGAGGGCGGGGAGAGAGTAGTGGTGCGGGTGCTTTCGCTTCGTCGCTCCTGCCTTCGCAGGAGCGACGAGGGAGTGAGTGGTGGCGGCGGAGCGGGAGAGAGAGGGGTGAGAAAGCCGCACGATCTGCCCTTGACGTTAACGGAATGTCGGGGCAGGGTCCGGGGCGATGTGATCCACTCCCGGAGGAGACCCGACATGCCCATTGCCGCCGCGCTGACCAAAGGCCTCAAGTTGCCGGCGATTGCCTCGCCGATGTTTCTGGCCTCCGGGCCGGATCTGGTGGTCGAGACAGCCAGAGCTGGGCTCGTGGGCACGTTTCCGGCGCTGAACCAGCGCACGACGCAAGGTTATGGCGACTGGCTGGACGAGATTGCCGGCCGGCTGGCGGAAACTGGCGATGCCGCACCGTTCGGCGTCAATCTGATCGTGCACCGCTCCAACGCCCGCATCGAGGCTGATGTGATGATGACTGTGGCGAAGAAGGTGCCGCTGGTCATCACCTCGCTCGGCGCGGTGAAGGACGTGGTCGATGCGGTGCATTCCTATGGCGGGCTGGTGTTCCACGACGTGATCAACGCGCGCCACGCGGAAAAGGCGGCGGAAGCGGGCGTCGACGGCATCATTGCAGTTGCGGCCGGGGCCGGGGGCCATGCCGGCTCCTTCAGCCCCTTCGCGCTCGTCAGCGAGATCCGCAAGGTCTGGTCCGGCACGCTGGTGCTGGCCGGCGCCATGAACACCGGCGCCGATATTCTCGCCGCCCGCGCCATGGGGGCCGACATGGGCTACATGGGCACGCGGTTTCTGGCGACACACGAGGCGCAGATCGAGCCGGCCTACAAGGAGATGATCCTCGGTGCCAGCGCCCGCGATATTCTCTATACGCCGGCGATCAGCGGCGTGAACGCCAACTTCCTCAAGCCCTCGATCATCGCTGCCGGGCTCGACCCGGATAATCTCACGGCCCATGGCAAGATGGATCTGGAGGGCGAGGCCAAGGCGTGGAAGACCGTGTGGTCCGCCGGCCATGGCGTTGGCGGGATCTCCGAGGTTCTGCCCGCCGGCGAACTCTGCGCCCGGCTGATTGCGGAGTACAAGGAGGCCAAGGCTGCGGTGGCGGCGGATCCGTTCTGAGGCGGGTGATGTCCCTTGATCTCGTCGCTCCTGCGTAGGCAGGAGCCAAGTAACCACTGGTCCATGTCGTGTTTTCCAGCGCGGCAACAGCCAATGCGCGCCCCGTTTACTAGGCTCCTGCCTGCGCAGGAGCGACGAAGGGGAAAGCCTCTCCAAAAACACAAAGGCCGGACGTGTTGTCCGGCCTTCTGTCCAATCATTCCCGAAAGCTGCGCTTACCCCTTGGCGCCCTGGCCGCGGGAATAGATGTCCTCGTAGCGGATGATGTCGTCTTCGCCCAGATACGCCCCGGTCTGCACCTCGATCAGCACCATCGGTACCTTGCCCGGGTTTTCCATCCGGTGGATGGCGCCGAGGGGGATGTAGACCGACTGGTTTTCCGTGAGCAACTTGACCTCGTCGTTGACGGTGACGCGTGCGGTGCCCGAGACGACGATCCAGTGTTCGGAACGGTGCACGTGGCTCTGCAGCGACAGGGCAGCGCCGGGATGCACGACGATGCGCTTGACCTGGAACCGGTCGGACAGGGCCAGCGTCTCGAACCAGCCCCACGGGCGGTGATCGCGCGGGAAGGTCTCGGCCTGGCGGGCGCCCTTCTTTTTCAGCGCCTCGACGGCGAGCTTCACGTCCTGGGCGCGGGACTTGTCGGCCACCAGCACCGCGTCATTCATCGCCACGGCGATGACATCCTTGAGGCCAATGCCGACGAGCTGCAGCCCGTCGCTGTCGGAGCGCAAGAGCGTGCCGTCGCAATCAATGACCGTGGCCTCGCCGCCGAGGCTGTTGCCGCGGTCATCCGGGCCCATTTCCTTGGCCACCATGTCCCAGCCGCCCAGATCCGACCAGCCGGCACCGAAGGGCACGGCGGTGAGATTGGTCGCGCGCTCCATCACGGCATAGTCGATGGAGATGGACGGCGCGCGGGCAAAGGCGGCGGGATCCAGCCGCAGGAAGCCGAGGTCGCACTTGGCGTCCTCGACCGCGCGGGTGACGGGCTCCATGAGGTCCGGCGCCAGCGCCTTGAAGGCGTCCAGAATAGTCGAGACCTTGAACAGGAAGATGCCGGCGTTCCACAAGTAAGACCCGGCGGAGAGCATCGCCTCGGCCTTGTCGCGGGTCGGCTTCTCGACGAAGCGTTTCAGCGCCACCGGCTCGCCTTCGGCAGCTGTTGCGGACAACTCCAGCCAGCCATAGCCGGTCTCGGCATGGGTCGGGCGGATGCCGAAGGTGACGATCTGGCCGCTTTCGGCCGCCGGCACACCGGCCGCAACGGCGGCGCGGAAGGCGGCCGGGTTCGGCACAACATGGTCGGACGGGGCCACGAGCATCAGGCCATCGGGATCGGTCCTGGCGATGTGGAGTGCGGCGGCCAGCACGGCGGGCGCGGTGTTGCGCGCTTCCGGCTCGATCAGGATCGCGCCCGGATCAATGCCCACGGCGGCCAGCTGCTCGGTGACGATGAAGCGATAGTCGGAGCCGGTGATGACGACGGGGGCGGCAAAGCCCTCCGCCGACAGCCGCTTCGCCGAGCCCTGGAACAGGCTTTCCTCACCGATCAGCGGCGCAAACTGCTTGGGAAAGCTCTTGCGCGACAAAGGCCAAAGGCGGGTCCCGGAACCGCCAACCAGGAGAAGGGGAGTGATCATGAAACCTCGGAAATGCGCGATGGCCGGATTCTGTTTGAAGATGCAAAGAACGCGGAGCGTGAGGTCCCGTCAAGCTCAACCTGCAAGTCCGCGTCCCACGCTCGAATAAACAAACCCATGCCGGGTGACATCACCGGCCTTGTAGACATTGCGCAGGTCGACGAGGACCGGGGCTTTCATCACGGTCTTGAGGCGCGGGAAGTCGAGGGCGCGGAAGGCGTCCCATTCGGTGACGATGACGAGGGCGTCCGCGCCGGTGGCGCAGTCATAGGCGTCCTTGGTGTAGGTGACGGTGTCGAGCAGGTCCTTTGCCGCTTCCATGCCTTCCGGGTCATAGCCGCGCACGCTGGCGCCGCCATCCAGCAAGGCCTGGATGATCGAGATCGACGGGGCCTCGCGCATGTCGTCGGTGTTCGGCTTGAAGGTGAGGCCGAGCACGGCAATCGTCTTGCCGCGCAGGTCGCCGCCAACCGCCGCCACCACCTTGCGCGCCATGGCGCGCTTGCGCTGGTCGTTGATGGCAACCGTCGTCTCGATCAGGCGGACCGGGCTGTCATGGTCCTGCGCGGTCTTGACGAGGGCGAGCGTGTCCTTCGGGAAACACGAGCCGCCATAGCCGGGGCCGGCATGCAGGAACTTCGAGCCGATGCGGCCGTCAAGGCCGATGCCGCGCGCCACGTCCTGCACATCGGCGCCGACGCGCTCGCACAGGTCCGCCATCTCGTTGATGAAGGTGATCTTCATGGCGAGGAAGGCGTTGCCGGCATATTTGATCAGCTCCGACGTGCGCCTTGCGGTGAAGAGCAGGGGGGCCTGGTTGAGATAGAGCGGGCGGTAGACCTC
>NZ_JBHYDX010000038.1:0-23126 GCF_051860505.1 Pannonibacter sp. | reverse complement strand
GGGGCAAAAAACCCCGTTCCAAACTCCCGCGCCCAGCAAAGCCGTTGTTGCGCAACAGGCCCTCGTGGGGAGGGGTGGGGGGCCACGGGAGGCCGTCAGATCACAAAGTGTCTGAAGTACACCTAGTCAGGAACGTGAAACCTGGATTTTAGTCCGCTCCCCGCACCCCCAAACCCCTCCCCACGAGTGGGAGGGGAGCGGAGAGGCCCCGACAGGGTTTGATTCTAGGCCCAGTCCCTGACATCGATTAGGTGCCAGACTTCATATGTGATAGCCCTGCCCCGGCAGGTGGGCATCCGGAAACCTCGTGTTAACCCTGCCCGCTGAAGGTGGCCGCGCGGCGATACCCCGCTGCCGCAGCCACGCCCCATTTGCCTGACACTTCCGTGCTGGCTAAGCTCTCGAACCGGATCAAGCCGGTTCGCCCCTGTTGTTGTCTCCGGAGTCATCCTGCCAATGCGTCTTGTGTCCCTGATCGCCGCACTTGGCCTTGCCACATTGCTGCCTGCCTGCACCCAGACCTCGAACTTTGTCGAGACCACGTCGTCCGTCACCTCAGTCGTTCCGGCTGCCGTGCGCACGTCGAATGTGACGCTGGTGCAGATCACCGGACAGGGCGTCGGCGGCATCAATGCGGCAACCCCCTATTCTTCCAAGGCGATCCAGGCGGCCCTGCCTGGCTTTACCACCGACAGCATCCAGACCGCCGTCGAGATGACGACAGAAAACGCCATCGGCGCGTTCAACTCGGATGGCTTCCAGGTGCTGCAGATCTTCAAAAGCGGCGATGGCCGCATCCGGACCGTGCATGGCGTCACCCATCATCTCTCCGGTCCGAACGGCGAGCGCATCGGCATGACCTTTGCCGAGGTGGGCACACGGCGGTCCGATTGCCGAATCGGCAAGGAGCTGTGGCGCGGCATGGCCATTTGTTCGGCGCGCGGCGTTGCCAATGTGCAGCTCGTCTATGCCATTCCGCAGTTCACCGGTCCGTGGGACCAGCTGCCGCCGGACAACCAGCTGCGCGGCGCAGCCATCCAGCGCATTCTGTGGACGCCAGCCTCCTGATTGATCCAACCTTTCACCGGGATGACGTGCGCTACGCAATCGGCTAAGCCTTGTGCATGACCGCTTCGCCTGCAGCCCCAAGCGCCAGCCTTGATCCCGAACACCTGGCCGCCGGCATTCTCGCCGGCAACCGGGCAACGCTCGCCCGCGCCATCACGCTGGTCGAATCGCGCAAGCGCGAGCACAGGGATGTCGCCCGGGCCCTGCTGACGCGCCTGATGCCGCACACCGGCAAGGCGCATCGCGTCGGCATCACGGGCGTTCCCGGCGTCGGCAAGTCCACCACCATCGACACGCTGGGCAGCAACCTGACGGCAGCCGGTCACCGGGTCGCGGTTCTGGCCGTCGACCCGTCGTCCACCCGCACGGGCGGCTCGATCCTCGGCGACAAGACGCGCATGGCGCAGCTGGCGGTGGATCCGCGCGCCTATATCCGGCCGTCGCCTTCGGCCGGAACGCTGGGCGGTGTCGCAGCTAAAACACGCGAGACCATGCTGCTGTGCGAGGCGGCCGGCTTTGATGTCATCCTGGTCGAAACGGTCGGCATCGGCCAGTCCGAGACGACCGTGGCCGAGATGGTTGATTTCTTCCTCGTCCTGATGCTGCCGGGCGCCGGCGACGAATTGCAGGGCATCAAGAAGGGCGTGCTGGAGATTGCCGATCTCATCGCCGTCAACAAGGCGGACGGGGAGGGGGCTATGCGCGCCCGTTCAGCCGCCTCGGACTATCGCAGCGCCCTGCATATCCTCAGCCCGCGCTCACCAACCTGGTCGCCGCCTGTGGTCACCATCTCGGGCCTGGCCAATGAGGGGCTGTCAGAGATGTGGGCGCAAGTGGAGTTGCACCGCTCGAAGATGCAGGCCACCGGCGAATGGGCCAGCCGCCGCGCCAGCCAGCAGGTCGCCTGGATGTGGGACATGCTGCAGCAGCGCCTAATGGAGGCGTTGACCCGCGAACCGGCCCGCGCGGCCCGGATCAAGGCTCTGGAAGCCGACGTCCGCGAGGGACGTGTCCCCGCATCGGCCGCTGTCGAGGATATCGCCGGTCTGATGGGGCTTTAGAGCGCCTTCGGTCCGCCTGTCCGTGACGCCGGCCCGTGTTCCTTCAGGAAATGCCGCAGTGCCATGAACAGGTCGCGTGCATGCGCCCGGTCGCCCCGGTCGAGGGCGTCGCGGATATCTTCCTCGATCATCTGTTGCACCTTCTCCGCCCCATGCGGCAGATGCAGCAGATAGGCCCCGAGCGCTGCTGCGGCGATCTCCGGCAAGTGTTCGTGTTCGGCCAGGGCCCGAACCTCTGCCTCGTCCAGACCACAGAGCGCGATGCAATCGGTCAGGCTGATCATGGCAAGTCTCCTCTGTCCTGATCTGAGCAGTTTGACGCAACGGGAGGGATCCGCATTGAGACGGATCAACCGGCATGCCACTTGCTTTCCGGGAGTCTCTACGCGCTGCCCTGTGCCGCATCGATACGAAAGCCGGACATCACACGGATGGGAACCCGCCCGATCTTGCCAGATCTGAGCCGACGCCACTTTTTGGCGGGTATCGCCCTGTGTCTTTCCGGGACGGCTGCAGTTGCCCAGACCCGCGTTGCCGATCTGCGCGGAACCATCGATGCTGCCGATCTGGGCGTGCTGCCTGACCGCACCGATGACCAGAGCGCCCAGATGCAGCGCGCGATCAACCGGGCGGTCGAAAAGGGCCGCGCCCTGTTCCTGCCGGCAGGAACCTATCCGGTTGCCAATCTGCGCCTGCCGTCAGGGACATTGATCGTCGGCGTCCCCGGCCGCACCCGGCTCGTCTATCAAGGCGGCGGCGGTGTGCTGGCCACCGCCGAAGGGGCCTCGCGCATCGGTCTCGATGGCGTTGTCTTCGACGGGGCCAACAAGCTGATCAACGAGAACGCCTTTGGCTTGCTGCATTTCATCGACGTTGATCACCTGAGCCTCGTCAATTGCGAAATCACCGGATCGAGCCGCTCCGGTCTGGCGACGGATCGCTGTGCTGGTCACGTCGAGCGCTGCCTGATCTCCGGAGCAGCGGAAGCAGGGATCCGGTCAGTCGAGGCGCGTGGGCTCGTTTTTGCCGAGAACGTCATCACCGACTGCGCCAACGCCGGTCTCCTGGTGATGCGCTGGACACAAGCCGAAGATGGCACACTGATCCGGGGCAATCGCATCGAGCGCATTGCGGCGCGGGCCGGCGGGACCGGTCAGAACGGCAATGGCATCAATGTCTTTCGCGCGGGCGGCGTGATGATTACCGGCAACCGGGTCACCGACTGCGCCTTCTCCGCCATCCGGGCGAACACCGCCTCCAACATCCAGATCATCGGGAATTCCTGTTTGCGGTCCGGTGAAACCGGCATCTACAGCGAGTTCGAGTTCGAGGGAGCGATCATCTCGGACAACATCGTCGACGGGGCCACCATCGGGATCTCGGTCGCCAACTTCCTGTCGGGCGGCCGCATGGCGGTTGTCTCGGGAAATCTGGTGCGCAATCTCTCTGTGAAAAGTCCCTATCCGGAACAGGGAGGTGCCGGCAAAGGTATCGGCATCTACGTGGAGGCGGACACGACGGTTACCAGCAATGTCATTGAGAACGCGCCCCGGTTCGGCATCATGGCCGGCTGGGGGCCGTATCTGCGCGATGTGGTGATTGCCGACAATGTGGTGCGCGACAGCGGCACAGCCCTCTCTGTCAGTGTCGTCGAGGGATCCGGTACAACCGTTATCCGTGGCAACATTTTCTCTGGTTACCGGGACGCCGCCATTGTCGGGTATCGCTGGCGCGATCCGGTCACCGGTGATCTCGCAGGCGGGGCCGCGGCACCGGCCCATCTGACGATTTCAGGGAATGTGGTGCGCCCGGCAAGTTAGCCACTCCCGGAAAACCGGGAGCAGCCATCTTGAGATGTGCTGTCCTCAGCCCTTGGCGAGTTCCGCCAGCACGCGGGCCCAGGAGCGGATGCCCTTGTGGAAGCTGCGCAGCTCGTACTTCTCGTTGGGCGAATGGATCTTGTCGTCTTCAAGACCGAAGCCGATCAGCAGCGAATCCATGCCGAGCATGCGCTTGAAGTCGCCGACGATCGGGATCGAGCCGCCCATGCCGATGAGAGCCGCCGGCTTGCCCCATTCCGCTTCGAGCGCCGCCTGGCCCTTGGCCACCGCCGGCATCGTCGGGTCGAGCGACAGCGCCGGGCTGCCGTCCTTGGCGATGAACTCCACGGTGCAGTCGGCCGGGATCTTGGACTGGACATAAGTGCGGAAGGCCGCGCGCACCTTCTCCGGGTCCTGCTCGCCGACGACACGGAAGGTGAACTTCGCATGGGCCTCGGCCGGGATCACGGTCTTTGAACCCGGGCCCTGGTAGCCGCCCCACATGCCATTCACTTCGGCGGTCGGACGGGTCCAGATGTGTTCCAGCGGCAAGCGGCCCTTTTCGCCGCGCGGATACTTGAGGCCGATTTCGCCAAGGTATTCCTCGACGGAGAAGCCCAGCTCCGCCCACATCTTCGCAAGGCTCTCCGGCAGCTCGGTCACGCCGTCATAGAAGCCCGGAAGGGTTATGCGGCCGGTCTCGTCATGCAGGCCGGCGATGATGCTGGCAACGATGTGGTTCGGGTTCTGCGCCGACCCGCCATAGCTGCCCGAATGCAGGTCGCGGTTGGCGGCTCTGACGATGATCTCGTCGCCGACCATGCCGCGCAGCATGATGGAGATCGCCGGCGTGTCCTTGTCCCACATGCTGGTGTCGCAGACGAGCGCCAGGTCACAGGTCAGCTCGTCCTTGTTGGCATTGAGGAACGGATGCAATGACGGCGAACCGGATTCTTCCTCGCCCTCGAACAGCACGGTGACATCAATCGGCAGCCCACCGGTTTCGGCGATATAGGCGCGGGCGGCCTCGACGAAGGTCATCAGCTGACCCTTGTCGTCGGCCGAGCCACGGGCAACGATCATCTTCGACCCGTCATCGCGCGTCACCAGGCGCGGCTCGAACGGGTCGGTTTCCCACAGGTTCAGCGGATCGACCGGCTGCACGTCATAATGGCCGTAGAACAGCACATGCGGGCCCGGCTTGCCGGACTTGGCGTGGCCGACGACCATCGGATGGCCGGCGGTGTCGCGCACGCTGGCCTCGATGCCGATCGAGGTCAGTTCCTTGGCCAGCCATTCGGCAGCCTGACGGCAATCAGCCTTGTAGGCCGGATCGGTGGAGATGCTGCGGATCTTGATGAGGTCGAACAGGCGGGCAAGCGCGTTATCGAGATCCGCGTCAATGCGGGCGAGAACCTTGTCGATCTGGCTCAACGGATAAGCTCCTGGGCTTTGAGAATGCCCCCGCCGGTGAGGCGTCTTGGGCAAGGCAGGGCGGGGGGAGCATCAGGCTCCCCGGCTGGCCGCAGAATGCCGCCATCCGCCGCTCCGGGCAAGCGGCCAAAGCACCGTCCTTGCATCGGTAAACAGGCCGTTGCGGCTAGCTTGCCGGAGCGACCGCGATATTGTCGATGAGCCGGACACCGCCCAGCCAGGCGGCGACCAGCAGCCGGGCTGGGCGGTCGGCCAGCCCCAGCGGGCTGAGCCCATCCTCGGCGCGCAACTCCAGATACTCGACCTCGGAAAAGCCGGCCGCCAGGATGTCGGCAGTTGCCGCAGCCAGCAGCGGTGCGGCCGCCGCGCCGCCCGCCAGCGCGTCTGCGGTCCGGGCCAGGATGGCCGCAAGCCTCGGCGCCACGGCCCGGTCTTCCGGCGACAGGCGCACATTGCGTGAGGACATGGCCAGGCCGTCGGCCTCGCGCACAGTCGGGCAGGGGACGATCTCGACCGGTATGTCCAGGTCTGCCACCAGCCTGCGCACGACCTGCAACTGCTGGAAGTCCTTCTCGCCGAAATAGGCCTTGTCGGCTCCGGTCTGCAGCAACAGCTTGGCGACGACGGTGGCAACGCCGTCGAAATGCCCCGGGCGATGCGCCCCGCACAAGCCCTCGCTCACCCCGCTCACCGAGACATTGGTGGCGAAGCCGGCCGGATAGATATCCTCCACCCCCGGTGCATAGACCACATGCGTTCCCAACGGTCTCAGCTTGGCCGTGTCCGCTTCCAGCGTGCGCGGATAGGTCGATAGATCGCTGGCGTTGTTGAACTGCTTCGGGTTGACGAAGATCGTCACGATCACCCGGTCGGTCTCTTCAAGCGCCCGGCGCACCAGGGCCAGATGCCCCTCGTGCAGCGCCCCCATCGTCGGCACAACGCCGATCTGCAGACCGTCCCGGTGCCAGGCGTCTACCGTCGCGCGCAGCTCCGCGCGGCTGTGCAGGATCGTCGTCATTCGGCACCTTCCGGCTTCGAGGTGGCAAGGCTGGAGAGGTCGGCACCATCGCCAAACACATGCTCGGCCGCAGGAAAAGCGCGGGCGCGCACGTCCTCGGCATAGGCGGCAACGGCTGCCTCGGCCGAGTGGCCAAGCTCGGCGTAGCGCTTGACGAATTTCGGGCGGAAGGCCGTGAACATGCCGAGCATGTCGTCGATGACCAGCACCTGCCCGTCACAAGCAGGCGAAGCGCCGATGCCGATGGTTGGAATGGAAACTTCAGCGGTAATGCGACGGGCGAGGGCATCCGGCACCTTCTCCAGCACCACCGAAAACGCACCGGCTTCAGCAACGGCGCGAGCGTCGGCCAGGATCCTGTCCCCATCCTCGCCGCGGCCTTGCACCTTGTATCCGCCGAAGCTGTTGACCGCCTGCGGCGTCAGCCCGACATGCGCCATCACCGGGATGCCGCGCCGGGTCAGGAAGCGGATGGTCTCGGCCATGGTCACGCCGCCTTCCAGCTTCACCGCCGCGCAGCCGGTTTCCGCCACGAGGCGCGCCGCAGTGCGGAAGGCCTGTTCCGGGCTTTCCTCATAGGTGCCGAAGGGCATGTCGACGACCAGCAGCGCCTTTTCGACGCCGCGCCGCACGGCCTTGCCATGCAGGATCATCATCTCGAGCGTCACGCCCAGAGTGGAGGGCAGGCCATGCAGCACCATGCCGACGCTGTCGCCGACGAGGATGATGTCACAATGCCGGTCGGCAATTGCCGCCACCGGGGTGGTGTAGGCTGTCAGGCAGACAAGCGGTGTTCCGCCCTTGCGCCGTTCCACCATCGGCGGCGTCACGGACTTAACGGAAGCCGAAGCACTCATGGTCAGTTCCTCCCGGGCGTCTTGCCGCGCCCGGA
The DNA here is from genome assembly GCF_051860505.1 of Pannonibacter sp. Taxonomy (NCBI): domain Bacteria; kingdom Pseudomonadati; phylum Pseudomonadota; class Alphaproteobacteria; order Hyphomicrobiales; family Stappiaceae; genus Pannonibacter; species Pannonibacter sp. Next base: position 15,833 of record NZ_JBHYDX010000038.1, on the reverse strand, counting down.
AGGGGATGTTGCATAGTTTCTCGCAAATGCGAAGTTCCTTGTGCACCGCGCAAAGGTGAGCTGGCTTGGATTTTCAGCCCAGCGTTCGCCTCAGAACCCGCGCTTCAGCGAGCCCAGCACACCACGCACCAGCGCCCGGCCGAGCGAGGAGCCGAGGCTGCGCGCGGCCGACTTCATGCCTGCCTCAACCACACTGTCGCGGCTGGACGCCCGAGGCCGGCGCGCCGGTTCGCGGGAGGGGCCGCGTGTGTCGTCGCGGCCGAAATCCGGCACCTGGAAGCCGCTGCGGGTGCGCCGGGTGCCGCTGCGGGCTTCCTCGTCAGCCTCGCGTCCGCGTTCGCCCTCTTCCCGCTCTTGCTGCTTGCGGGCGCGCTCCAGAAGCACCTCGTAGGCGGATTCGCGGTCGCGGGTGCGTTCATACAGTCCATAGATCGGGCTTGATTCGATGCAGTCGCGTCGTTCGGCCGGCGTCACAGGCCCCATTCGCGAGGCGGGCGGGCGGATCAGAGTCCGTTGCACGACCGAGGGAATGCCCTTGCCCTCCAGCGTCGAGACCAGCGCCTCGCCGACGCCCAGTTCGGTGATCACCTGCGCCGTATCAAGATCCGGATTGGGCCGGAACGTCTCGGCCGCCGCCCGCACGGCCTTCTGGTCGCGCGGCGTGAAGGCGCGCAGGGCGTGCTGCACCCGGTTGCCCAACTGCGCCAGCACCGTGTCCGGTACGTCGAGCGGGTTCTGCGTGACGAAATAGACGCCGACGCCCTTGGAGCGGATCAGGCGGACCACCTGCTCCACCTTCTGCAGCAAGGCCTTTGGGGCTTCGGTGAAGAGCAGATGCGCCTCGTCGAAGAAGAACACCAGCTTCGGCTTCTCCGGATCTCCCACCTCGGGAAGCTCCTCGAACAGCTCCGACAGCATCCAGAGCAGGAAAGTGGCGTAGAGCCGCGGCGAGTGCATCAGTTTGTCGGCAGCCAGGATGTTGACGATGCCAAGTCCGTCCCGCGTCGTGCGGGCAAAGTCGGCAATGTCCAGCGCCGGCTCGCCGAAGAACTGGTCCGCGCCCTCGCGCTCCAGCACCAGCAGCGCCCGCTGGATTGCGCCGACCGAGGCGGCCGAGACATTGCCATAGACCTTGGACAGTTCCGGCGCCCGCTCGCCCACATGGGCGATCATCGCCCGCAGGTCCTTGAGATCGAGCAGCAGCAGCCCCTCGTCATCGGCGAGTTCAAAGGCGATGTTGAGCACGCCTTCCTGGGTGTCGTTGAGATCCAGTATGCGGGCGAGCAGCAGCGGCCCGATCTCGGACACCGTGGCGCGCAGCGGGTGGCCCTGCTCGCCAAACAGATCCCAGAACACCGTCGGGAAGCCCTCGAAGTCATAGCTGTCGGCAATGCCGATCTGTTCGGCGCGCTTGAGCAGGAAGTCCTTCGGGTCACCCGGCATGGCAATGCCGGACAGGTCGCCCTTCACATCGGCGCAGAACACCGGCACGCCCGCCTTGGAAAAGCCTTCGGCCAGGATCTGCAGGGTCACCGTCTTACCGGTGCCGGTAGCCCCGGTGATGAGGCCGTGGCGGTTGGCCAGCTTCAGGCTCAGCACTTCGTCCTTGCCGCTTCCACCGATGAAAATGCTCTCGCTCAAATCCCGAACTCCCAGATCGTCCCGGCATTAAAATCTCTGCACCAAAATCCCTGCACCAAGTGATAAGCCAGCAGCGCCGGTTGGCAAAGCTGTCATCGACGTGCGATCTCACTGGTGTGTATAGACATGGCCACCGGTGTCACACGTGACATAGCACGACGTCAAAAGCTTCAGGAGACCCGAATGGAAGAACTCGCAGCGCGCATCATCACCGCCGCCGGTATTGATGAAGACACCGCCCGCTCGGCGATCGGCATCATCCTGCGGTTTCTCGCCAAGGACGGTCCGCAGGATCTGGTGCCCCAGATCATCGATGCCTTGCCGGGCGCCGAGGCCATCATGGCCGAAGGCCAGCAGCAGGCCGGCGGCCTGTTCGGCTCCATCGCCGGCATGATGGGCGGCTCGATGGGCGCAATGGCGACGCTGAACGAACTTTCCAACGCCGGCCTCGACCTTGCGCAGGTGAAGACTGTCGCGCAGGAGATCATCGGCTTTGCTCGCGAACACGCCGGCGAAGACGTCGTCAATGCGGCGATCGCCCGCATTCCGGGATTGAATCAGCTGGTGTGACCGCTAATCTGCCTTGGTGGGGCAGGGCCCATCAGGCTCAATGGAGGATGTGGAATGGCGTATCCGGTGATTGATATCGAAGGCATTGGCAAGGTCTATGCTGAAAAGCTCAACGGCATTGGCATCAAGACCACGGACGACCTGCTGGATCGTGCCAAGGACCCGAAGGGCCGCAAGGCACTGGCGGAAGAAACCGGCATCGACGGCAGCCGCATCCTGAAATGGGCCAACATGTCCGACCTGATGCGGATCAAGGGCGTCGCCGAGGAATATTCCGAGCTGCTCGAAGCCGCCGGCGTCGATACCGTCAAGGAACTCAAGCACCGCGTCCCGGCCAATCTTGCCGCCAAGATGGCCGAAGTGAACGAGGCCAAGAAGCTGGTCCGTCAGGTGCCGTCAGAAAAGATGGTCGAGAAATGGGTCGAGGAAGCCAAGGTGCTTCCGGCGATCATGACCTACTGACCGCGCGGCGAGCAGCAATCCGACCCAGGGCTCGCGGCACCGCGGGCCCTTTTTGTTGGTTCAATGAAAAGTACCGAGGACGCGTGGCCGCAAACCGATCAAGGCTACTGCCCAAGTCTCCCCTCTCGCTCTCCCTGTCATCCCCGCGAAAGCGGGATCCAGTAACCACTTGATTTTATTTATTGAGCGCCTGCAAACCGGCTTTCACATCCAGTGCGAGGAGGGCCTCCTCCCAGCGATGACCGGCACATGGCTGGGACAGCCCTCCAAGACCGAGAGGCCTCTGCAGCCTCGTTGTCCTTCACCGGTGTTTCGCTCTACAGTCGGGCCGGCGCCCCACGTCAGCGCTGGCCGTTGCTCCGCTTCCGATCGCTTGTCCCGAATGAAAAAGGCCTGCGGCGAACCGCAGGCCTCGACAAGTGTAGATCTGACCGGAAAAGGCCGTCAGACGCGGATCTGGCCGTAGCGCAGCGCCTCGACCACCGTGTGGGTCTTGTTCGTTGCATTCAGCTTGACGCTGGCGTTCTGCAGGTGGGCGTGAACCGTGCGCTGCGAGATATCCAGCAGTTCCGCGATTTCGCTTGCGGTCTTGCCGAAGGCGGTCAGTTCAAGGACCTTGCGTTCGCGAACCGACAACGCGCCGGGGCGCTGTGCGGTGACGACGCCCATGTCCTGGAGCTTGACGAACACTGCGTCTGTCAGCAGTTCCAGCGCTGCGAGCGTGTATTTGTCCGTCTTCAGGCTGGGGCCAGCGCAATAGGCAAACGCCTGGAAGGGATGCAGCGCAGTGGCCGGAATGATGATGATCTGGGTGCCTTCACCCGTCGCTGCGAGCAGCTTGGAGTGCTCCATGTCGCCTGCCGTCACAGTCCAGACCGAGGCGCGGTTTGAGGCAAGGCCAAGAAACAGCGCGCTGTCGCCGGCAGTCAACGAAACATTGTCGGTGCTGCCGCCCCGCGTGTCGGGCCAGCGAATGCGCTGGACAAGGCTCTCGATCGGCCGCTTGGGCATCGGCAGGCCAGTGACCAGCACATGGGTCGCGCCAACGCGGCGCAGGTTGGCTTCGAGAATGTCGAGAACGAGCTGGGCGGACCCGGCTTCGGAAATTGTACGCAACTGCGTGCTGAGTTCAGCTTCATCCAACATGTGTGCACATCCATTTTTATCCGCAGCTCAAGGCTGCTTGTGTTGTTTCGCCTCCCGGAAGAGGCGGGTTGACCCCGATGAGGTCGCAGGCTCTGGTGCCGTGTTGTTATGATGGGCGGCTACCCGAACCTGTGTGCCCCATTGCACCGAACCAGACTTGTTGTCGGTTCCATTGCAACTTCGAGGCTTGCCGTTGCGGCAATTTTTGTTCTATCGCATAAACCATAAAAATACCAACCGTATTATGTCGAACAATGTTGCCAAATCCCGCCAATTTTTGAGACTTCTATGGCGGAATTTGACAATACCAATTGGTACGTCTCTGGGTTGCGTCTGTGGAAAATGGCCGGCGCTCCCCCCTTTTGCCTAACTTGCACCATTCGGTTCGGGGTGGAATAAAAGCTGGAATGCAAGGAGCGGACGACAGTGGCAGAACCTCAGTCTGACGGTGCGGCGGACGAAAGCCGCTGGTTTGAAGCGGTGGACCGGGCGCTGAAAGGCGCCCCGCGCGATCGGTTGACCTCGCGCACGGAAGACGGGTTGTCTGTCGCCCCGCTTTACCCGCGCCGCAAGGATGTCCAGCCACAGCAGGGACGGGCGGCGAGTCAGCCCTGGCGCATCATCCAGCGGGTCGACCATCCCGATGTTGCCGTGGCCAACGAGTTGCTTCTGGCGGATCTTGAGGGCGGTGCGGATGGTCTGGACCTTGTCCTCGCCTCCTCGTCGCATGCGCGCGGTTTCGGCATTGCCGGGCAGGACATCGGCGCTTTCGACCGTCTCCTTGAGGGGGTCATGCTTGATCTTGTCGAGATCCGGCTGGACGGAGGATACGAAACTTCCTCCGCCCTTGCGCTGCTGATCGCACATGCAGAGAAGCGCGGCTACGATCCGGCCAGCCTGCATGTCGTTTCAAACAGCGACTATATCGGCAAGCTGGTACATACGGGAGTGTTGCGCAGCGATATTGCCATGCTGCAGCGCCGGATGCTGGATCTGGTCGGCTTCTGCAAGGATCGCCGCCTGACCGCATCGATCCTCAACGCCGATGGCAGGCTGTGGCATGACCGGGGTGCGACGCAGGCGCAGGAACTGGCGCTTTCGCTGGCGGCGACGGTCACTTATTTCCGCGACCTCGAGCTTGCCGGTGTCGACTACACCGCGCTGCCACGGCTTGTCGGCCTGACACTGGTGGCTGAGGCTGACCAGTTCGGGACCATCGCCAAGGCGCGCGCTGCTCGGCGGCTGTGGGCCGCTGTCCTGCAGGCTGCCGGCCTGCCCGATGTTCCGGCCAATCTCCATATGGAAACGTCCTGGCGGATGATGAGTCGCGCCGACCCTTACGTGAACATGCTGCGCACAAGCGTTGCCGCGTTTGCCGCCGGTGTTGGCGGGGCCGACAGCGTGACCGTGCTGCCTTTCACGCAAGCCCTTGGTCTTCCAGACGCTTTTGCCCGCAGAGTGGCGCGCAACACCCAGGTCATCCTGATCGAGGAAAGCAACCTGCACCGGGTCGCCGATCCGGGTGCCGGTTCCGGTGCCATCGAGGCGCGGACCGAGGAGCTGGCCGCTGCGGCCTGGACCCAGTTCCAGGCGATCGAAGCCGAAGGCGGATTGATCGCGGCGCTGAAATCCGGTCTGCCGCAGCGACTTACCCGCGAGGCGCGGGCCGCGCGCGACAAACGCATCGCCACCGGGCGCCTGCCGATCACTGGCGTCAGCACCTTCCCCAACATCGCCGAAGCCCCGGTCCGCGTGCTGGCCGCCGAGGCCGATGATGTCTTTCCGGCATTCCAGCACATCGACTTGCCGGTGCCGGGAAAAGGTGAACTGCTGAGCGCTGTTACGGAAGCTCTGAAGAAAGGGGCGAACCTGATCGACATCACCGCTTCACGCCCCCCGGTCGAGCCGCTGCGGATCGAGACCTTGCCAGTCTATCGTATTGCAGAACCTTACGAAAAGCTGCGCGATGCGGCCGCCGTGGTCGATCCCCGGCAGGCAGCCGTGTTTCTGGCGACCTTTGGACCGCTGGCGCAGTTCACCGCCCGCGCCACCTGGACCCGCAACGTGCTGGAAGCCGGCGGCCTGCGCACGCCCGGCGGTGAGGAAACGCAGGATATTCAAGCGCTTGCCAGGGCTTTCACGGCCAGCGGTGCCCGCATCGCCTGTCTGGTCTCCTCCGACCGGATCTACGCTGAAAGCGCAATTTCCGCAGCGGAGGCCCTGAAATCGGCGGGAGCCGAGACCTTGCTGCTGGCCGGAAAGCCGGGCGAGCTGGAGGCGAGCCTGCGCGCGGCCGGCGTCACGTCCTTCCTCTATGAAGGCGGCGATGTCCTTGATCTGTTGAAAGACATTCACGCAAGGCTCGGCCTTGGCCTTGCCGCTCCTGAAGCCGGGGAGAGCCTGTCATGAGCCGCATTCCGGACTATTCCCGCCTGCCGCTGCCAGCTGTCTCCCGTCCGGCGGATCCGGCCTCTGCCAGCACCTGGACCACGCCGGAAGGCATTGATGTTGCACCGGTTATCGGCCCGGATGCGATTACCGGGCTGCACCATGCGGACAGTTATCCCGGCCTGCCGCCGTTCCTGCGCGGGCCCTATCCGACCATGTATGTGCAGCAGCCCTGGACCATCCGCCAGTACGCCGGCTTCTCGACGGCGGAGGATTCCAACGCCTTCTACCGGCGCAATCTGGCGGCCGGGCAGAAGGGCCTGTCGGTCGCCTTCGACCTTGCCACCCACCGCGGCTATGACAGCGACCACCCGCGTGTCGCCGGCGATGTCGGCATGGCGGGCGTTGCCATCGACAGTATTTTCGACATGCGCACGCTGTTCTCCGGCATTCCGCTGGACCAGATGAGCGTATCCATGACCATGAACGGTGCGGTCCTGCCGGTCCTGGCGCTCTATATTGTCGCAGCCGAAGAACAGGGCGTTGCCCAGAACCTCCTCTCAGGAACGATCCAGAACGATATCCTGAAGGAGTTCATGGTCCGCAACACCTATATCTATCCTCCAGCCCCCTCGATGCGGATTATTTCGGATATTTTTGCATACACGTCGCAGAACATGCCGAAGTTCAATTCCATCTCGATCTCCGGCTATCACATGCAGGAAGCCGGGGCGACGGCGGATCTGGAGCTGGCCTACACCATTGCCGACGGCATCGAATATGCCCGCGCCGGTGTGGCCGCCGGCATGGACATCGACCAGTTCGCGCCGCGCCTGTCCTTCTTCTGGGCCATCGGCATGAACTTCTTCATGGAGGTCGCCAAGCTGCGCGCGGCGCGCCTGATCTGGTCGAAGCTGATGGCGGAGAATTTCGCGCCAAAGAGCGACAAATCCCTGTCCCTGCGCACCCATTCCCAGACCTCCGGCTGGTCTCTGACTGCCCAGGACGTCTACAACAACGTCATCCGCACCTCTGTCGAGGCGATGGCTGCAACCCAGGGTCACACCCAGTCGCTGCACACCAACGCGCTCGACGAGGCGCTCGCCCTGCCGACCGACTTCTCCGCCCGTATCGCCCGCAACACCCAGCTGTTCCTGCAGCAGGAGAGCGGCACCTGCGCCGTGATCGATCCCTGGGGCGGCTCGTTCTATGTCGAGACGCTGACCAACGACCTGGCCCAGAAGGCGCTCGCCCATATTGCCGAGGTGGAAAGCCTCGGCGGCATGGCCAAGGCCATCGAGAAGGGCATCCCGAAGCTGCGCATCGAGGAGGCCGCCGCCAAGACCCAGGCGCGGATCGACAGCGGGGCGCAGACGGTGGTCGGCGTCAACAAGTTCAAGCCGGTCAGCGAGGAGCCGATCGAGGTCCTGAAGGTCGACAACGCCGAAGTGCGCGCCCGCCAGATCGAGAAGCTGCAGCGCCTGAAGGCCGAGCGTAACCCGGCGGTGACCGAGGCCGCCCTTGCCGCCCTCACCGAGGCCGCCCGCGAAGGCGCCGGCAACCTTCTGGACCTGTCGATCAAGGCGGCGCGGGCCAAGGCGACGGTGGGCGAGATCAGCCTCGCCATGGAACAGGTCTTCGGCCGCCACAAGGCCGAGATCCGCTCGATTTCGGGCGTCTACAAGCGGGAGGCTGGCGCCATGTCGGACAAGGTCGCGCGGGTGCAGCACCTCGTTGAACGCTTTGAGGAAAGCGACGGCCGCCGGCCGCGCATCCTGGTCGCCAAGATGGGCCAGGACGGCCATGACCGCGGCCAGAAGGTCATCGCCTCCGCCTTCGCCGATTTAGGCTTCGACGTCGACATCGGCCCGCTCTTCGCAACCCCGGAAGAGGCCGCGCGCCAGGCGGTGGAAAACGACGTCCACGTGGTCGGCGTCTCATCCCTCGCCGCCGGTCACCTGACCCTGGTGCCGGCACTGAAGGCGGCGCTCGCCGCTGAAGGGCGCGAGGACATCATGATCGTCGTCGGCGGCGTCGTCCCGCCGCAGGACTATGACGCCCTCTATGCCGCCGGCGCCATCGCCATCTTCCCCCCCGGCACCGTCATCGCCGAAGCGGCGATTGACCTGATTGCCAAGCTCAACGCGAAGCTGGGCTATGAGGGGAGCGAAGCGGCGTGAGGGAGTAACTGGACCGGACGCGGGTGGGCTGGTGGCCCCTCAGCCGTCATCCCCGCGAAGGCGGGGATCCAGTAGGCGCGGACAGGTGTTGGCCGGCGCGGTTGTTTGGCAATTGGCGAAATTGCGGACAGGGGAACGGGTCCCGGCTCAAGGCTGAGACGGCGGGAATAATTCAAGAAAGTCAGGTGGTTAGTGGATCCCCGCACAAGGCGGGGATGACGGGGAGGGGGTGGGGCGGTGCTTTGTGAGGCGGCGCTTGGTGAGGTTGTGCCCGGGGAGGCGAGTGGCGCACGGCAGGGAGGGTCGGGTGGCAGGCATTGGGCGCGAAGCGCTCGCGTGGTGTCTTTCTCAGGTCCTTGTTTCAGGCAAGCCAGGTGTCCGCGTCGCGGGCGCCGTAGACAATCGCCACCACGAACACGCCGAAGTCTTTGGGTTCATAGATCACAATGTAGCGCCCCTCGATCAGGATACGGGACGTTGCGCTCGACTCCGGACGGGCCGCCCCCATATGCGGCTGCGTTGCGGCCAGTTCGGCCCGATTGAGGATACGAAGCAGCAAAGCGTCCGCCGCAGGCTCGTTGTCCGTGGCACTCGTTGTCCGTGGCAATGGCCCGCCAGATATCCCGGAGGTCGGCCTCAGCGCGCGGGCTGAAGACGGCCCTAGCCACGTTCGCGGGCTTCCGCCTTCAGTTCACTAAGCAGCGTCATGCCATCCAGTTCGCGCCCCGCGCCACTGGCCATGCCTTCGTCGTAGGCTTGCTTGAGACGAGCCAGTTCAAGCTGACGCAACTCCTCGCGCTGTTCCCACAGGCGCAGGGCGTCGCGGACGATCTCGCTGTTGGAGGCATAACCGCCATTCTCGACTGCGGCCTGCATCATCGCCGCCTGATGCGGTGTGAGGGAAACGGTGAGAGTGCGCATGGTGCTGGTTTTCATGGCTTCAACATTACCACGGCTCACAAGGTCTAACAAATATTGTTAGCCATGGTCGGGGACTAAGGGGATGGCGGCATCGCCGCGCTTTGCCGGGCAATCGCTTGGCAAGGGCCGGGACTGATCTTGCGCCCAATGCACTGCTGTCCAGCTTAAGTATCTGGACAGCAGTGGCACAAGGCGGGGATGACGGGAGAGGGTGAGGCGGCGCCGAGGAGATCGTGAAGCGATTGCCATCATCGCTGCGTCATCCCCGCGAATGCGGGGATGACGCAGCGATGATGGGGATCTGGAGGGAGGCAGGAAACCCGGCGCAGAGGGGCGCGGTCAACGGGCGATCTGCAGGATGGTGTGGCCGCGGGCGTTGAGGAAGGCGATCTGGCCTTCGCGATACTCGAAGCTGTGAACTGCCTCCATGGCCCCGGCGAGACGCTGCTCGAAGCGCTGCAGGACGTTGTCGCAGCGCATCCGGGTCATCATGGCGGGTGCAAAGGTCGCGCGTTGCCCGCGCAGGGTCAGGCGGCTGCCGATGGTGTTGCAGCCGGCCGTGATGGAGACGGTCATGTCGCGGGCAATGGTAAAGCGGACGTCGGTGCCGCGCGGGGCGCTGCGGCGGCGGCCGTCGGGCGTGGTGACCCAGACCTGGCGCCAGGTGCCCGTCCATTCGACCTGCGGCCGCTCCGGCCGCTGGGCCTGCGGTCGTTCGCCGACAGTGATGAGGCGCAACTGGGTCTGGAAATTGCGGATATCGGCGGTGGCGGCGAGACGGCCGGAGGCGTCAAGTTCGACAAACTTGCCGTTCTGCTGCGAGCGAAGCGAGAAGGTATCGCCGCCGGCGCTGTCGAGGACAAAAGTCTCCCAACCCCGGATATGCGGACTGCCGCTGGCCAGCAGCGTCTGTTGGCCAACCCCGGCGCGGACATAGCTGCCGTCGCTGGCCCGGAGTGCGATCCGGCGGCCCTCAAGGCGTACGATCTCGAACCGGGCCGCATTGCGCGTGTTGCCGACGGCTGCGAGGATGCCGCCCGACTGCAGCGTTACATTGTTGTTGGACGAGGCCCACTGGATCACCACGTCGGCCATCGCGGGCGCGCCGAGGGACAGAGTGACAACGGCGGCGGCAATCAAGGTCCTGAAGGTCTGGAAGGTCATCTTGCGGCTCCATGTTGAAGGTGAGTGTCCGCCAAGACTGTACTGACGTCGATTGAATTTACGCTGAGGCAGGCGTTCATCGCCCGTTCATGGCCAAGAAACCCTCACCCCATCACCGCCGCCAGCCGCTCCAGCACGCCCGGCAACAGCGTGTGGGGCGCGTTGAAGCGCATGTAGGCGTCGGCGGTGCGGGTGGGGCTGAAGACGTTGCCGGGGGCAAGGACGAGGGGCGTGAGGCTGGCCCGCGCGCGTTCGGCCAGCGCGGTGGCCGACGGAGTTTCTGATTGATCCTCCGGCAGGCGGCACCAGAGGTAGAAGCCGCCGCGCGGCATCAGGGCGGGGGTGAAGCCGAGGCGGGCGAGGGCGTGGGCGGCGTCGCGGCGGCTGCGATCCAGACGGCGGCGCAGGTCCTCCACATGCTTGCGATAGGTGCCGCCGGTCAGGACCTCGGCGATCAGCTCGGTGGCAAGCGGGCTGGGGCCGCCGAAGCGGGTGGCGATCTGCAGGTCGGTGAGCGCCTCGATCCAGTCCGGCGGGGCGACGATGTAGCCGCAGCGCACCGAGGCGGACAGGGTCTTGGAAAAGCTTCCGATGCGGATCACGCGCTTGAGGCCATCAAGGGCAGCGAGGCGGACGGAGGGCTCCGGCTCCAGATCGGCGAAGATGTCGTCCTCAACAATGGTCATGCCGGCGGCTGCGGCAGCGACCAGGACCCGATGCGCCACGGCCGGGGATAGGGTGGCGCCGGTCGGATTGTGCAGGGCGGAATTGGTGAGATAGAGCCGGGGCTTCTCGGCGGCGAGCATCGCCTCGAAGGCGGCGGGATCCGGACCAGTCCTTGTGTAGGGCACGCTGACCAGCCGCACCTGATGCGCCTTCAAGAACGCCTGGAAGTTGAAGTAGCAGGGATCATCGACCAGCACCGTGTCGCCGGGCGACAGTTGCAGCCGGCAGACGAGATCCAGCGCCTCGGTGCCCGATCCGGTGAGCGTGAGCTGGCCGGGGCCGACCTCCAGTCCTTCCTCCGCGAGACGAGCGAGCAGCAGGCGGCGCAGCCGCGACGAACCCCGGCTGCCGCCATAGTCGGTGAGCACGCCGGTCTCTGCCCGGGCAAGCTGGCGCAGGCCCCGGCGGAGCGCCGCCTCCGGCATCCACTCCGGCGGCAGCCAGCCGCAGCCGGGTCTGGGCACGCTGTCATCGGCCTCCAGCGCCAGCCGCGAGACCCAGAACGGATCCACCGCCCGCGCCGCCGGAGCCGGGTCGGCCAGCTGCAAGGGCGGCAGGGCTTGCCCCGCGACAAAGAAGCCGGAACCGCGCCGGGCGCGGATCAGCCCCTCGGCGGCGAGCCGGTCATAGGCCTCCACCACAGTGCCCGGCGAGACGGCAAGCGTCTCGGCCAGCCGGCGGATCGAGGGCAGCCGCTCGCCGGGACAAAGGCTGCGGGCGGCAATGCGCGCGCGGATGGCGGCCATCACGGCTTCGGTGCGGCTCTGCAAGTGTATGGCCTCTGATATTGGTACAGTTTTATGGGATTGTATCAGTCTGTGTCTGGTCGCGGAAGGGGGAGGGGTGTTCTCTTGGGGGGGATGGTTCGTTGAGAAGGGGGGCAGGGAGCTGGGGCTTCGGTTGGTGGACAGGTGGATCGGGTCTGGCCGGGTTACCCCCACTCACCCTGCCGAGTTGCCCCCCACCCCTCACCCCTCCCCACGAGGGGGAGGGGAGCTGAGAGGCGGTGCCTATTCATCCAAGCCCGAGGGCACAGCGCCAAATGCCCCCCTCCCCCTCGTGGGGAGGGGTGAGGGGTGGGGGGAGACCCGTGGCTCGCCCGCGTCAGGGGTGCGGGGGATTTTCCAGAGGCTTGAAGCAGTTGCGATAAGACAGGACACAGACATGCGCATGGGACTGGAAGGCTGGGGCAGCGGGCTTGTGGGGGTGGTGATCTTCAGCGGGTCGTTGCCGGCGACGCGGGTGGCGGTGCAGGGGTTCGAGCCGGTGTTCCTGACCTCGGCGCGGGCGGTGATTGCGGCGCTGGTTGGTGGGATGCTGCTGATCCTTTTGCGCCAGAAGCGGCCTGAGCGGGCGGATCTCGTGCCGCTGGCGCTGGTGGCGGGCGGCGTTGTGGTCGGGTTTCCGCTGCTGACCGCCGTGGCGCTGCGCTCGATCACCTCGGCGCATTCAATCGTGTTCATCGGGATGTTGCCGCTGGCGACGGCGCTGTTTGCGGTGCTGCGCGGCGGGGAGCGGCCGAAGCCGCTGTTCTGGCTGTTCTCCGGTCTCGGCAGTCTGGCGGTGGCGGGCTTTGCCCTGACGCAGAGTGGTGGCGGGGCCATCGAGGGCGATCTCCTGATGCTGGCGGCGGTGATCGTCTGCGGCCTTGGCTATGCGGAAGGGGCGACACTGTCGCGGCGGCTGGGCGGCTGGCAGGTGATCAGCTGGGCGCTGCTCCTGGCGCTGCCGGTGATGGCGGTGACGGGCGCATTGAGCTTTCCCCAGACGTTTGGCGACGTGAGCGCTCCGGCCTGGATGGGCCTTGCCTATGTGTCGCTGTTCAGCATGCTGATCGGCTTCATCTTCTGGTATCGGGGGCTGGCCATCGGCGGGACGGCGGCGGTGGGCCAGTTGCAGCTGATCCAGCCCTTCCTCGGGCTGTTGCTGGCGGGACTGCTGCTCGGCGAGGCGGTGAGCCCTGAAATGGCCGCCGTGACGCTTGTGGTGGTTCTTTGTGTGGCGGGAGCGCGGCGGTTCGCTTGAATTGATCAGTTTTTCTTATCGAAACTAATGGAACTTCCGACTTAAGGTGATCGGCAGAAACGGGTAGTGTCATCTGAGCGGCGTGGTTCGGGTGCAGCATCGAGCTGGGACCGAGAGGGGACGACACCCTCGGAACTGCGCGCAAGGTCACAGATGATCGGAGAGGACAATGGACGCGATTGACACCGGCAAGGCCGGCAAATGCCCCGTCATGCATGGAGGCCTGACTGCATCAGGCACGTCGAACATGGAGTGGTGGCCGAATGCCCTCAACCTCGACATCCTGCACCAGCATGACACCAAGACCAATCCGCTGGGCAAGGACTTCAACTACCGCGAGGCGGTGAAGAGCCTCGACGTGACCGCGCTAAAGGCGGATCTCAAGGCGCTGCTCAAGGACAGCCAGGACTGGTGGCCGGCTGACTGGGGCCACTATGGCGGCCTGATGATCCGTCTGTCCTGGCATGCGGCCGGCTCCTACCGCCTGGCCGATGGCCGTGGCGGCGGCGGCACGGGCAATCAGCGCTTTGCCCCGCTCAACTCCTGGCCGGACAACGCCAGCCTCGACAAGGCACGCCGCCTGCTGTGGCCGCTGAAGAAGAAGTACGGCAACAAGCTGTCCTGGGCTGACCTGATGCTCTATGCCGGGACCGTGGCCTATGAGGACATGGGCCTGAAGACCTTCGGCTTCGCCTTTGGCCGTGAGGACATCTGGCACCCGGAAAAGGACGTCTACTGGGGCGCGGAGAAGAAGTGGCTCGCGCCTTCCGATGAGCGCTACACCGATGTGTCCAAGCCGGACACGATGGAAAATCCGCTGGCCGCCGTGCAGATGGGGCTCATTTACGTCAATCCGGAAGGCGTCAATGGCAAGCCGGACCCGATGGCAACGGCGGCGCAGGTGCGCGAGACCTTCGCCCGCATGGCGATGAACGACGAGGAAACCGCGGCGCTGACCGCTGGTGGCCACACCGTCGGCAAGGCGCATGGCAATGGCGATGCCGCTGCGCTGGGCGCTGAGCCGGAAGCGGCCGGCATCGAAAACCAGGGCCTCGGCTGGGCCAACCCGAACCAGCATGGCCGGGCCAGCGATGCCGTGACTTCGGGCATCGAAGGGGCCTGGACGACCAATCCGACCGTGTTCGACATGGGCTACTTCGAGCTGCTGTTCGGCTATGACTGGGAGCTGACCAAGAGCCCGGCCGGTGCGCAGCAGTGGCAGCCGGTGAACATCAAGCCGGAGCACATGCCGGTTGATGCCACCGACCCGACCGTCCGCCGCATGCCGATGATGACGGACGCGGACATGGCGATGAAGGTCGATCCGGTCTATCGCGCCATCTGCGAAAAGTTCATGGCCGATCCGGAGTACTTCAAGGACACGTTCGCCCGCGCCTGGTTCAAGCTGACCCACCGCGACCTCGGCCCGCGCACGCGCTACATCGGCCCGGAAGCGCCGAAGGAAGACCTGATCTGGCAGGATCCGATCCCGGCCGGCCCGAAGAACTACGACATCGGTGCGCTGAAGGCGAAGATCGCCGCCTCCGGCCTGTCGGTGGCCGAGCTGGTTGCCACCGCGTGGGACAGTGCCCGCACCTATCGCGGGTCCGACATGCGCGGCGGCGCAAATGGTGCCCGCATCCGTCTGGCACCGCAGAAGGACTGGGAAGGCAATGAGCCGGCACGTCTCGCCAAGGTTCTGGCCGTGCTGGAACCGCTGGCGGCGGAGTTCGGCGCGAGCGTTGCGGATGTCATCGTTTTGGCCGGCAATGTCGGCATCGAGAAGGCTGCCAAGGCTGCCGGCTTCGCTGTCGAAGTGCCGTTCGCCGATGGCCGTGGTGACGCGACCGACGCCATGACCGACGCGGACTCCTTCAAGGTGCTGGAACCGATCCATGACGGTTTCCGCAACTGGGTGAAGAAGGACTACGTGGTCAGCCCGGAAGAGCTGCTGCTCGACCGTGCCCAGCTGATGGGCCTGACGGCTGCGGAAATGACCGTGCTGCTCGGTGGCCTGCGCGTGCTCGGCACCAACTACGCCGGTGCAAAGCATGGCGTGTTCACGGCCCGCGAAGGTCAGCTGACCACGGACTTCTTCGTCAACCTGACGGACATGGCCAACACCTGGAACCCGACCGGCAAGAATGTCTACGAGATCCGCGACCGCAAGACCGGCGCAGTGAAGTGGACGGCGACCCGCGTTGACCTGGTGTTCGGATCGAACTCGATCCTGCGCGCCTACGCGGAAGTCTATGCCCAGGACGATGCGCAGGAGAAGTTCGTGAAGGACTTCGTTGCGGCCTGGGTCAAGGTGATGAACGCGGACCGCTTCGACCTCGCCGCCTGAGTGGCTTAAGGTCAGATCGTGACAAGGAACGCCGCGCCCGCAAGGGCGCGGCGTGGTTGATGACAAACGCTCTATCGTCATCCCGGACGCAGCGAAGCGGAGATCCGGGACCGGAGAGCCCGGGCTTTCCAGATACAGTCCATTGAAATATTGAGACCTCGGCTCTCCGGTCCCAGCTCGGCGCTTCGCTTGGCCAGCAACTGTATCGGTTGCTGTCAAGTTGGTTGATCGCTGAAGTCCCTTTTTTGTCCCATCATGGCATT
>NZ_JBHYDX010000037.1:0-32447 GCF_051860505.1 Pannonibacter sp. | reverse complement strand
CCCGCAAGGCGGCCCGCAAGGGCGGTCACAGGATCAGCGACCAGACGCTGGTTGCCGCCGAGTGGGTCATTCTGGTCACATCGCTCGATCCAGACCAGTTCAGCACGCAGGACGTGCTGGCCCTCTATCGCCTGCGCTGGCGCATCGAACTGGCCTTCAAGCGCCTGAAAAGCCTGATCGGCCTCAAGTCACCGCCAGGAACAAGCGCCACCTCCGCCAGACCCTGGGTTCTGGCCCATCTCATCATGGCCTTGCTGCTCGAACCGCTCACCAGCGAGTTTGAGGTCTCTCCACACTTGAAAACGGCCGCCTGACAAGCCCAAGTCTCTGGCGGCGCGTCAAAAAGCTCGCCGCATGGCTGCGCAACACAATCAGTCCACAGCCAACACTCACCCAAATCAGGCACAACATCCACAAAATCGACCGCCATCTCCGTGAGCCTCCAAGAGCCAAGCGAAAATACCAGTCAATCAAATGCATAAGTTAGCGCGTATGGGCCTTGTGCCGGGACCTGGCAGGGACGCAACGCCCGACCAGACAGCCACACCGGCTTGAGGAACACTAACAGGTCCCGGCTCAAGGCCGGGACAGCGCGGTAGAAGTTTCGACAAGTGTGCCCCTGACGCCCACCACTAGGCCCGCGCGTCTTCCAGGATCATCTGCGCGCCCTTCTCGGCCACCATCATCACGGGGGCGTTGATGTTGCCGGAGGTGATGTTGGGAAACACCGACGCATCGACCACACGCAGGCCCGGCACGCCATGCACCCGGAGCCGGTGATCGACAACCGCGCTTGAGGGATCCGGTCCCATCGCCGCGGTGCCGCAGGGGTGGTAGATCGAGCCGCAATTGGTGCGGAAATGGTCGAGCAGCTCCTGGTCGCTCCGCGCCTCGACGGAAGGGCTCATCTCCGCCTCGGTGATGGCGGCAAGCGACGGGGCCTGCATCAGCCGGCGCACGAACTGGCTGCCCTCCACCGCCTCGCGGCAGTCCTCCTCCGTGGTCAGGTAATTGCCATGAATGACCGGCGTGAGGTCATCAAGCCCGCCATTGATGCGAAGATCCACCCGCCCCCGGCTGGTCGGCCGGCAGGAGTTGAAGGCGACGAGAAAGCCCGGATAGGGTTCCGGCGCCAGCCCCTTCTTCGGGTCTTCCGGAATGCGGTAGGACAGCGGATTGAAGTAGAGCTGCAGGTTTGGTCGCGGCGCATCCGGCCGCGATCGGAAGAACCCGCCCGCCTGATTGACGCTGCCGGCAAACGGCCCCTTGCGCGTCAGCGCCCAGCGCAGGGCGAGCGCCGCTTGGCCGAAGATCGACCCGAAGGACCCGTTCAGCGTCGGCACGCGGGAGCGGAAATAGAAGCTGGCGCAAAGGTGATCCTGCAGGTTGGCGCCCACCCCCGGAAGATCGCGGCGCGTGGGTAAGCCCAGCGCCTGGAGCCGGGCCGCCGCGCCAAGCCCCGAGCGCTGCAGCAGCACCGGTGTGGCAATGGCCCCCGTGGCCAGGATCACGTCGCGCCGCGCCAGGAGCAGCCGCTGTCCCGTTTCGTCCTGCCCTGTCCCCTCCGCGCGCACGACCAGTCCCCGCGCCCGTCCCTCGGCGTCGAGCACGACTTCCAGCGCGCGCGTCCTCGTAAACACGGCAAGGTTCTTCCGCCGCCGCGCCGGCTTCAGATACTCCACGCCGGAGGACGACCGCAGGCCCGCCCGGGTGTTCACGTCATAGATCCCCGCCCCTTCCAGGCTTGCGCCGTTGAAATCGGGCGTCGCCGGCAGCTGCAATTCGGCGCAGGCGGAAAGAAAGCGATCCGCGGTCGGATGGGTCTCCCCCCGCATCGGCGTCACATGGATCGGCCCGTCGCCGCCATGGAAGGGGCTTTCGCCCAACGCGTGGGTTTCCAGCTTGCGGAAATAGGGCAGCACATCCTCAAAGCCCCAACCGGGATTGCCGGCCGCGCGCCAGTCGTCGAAATCCTCGCGCGCGCCCCGCACGAAGATCATCGCGTTGATCGCCCCGGAACCACCCAGCACTTTGCCGCGCGGCACATAGACCTGCCGGTTGCCCAGCGACGGCTCGCGCTCGCTGCGGTACATCCAGTTGACGGCCGGATTGTAGTAGCTCTTGGCATAGCCGACCGGGATCTTCAGCCAGAACGAGCGGTCCTCGCCGCCCGCCTCTACCAGCGCCACCGTGTAGCGCCCGCATTCGCTCAGCCGCGCCGCCAGGATCGCCCCGGCGGAGCCTGCCCCGGCGATGACAAAGTCGAACTCCTCCCGGCCGTGAGCGGCCAGGTCAGCGCGGGATGTCTCGGTCATGGTCGGTCTCAGCCCTTGGCGGGAGCGAACTGTTTCACGTCCGCCGGTGTGTCGCCCATCTCTAGGTGCAGCCGTGTGCCCGTGTAGGGCGTGTGGCGTGCAATCACCTCCCGGTTCAGCTCGATGCCGAGGCCCGGCTCGCGGCTGGGGATGAGATAGCCATCCTCCAGCGTGAGCTTGGTCTTCAGCACCTCGGCATGGAACCCGGAGAAATCGAGGATCGCCTCGTGGATCAGGAAATTCGGCAGGGTCGCAGCCAGCTGGATCGAGGCCGCCGCCCCGACCGAGCCGTTGTAGAGATGCGGCGCGACCTCGGCATACTGCGCCTCAGCCATGCCGGCGATCTTCTTGGCCTCCAGCAGGCCACCCACCCGGGCAACGTTCATCTGCAGGATCGAGGCCGCCTTCAGCTCCAGCACCCGCTGGAACTCGTATTTGGTGGTCAGCCGCTCGCCCGTCGCAACCGGAATGGAGGTCGCCCGCGCCACCTCGGCCATGGCCGCTTCCTGTCCCGGCGGCACCGGCTCCTCGAACCACAGCGGATCAAAGCGCTCAAGCCGCTTGGCAAGCCGGATCGCCGAGGACGGCACCATCTGGCCATGGGTGCCGAACAAAAGATCAGCCGAGGCGCCAACCGCCTCGCGCACCTTGGCGCAGAAGGTCTCGCAGCGCTCCATCCCCCCCAGCGACAGGTGATGACCGGAATAGGAGGTATAGGGCCCGGCCGGATCGAACTTCACGCCCGTGAAGCCCTGCCGCACCATCTCGGCCGCGCAGTCCGCCGCCAGATCCGGGTCGTTGTAGTCGTATTCGCCGGCTGCATTCTTCGGATAGAGATAGGTATAGGCGCGCAGCCGCTCATGCACCTGGCCACCCAGGAGATCCATCACCGGCCGGTCGGCGGCCTTGCCGATGATGTCCCAGCAGGCAATCTCCAGCCCCGAGACGATGCCCATCATCGTCGGATCGGGGCGCTGGGTGAAGCCGCTGGAATAGGCCGAGCGCCAGAAACGCTCGATCCGATGCGGATCATGCCCTTCCAGATGCCGGACAAACACGTCCTCGATCACCGGCACCAGGGCACTCGGATGGAAGGCCGTCGCATAGATCTCGCCCACGCCTTCGATCCCGCAGGCAGTCTTCAGCGTCACGAAGATCCAGTACATCCCACCCAGATGCGGCGGAGGCACGGCGACGACATCGGTGGTGAGCGAAACGAGCTTCATGAGCGCACCTGGCTTGTGGGAGCGTGAGAACAAATTAAGAACATGTCAGGGCGCCAGCACCACGAGCCGGGTCTGCGTGAACTCCAGCAGCCCGTGCTTGCCGTCGTCTCCGCCAAGGCCTGAGCGCTTCCAGCCGGCGTGGTAGCCCTGGTAGGGATCGGCCGGGAAGCGGTTCACGTAGAGCTCGCCCGCCTCCATGCTGTTGGCGATCTGCATCACCTTGCGGTGGTCATTGCTGAAGAGCACCGAGCTCAGGCCGAACTGGTGATCATTCGCCAGCCGCAGGGCCTCGTCGAGGTCGCTGACCCACACCACCGCCAGCACCGGACCGAACACCTCTTCCCGGATGATCTCCATTTCCTGCCGGCAGCCGGTCAGCAGCGTCGGCGGATAGAACCACCCCGGCCCTTCCGGCATCACGCCGCCGGCCGCAAGCGTTGCCCCCTCGGCCACCGCCCGCTCGACCATGGCGTGGATCTCGGCCCGGGCCTTTTCGGTGGCCACAGGCCCCATTGCGTCCGGCTCTTGCGCCCGGTCGGCGAAGCGCCGCACGCGGAAAGCCTCCGTCAGCGCCGCGACCAGCGCGTCATGCAGCCCCTCGACCACATAGACGCGGGCGGCTGCCGTGCAGACCTGACCGCAATGGTTGGTCTTGTTGGTCACCAGCCGGCGGGCGACATCGGCCACATCCGCGTCCGGCCCGACGAGCACCGGCGTCTTGCCGCCCAGCTCCAGCGAGGTCTTGGCGATGTTGGCCTTGGCATAGTCCATCACCGCCCGCCCGGCCGAGACGCTGCCTGTCAGCGTGATCATGCCGACCGCCTCGGCCTGCGACAGCCGCCCGGCCCCGGCATGGTCCATGGTCAGGATGTTGATCACCCCGTCCGGCAGTCCGGCCGCCTGAATGGCCTCGCTCAGCGCCAGGCCCGACAGCGGCGTCGTGTTCGACGGGCGCACCACCACGCTGTTGCCGGCCATCAGCGCCGGTGTCACCTTGCGCAGCAGCGTGTAGATCGGAAAGTTGAACGGGATCAGGCAGACCACGACGCCGATGGGCGCCCGCATCAGCAAGAGCGTCTCGCCGGGCGTGTCGGAGGGGATGATCTCGCCCTCGATGCGCCGCGCCCATTCGCTGTGATAGCGGGTGATCTCGGCGCCATAGACGGCCTCGCCCGTGGCATCGCTGAGGCTCTTGCCGGTCTCGGCCGCCAGCACAGCGCCGATCGTCTTCGCCCGCGCCTCGATCTCGGCCGCCAGACGGCGCAGCGCCGCCCCCCGGTCACAGGCCGCAAGCCCCGCCCATCCCGGCTGCGCGGCCTTGGCCGCCGCGACTGCAGCGTCGATCTCGTCCGCCTCCGCCAGCGCCACCGTACCGATGACGGCACCGGTTGCCGGCGACAGCACGGGCTGGCTGCGGCTGCCTGCCGGCTTCACGCTTTTTCCGCCAATGAAGAACGCGCCAACCGTCATCTGCCTCGCCTCATGCCTTTGGGTCCGGATCTTCAGATCCCTCGCCGGAAGCGCTGGCCCTGCAGCACTCCCACCCTGATAGCTAGAAGCGGCTGCAGCAGAACTGCAAATGCCGGTTGGTCATGGACGCATGCGGAAAACTGATGCTTCGGTTGTGGCCTCAGGCGGGCGGCGTTTCGACGGCGCATTGCCCTGTCAGCCAGTCGCAGAAGGCGAGCAGCATCTTCGCCGGCTTCTTTTCCTGCCGCGTGACCAGCCAGTAGGATTCGTGCCCGTCCACCTCGACATCGAGCAGTTGCACAAGCCGTCCGTCCGCAAGTTCCCGGTCCACCATGTGCCGGTCAGCGACCGCAACGCCGAGGCCGCAGACCGCCGCTTCGATGGCCGTATCCAGCAGGTCAAACTCCAGCCCGCCACTGATGTCCATCTCCTCAAGCCCGGCCGCGCTCAGCCAATGCCGCCAGGTCAGATAGCGCCGGTCGGAACTGGCCAGCACATGCAGGAACGTGAAACGGCTGAGGTCCATCGCCTCGTCTCGGCTGAGGCCGGCAATCAAGGACGGCGCGCAGACAGCGATGTGGCGCTCGGTCATCAGATGCACCGCATTGAAGGCCGGCCACTCGCCGTCGCCGAAGCGGATGGCACAGTCCAGAAGGCTGCTCTCCGCCAGCGAATCGGACAGGTCCGTCGTCAGGCTGATGTCGATGTCCGGGCAGGTGCGGCGCAGGTCCTTGAGCCTTGGCACCAGCCAGCGCTTGCTCCAGGTCGGCGGCGCATTGACACGCATCCGCCGGGCGTTGCTTTCCTCCTCGATGCCCCTGAGCGCCAGCTCCACCTCGTGAAACGCGCGTCCAAGTGCATTGAGCAGGGTTTGCCCGGCCGGCGTAAGATCAAGCCGATGATGATGGCGGATCAGCAACGGCTCGCCGAGTTGGTCTTCCAGGATCTTCACCTGTCGGCTGACGGCACTCTGGGTCAGGTTGAGCCGCTCGGCCGCGCGGGTGAAGCTGCCTGTCAGGCCAACAGTCTCGAACACGCGCATGGCGGCCAGGCTTGGCATTCGGCGCATCATATCCCCCAGAAGCACAGGTTTCCGGCCCTCGCGGCCGGGCGCATCATGCCAGCAGCCGGGCGCAATGCAGCATGCGTTTTCCTGATGCTTGCATCTAAAATCACCATTTGTCAGTGCGCCTCCCGTTTTTCCATGATGCCATCAACAGCCCGGCAGAGCTGGCGCCGGGACGGGAGGAACGACGTGGATTACATCAGGTTTGGCGCCACGGGGCTGAAGACCTCGCGGCTGTGCATGGGCACCATGGGCATTGGATCGTCGGCCTGGAAGGGCTGGGTGCTGGATGCGGACAAGTCGGTCCCGATCCTGAAGGCCGCGCTCGATGCCGGTATCAATTTCTACGACATGGCGGACTGGTACTCGACCGGCGTGAACGAGGAAGTCGTCGCCGGCACGCTGACCAGGCTCACCCATCGCGACAATCTGGTGCTGGCCACCAAGGCCTTCTATCCGATGAGCGCGGATGCCAACGACCGGGGCCTGTCGCGCAAGCACCTGTTCCGCTCCATCGATCGCTCACTCCAGCGCATGGGCACGGATTACGTCGATCTCTACATCGTCCATGCCTTCGATCCGCACACGCCGATCGAGGAAACCATGTGCGCGCTCAACGACATCGTGCGCTCCGGCAAGGCCCGCTACATCGGCGCCTCGACCATGTACGCATGGCAGTTTGCCAAGATGAACGCCGTTGCCGACAAGAACGGCTGGGCGCGCTTCGTCAACATGCAGTGCCAGTATTCACTGCTCTACCGCGAAGAAGAGCGCGAAATGATGCCCTATTGCCAGTCCGAGGGCATCGCGGTCACCACCTTCTCGCCGCTGGCCCGCGGCTATCTCGTCGGCGGTGGCTCGGCGGCCCGTAAGGAATATGATCCGTTCCTTGATTTCTTTGGCGATGAAATCGACCGGGAGATCGCCGCCCGCCTGTGCATGGTCGCAGCAGAGCGCGCCTTGCCACCCTCGCAGATCGCGCAGGCCTGGGTCCTGTCGACAGGCAATTCCACGGTGCCAATCTTTGGTGCCGATCACCCGGATCAGGTTGCCGATGCCATTGCCGCGCTTGCAGTCGAGCTCACGGAACACGAACGCCAGTTTCTGGAAGAGCCCTATCGCCCGCGCGACATGATCAACGACTACAACCCGCAGCGCCGACCCCGTGCCCTGTCGACGCCTCCTGCGTCCCCCAACATCGCGCTCGTTTCCGGTTGAACCGGCCCGCGCGGCAAGATCCCAGTGAAGGACGCAAGTCATGCTCTACATCGGTGAAGGCTTCGAGGGCGCCGGCCCCAACGCCGCCCATATCAATCTCTACATCGGTCCCAAGGCCGGCCCGATTTCGGGCGCCCTGGCAACCGCTGCGGCCAGCCCCGGCCCCGGCCACCTGCCGTTCCAGACCATCCTCAAGCCGAACCTGCCGGTGAAACCGGTGACCCTGTTCATCGCCAAGGCGGTGCTTGTGCCCGGCACCCATGAGACCATGACCTGGGGCCCGGCCCAGGCCGGCGTTGCCGCCGGCATGACGCGGGCGCTTCTCGACGGCGTCTTGCCGGCGGAAGCAGAGGATGACTGGCTGGCGATTGCCGCCGTGTGGGTCAATCCCTCGGCCCATGATGCGGACGCTGTCTTTGCCAACAACAATGAGGCACTCTACATGGCCGCGAAACGGGCGCTCACGCCTGGCTGGCCGAGCCGCGAGGCTCTGGCCGAAGGTCTGAGAACCGTTTCCAATCCGTTCTACACGCCTGGAGCCCGTTGATGGACAGCCTCGCCCGCGATCTTCCCCTTCTCACCGACCTCGCCTTCATCGGCGGCCAGTTCCGCCCGGCGGCGGATGGTGCCCGCTTCGACGTGCGCAATCCCGCCACGGGCGCCGTGATTGCGCAAGTGGCCGACTGCGGGGCGAGCGATGCGGAGGTGGCCATCGTCGCGGCCGAGGCAGCGTTCCAGTCCTGGCGCAAGGTTACGGCAGCAGAGCGCGGCAAGGTGCTGCGCCGCTGGGGCGAGCTGATGCTCGCGCATCAGGACGAACTTGCCCTGCTGCTGACCCGCGAACAGGGCAAGCCGCTCAGCGAGGCCCGCGGCGAGGTCGCTTACGCGGCCAGCTTCCTCACCTGGTTTGCCGAAGAGGCCCGCCGCGCCTATGGCGAGGTGGTGCCCTCGCACCGGGCGGACGCGGAGATCGTCGTGCTGAAGGAGCCGGTCGGCGTGGTGGCAGCCATCACGCCCTGGAACTTCCCCTATGCCATGATCACCCGCAAGGTCGGGCCGGCGCTCGCCGCCGGCTGCTCGATCATCATCAAGCCGGCCGAGGACACGCCGCTCTCTGCCCTCGCGCTGGCCAAGCTCGGCGTTGAGGCTGGCGTGCCGGCCGGTGTCGTCAACGTCTTGCCGACGCTGAAGGCGCCGCAGGCCGTCGGCCCGCTGATGGCCAGCCCCGTGGTGCGCAAGCTGTCCTTCACCGGCTCCACCGCCACCGGCAAGCTGCTGATGCGCCAGAGCGCCGACACCGTGAAGCGGATCAGCCTGGAACTCGGCGGCAATGCCCCGCTGATCGTCTTTGCCGATGCCGACATTGACGTGGCCGTACGTGGTACGATCGCGTCCAAGTTCCGCAACACCGGCCAGACCTGCGTCTGCGCCAACCGCATCCTGGTCGAGGACGCCATCTACGACCGCTACGCCGAGGCGCTGGCCAAGGCAGTTGCCGCCATGAAGGTGGGCAACGGCGAGGAAGACGGCGTCGCCCAGGGTCCGCTCATCAACGCCGGCGGCTATGCCAAGGTGGCCCGCCATGTGGAAGACGCTCTTGCCAAGGGCGGCGAGGCGATTACAGGCGGCAAGCCGCATGACAAGGGGGGCCTGTTCTTCGAGCCGACCGTACTGACTGGGGCGACGATAGATTGGGCGCTGGCCAGCGAGGAGACCTTCGGCCCGGTCGCCGGCCTGTTCCGGTTCCACAGCGAGGACGAGGCGATCAAGCTGGCCAATGCAAGCGAAGCAGGGCTTTCCGCCTATTTCTTTACAAATGACCTGAAGCGCGCCTGGCGCGTGGCCCGCGCGCTGGAGGCCGGCATGGTCGGCATCAACGAAGGCGTGATCTCGACCGAGGTCGCCCCCTTCGGCGGTGTCAAGCAGTCGGGTCTCGGCCGTGAAGGCTCGCGTCACGGCCTCGAGGAGTATCTGGAGACCAAATACGTGCTCTTCGGCGGGCTGGCCGGCTGAAGCGCGAAACGACAGGGATAACGCAGTGTCTGTCGGGAAACGGGCACTGCGGTTTCGGCGCCAGACGCCGGGACATCCGGATGGAGGATCCGGAAACGCGGGAGCGTGGGTGCAGTTGACATAATTCTCGGCTAAGGAATTGCCGAGGCAACTGATGCCCCGTGACCGCCGACGCATCGCGCCATGTGGACGATGCCGACTGGGAGGAAAACGAATGACGAACAAGACCAAGATCGAAACCACGTCCGGCAAGCCGGCCCACCCTGAGGTCGAGAGCCTCTGTGAAAAGCTGACTGCTGGCCGGATCGACCGCCGCAGCTTCCTGCGCTCCATGACCTGGCTCGGCGTCACCGCCGCTTCGGCTTCGGCCTTCGCCGGCTTCATTCCGGCCCCGGCCCGCGCCGAGACCCCGGTTGCCGGCGGCAAGCTGCGTTTCGGTTGCGCCATCCAGGAAATCACCGACCCGGCTCTGACCAGCTGGATCGAGGCGTCCAACCTCTACCGCAACAGCCTCGAGTACCTGACCTACGTCGATGCCGACAACATCGTGCATCCGTATCTGGCCAAGAGCTGGACCCCGTCGGCCGATCTCACCGTCTGGGACTTCGAGCTGGACGAGCGTGCCAAGTGGTCGAATGGCGATGCCTTCACGCCGGAAGACGTAATCGCCAACATCCAGCGCTGGACGTCACCGGACAGCAAGTCCTCCAACAAGACCGCCTTCGAGGCGATCAAGCTGGTTGAAAAGACCGGCCCGCACTCGGTCCGCTTCACCCTGTCGCGCGCCGTCGCCTCGCTGCCGGAGCAGCTCTATTCCTACACCTGCGCCATCGTGCACCGCGACTTCGACACGTCCGGCGCCAACTGGCCGGCCAACCCGATCGGCACCGGTCCGTTCAAGCTGGTTTCCTTCGAGGTCGGACGTCAAGCGACCTTTGCCAAGCGTGCCGACTACTGGGGCACGCCGGCGCATCTGGACGAGATCCAGTACATTGATCTGGGCACCGACATCGCCACCCATCTGGCGGCGCTGGCCAGCAACCAGGTTGACCTCATCTACCGCGCGACCATCGCCGAATATGACCTGATGAAGTCGCTGCCGAACATCCAGATCCTGACCGGCAGCGCCGCGCACACGCTGGTCATGCGCATGCAGGTCGACGCCAAGCCCTTCGACGACATCCGCGTCCGCCAGGCCGTGCAACTGGCCGCCGACAACAAGCAGATGCTGGACGTCGTCTATCGCGGCGAAGGCCAGCTCGGCGGCAACTACCACGTCTCGCCGATCCAGCCGGACCACTTCCCGCTCGAGCCCGTTGCCCGTGACGTTGCCAAGGCCAAGGCCCTTTTGGCCGAAGCCGGTTATCCCGAAGGCATCGACATCGAGCTGACCCTCGGCAACACGCAGGGCCGCTGGGAGCAGGACACCGCCCAGGTGCTGCAGCAGAACCTTGCTGAGGCCGGCATCCGCCTGAAGCTCAACGTGCTGCCCGCCGCCCAGTACTGGCCGGTGTGGGACAAGGTGCCCTTTGGTGCCACCTACTGGGCGCACCGTCCGCTCGGCTCCATGACCCTGGACCTTGCCTACCGCTCGGGCGCGGCCTGGAACGAGAGCAACTTTGCCGATCCGGCCTTCGACGCCGCTCTCGACAAGGCCATGGGCACCGTCGATCCGGAGGCCCGCAAGGCCGCCATGCAGACGGCCCAGACCATCCTGCGCGATCAGGCGGTCATGGTTCAGGCCTATTGGCCGGCCCGCTTCAGCGCCGCCGGCCAGAACGTGCGCGGCTTTGTGCTGCATCCGGCGGACTATTTCCGCATGGACGGCGTCTGGCTCGCCATGGCCTGATCTGCCGCATCGGTTCCCCTCCCCCAAATTGTGGGGAGGGGCTACCGGCTGGTCGACCCTGTACACGCGCGTGCTGGGACAAAACTTGCGCCCCTGCAGGGCTGCCAATAGCCTGATATTTCCGACTGACAGTTCACCGCACGCGGCTTGCCCCGCGCGCAACGGAGATCCCATGCCCCTGATCCTGTTCATCCTGCGCAAGGCCGGCCAGGCGCTGGCGACCATGCTGGCGGTCTCCCTGCTCGTCTTCCTCGCCCTCGAGGTCAATGTGGATGACGTCGCGGTGAAGGTGCTCGGCCAGTTCTCTACCGCCGAGCAACGCGCGGCCTGGCTCGAGGCCAATGGCTACAACGCGCCCTTTTTCTGGCGCTATCTGGAATGGCTCGGCGGCTTCCTCACTGGCGACTGGGGCATATCGACCTATTACCGCGCGCCGATCACCGAGCTGATCCCCGACCGGCTTGCCGCCACCGCCTGGCTGGCGCTGGGAGCCCTCTCGCTGATCGTGCCCTTCGGCCTCGGCCTCGGCGTCCTCGCCGGCATGCGCCCTGGCTCGTTGACAGACCGTGTTGTCTCCATCCTGTCCGTTGTCACGACTTCGATCCCGGACTTCGCCAGCGCGGTGTTCCTGTCGCTCGTCTTCGTCTTCTGGCTGGGTCTCCTGCCCGGCGCCAGCACCATGATCGGCGGCTTCTCGCTGAAGGAACTGGTGCTGCCGGTGCTGGTGCTGGCGCTCTATTCCACCGGCTATCTCGCCCGCATCACCCGCGCCTCGATGGCCGAGGTGATGGCGACGCCCTACATCCGCACGGCGCGGCTGAAGGGGGCGAGCCTGCCGCGCATTGTCTTCCGCCATGCGCTGCGCAACGCGCTGATCACTCCGATCACTGTCATCCTGCTGCAGGTGCCCTGGCTCCTGTCCGGGGTGATCGTGGTCGAGGTGTTCTATGCCTACAAGGGCTTCGGGACTTTGCTCTACGAGGCCGCAATCAACTCGGACATCTACCTGATCGAGGCCTGCGCGATGGTCTCCGTGCTGGTGGTCGTTGCCACCCAGATCCTGTCGGACCTCGCCTACGGGCTCCTCAATCCGCGCGTCAACCTGCTGGGCGCGCCCAAGCCTGCCAAGGGAGACGCCGCATGATCCGTCTCGTTCGCCCCTATCTCACCCATCCGCTGGTGGCGGTCGGCGGCGCCGTTACCCTCACCTGGCTGGTGCTGGCGCTGTTCGCCCCGCTGCTCGCGCCTTTTGATCCGCTGAAGACGATCCTGCCACTCGCCAAGCCGCTGACGCCGGCCCCCGGCGGCGGAACGCTCTGGCTCGGCACCGACATGCTTGGACGCGATATCCTGTCGCGTTTGATCTACGGCGCCCGGACGGTGGTGCTCTATTCGACACTGGCCACGGTTTCCGCCTATGCGGTCGGCATCGCGCTCGGCCTGTCGGCCGGCTACCTGCGCGGCCGCGTTGACGCCACCCTGTCGTTCCTCGCCAATGTGGTGCTCTCCTTCCCCGTGCTGGTGCTCTACATCGTCATCATCGTGGTGATCGGTGCCTCGCCGCTGAACATCATCCTGGCGGTAGTCTTCTCCAGCGCGCCGGCCATCTTCCGGATCGTGCGCGCGCTCACCATCGACATCGCCACCCGCGATTTCGTCCAGGTCGCCCGCACGCAAGGGGAAGGGTCGCTGCGCATCATGCTGGTCGACATCCTGCCCAATGCCACCGGGCCGCTTGCCGTCGATTTCTGCCTGCGCCTCGGCTACACCGCCATCACCATCGGCACGCTCGGCTTCCTCGGCCTCGGCCTGCCACCCCCGACGCCGGACTGGGGCACCATGGTCAATGAGGGCAAGGCATTGGCCATCGCCTTCCCCCATCTCGTGGTCTTCCCCTGCATTGCCATTTCCTCGCTGATGCTGGGCCTCAGCTTTCTGGCTGACGGCCTCAAGGAACTCTCCGAAGCCAAGGGGCGCGGCGCATGACGACACAGACCTCCCCCTCTGCTCTGCCGATCCTGACCGTCGACGGACTCACAATCGCCCTGCCACGCGGTGCCGACCGCCGTCACGCAGTGAAGGGCGCGAGCCTCGAGCTGTACCCGCGTGAGATCCTCTGCGTCGTCGGCGAAAGCGGTTCGGGCAAGTCGGTGCTGTCGGCTGCGCTCATGGGCGCCGTACCGAAGGGCCTGACCATCGAAAGCGGCCGCATCCTGCTCGGCGATCAGGATCTCGCCCGACGCAATGAACGCGCCTTGCGACGGATTCGCGGCCGCGACATCGCCATGATCTTCCAGGAACCCATGGCTTCGCTCAACCCAGCCCTCACCGTGGCCGAGCAGGTCGAGGAAATGTTCATCCTGCACACCGATCTGCACGCCGCCGAGCGCAAGGCCCGCACCCGCGCGCTTGTCGAGGCCATGCATCTGCCCGACCCGGATCGGATCCTCGCCTCCTACCCCCACGAACTTTCCGGCGGCCAGTGCCAGCGCGTCGTCATCGCCATGGCGCTCGCCCTTGATCCGAAGGTGCTCATCGCCGACGAGCCGACCACGGCGCTCGATGTCACCACCCAGGCGCAGGTGCTGAAGCTGATCCGCGAGCTGAAGGACAGTCACGGCCACGGCATTCTTTTCATTACACATGATTTTGGCGTCGTTTCCGACATTGCCGACCGGATTGCCGTCATGCGCGGCGGCGAGATCGTCGAGATCGGTGATGCAGAGCAAGTCCTGAAGCAGCCCGCGCACGAGTATACCCGCGCGCTGATCGCCGCCGTTCCCAGCCTGACGCCGCGAGCCCCGCGCGCCGCCCGCGCAGCCGAGCCGGTGATGGAGATCAACAAACTCGAACACCACTACGGCCGCACGAAAGCCCTCAGCGACATTTCCCTCACCCTGCGCCGGGGCGAAGTCGTGTCCATCGTCGGCGAAAGCGGCTCGGGCAAGTCGACACTCGCCAAGGCCGCGATCCGTCTCATCGACCCGACCGGCGGCGCCATTGCCGTCACCGGCACGCCCTTCCTCGCGCTGAAAGGCGGCGCCCTGCGCCAGAAGCGGCGCCTGATCCAGATGGTGTTCCAGGACCCGGTCGGCTCGCTCAATCCAAGGCGGACCGTTGGCGAGATGATTTCCCGCGCGGCAATCCTGTCCGGCGCCAGCCGGGCTGAGGCGACGCGGCGCGCTGAGGATCTGCTTGAACTCGTTGGCCTGCAGAAGGCCGCCTATCACCGCCGCCCGGCCGCCTTTTCCGGTGGCCAGCGCCAGCGGGTCGGCATTGCCCGGGCGTTGGCTATGCACCCGGAGGTGCTGATTGCCGACGAAAGCGTGTCAGCGCTCGATGTCTCGGTGCAGGCCCAGGTGCTGGAGCTCCTGAAGTCGCTGCAGGAGAAGCTGAATCTCGGCATCCTGTTCATCACCCATGACCTGCGTGTCGCCGCCCAAATCAGCGACGAGATCGTCGTCATGCACAAGGGGCGCATCGTCGAGAAAGGCCCGGCCGAGGCTGTTCTGCTGGCACCGAAGGATGCCTACACCCGAAGCCTGCTTGACGCGGCTCCAGGGCGTGGAAGCATCTGACCCCTCGGACATCCCGCCTCGGGCGCAGCAGCAATCATATTCCGCACCACTGTCACTATTTGCAGGTTAAGTATAAGTCAGACGAAATTTACCTTGCGAGCTCAACACTCTGCGTATTTCCCGACTTAGTCCCTTGTGTTCCAACAAATATTCGCCCGCAGTACCTGCAATTAAATCTTGAGTAAGCATAACGCCTTATCTTTGGGCATAGACCTGTGATTGCAGGCCCTTGTTTTCAGAAGGTAGTGTCATGGCGCTGAAACACATTCCGATCGTCCAGAAAATGCTGGCCGTCCTGATCCTGATGGGCCTTTGCGCCACGGGGCTTGCCGCCGTTGCCTGGAGCGAGATCACCGGTCTGACCAGCAGCTTCACCGAGGTCGGCAAATCCGAGGAAGCGGCGCGTGAGGCGATGGACCTGCGCGTCGACATCATCGCCATCAGCCGCATGACCTACCAGCTGGCCCTCGCTCCGGAAAAAGCCGCCGACTTCCGCAGCGAAGCCGACCGCCGCGCCAAGGAAATGCTGGGCCGCCTGCCGATCCTCGAAAGGGTCGCAGATGCGCAGCAGCGCCAGCAGCTCACCGGCATCCGCTCAGCGCTCGACAGTTACTTCCGCTCCATCACCGCGATGGTAGACGTTGCTGCCAAGGATGCTGCCAATGCTGAAGCCATCAAGGCGGCTCTGGGCACCGCGCTGGACGGGCAGAAGTCCGTCACCGACGCCGTGAAGGTCTATTCCACCTACTCCGCCGAGATGATGGCCACCCAGCGTGAAACGGCCGCCACCACCGCACTCGGCGCCGTCACCACCATGCTGATGACGGCCGGTCTGGTGATCGTTCTCGGCCTTGCCCTTGGCCTTTATGTCAGCCAGGTCGGCGTTGCCGGCCCGATCCGCCGCATCGTCGGGACGCTCGAAGCCCTCGCCCATGGCAATTACAGTGCTGCCATCGAGGGCGGCGAGCGCCGCGACGAAGTTGGAGCACTGGCCCGCGCCGCGGCCATCTTCCGCGATGCCGGTCTTGAGAAGGACCGCCTGACGGCGGAACGCGAAGCCCAGAAGGCCGAGAACGAAGCCGTCCAGCGCCAGATGATGGCCCGGCTCGCCCAGGAGTTCGAGCAGGCTGTCGGCGGCATCATCCGTTCGGTGTCGGCTGCCGCCACCCGCCTGGATGCCTCCGCCCGCGTCATGTCCGGCAGCGCGCAGGAAACCTCGCAGCAGTCCACCACCGTCGCCGCCGCTTCGGAACAGGCCTCGGCCAACGTCCAGACCGTGGCAGCGGCCACCGAAGAACTCACCGCCTCGGTGCGCGAAATCGCCGGTCAGGTCGACCAGTCCAACCGCATGTCGGCCGTCGCCGTGAAGGATGCCGACGAGGCGGCCAGCAAGGTGCATGGCCTGTCCAACGCCGCCCAGAAGATCGGTGACATTGTCGAACTGATCAACGGCATCGCCAGCCAGACCAACCTTCTCGCCCTCAACGCCACCATCGAGGCCGCCCGTGCAGGCGAAGCCGGTCGCGGTTTTGCGGTCGTTGCCTCCGAAGTCAAACAGCTGGCCGAACAGACGGCCCGCGCGACGACGGAAATCGCGGCCCAGATCTCCTCGATCCAGGCCTCGACAACAGACTCCGCGTCCGCGATCAACGCCATCGCGGAATCGATCCGCAAGATGAACCAGATCAGCGCCGCAGTCGCCGCAGCCGTGGAGGAACAGGCCGCCGCAACGCAGGAGATCGCCCGGAACGTGCAACAAGCCTCGACCGGCACCGCCGAGGTGTCGCAAGCCATCACCACGGTCACCCGCGCCGCCGGCGAGGCCAGCGCCGTCTCCAACGAAGTGCTCGGCTTCTCCGGCGAACTCGCCAGCCAGTCGGAACGTCTCAACCAGGAACTGAACCGCTTCCTGTCGACCATCCGCGCCGCCTGACGCGACGCACTCTCAAAACAAAAGCGGGCGCCCCTTGGCGCCCGTTTTCGTTCTGGTGTCCACCACCTCAGCTACCACCACGCCCTTTTGATCGCAGGGAACATACCCAACACAAGGCGGGGATGACCTCAGCAGCGGATCGTTTTCACAATACCCAAGGGCGTGCACTGGCCTGCCCCCCATGTGGAACACCGCCTCACCCTCCCCCGCACCGCCGGAACAAGCGATCAACCACCGGTGCGAGCAGAATGACGAGAACGATGCGCAGCAGGTGATGGCAGATCACATAGGTGAGATTGCCGCCGGCCATGATCGCAATCACCACCATCTCCGCCTGCCCGCCCGGCAGGAAAGCCAGAAACGCATCAATCGCCGGCGCTGTTCCGGTCAGATAGATCAGTTCGATGAACACCAGACTGATCCCCGCCAGGATCAGCGCATAGACAAAGCCGGCAAGCACGTCGACCTTCAGTTCGCGCAAGGTGATGCCGGTGTATTTCGCTCCCACCGCGATACCGATGAAGAACTGCACCGCCCAGATGATCTCTGCCGGTGGCCGCTCGGTGATCAGGCCGGACAGCGAGAAGATCGCCGTCAGGATCATGGGGCCGAGGATGGACGCGCCGAACAAGCCGACCCGCTCGGCAATCTTCCAGCCGCCAACGCCGCAAACCAGCATTAGGGCAAGCTGCATGGGGTCCGCCTCCAGCAAGGGACGGCCCGGCGCTGCGGTCAGATCGGCATTCCAGACAAGCGTCATCAGGATGGGCGCTGCGGTCACCACCACCAGGACACGGGTCGCATGGATCAGCGACAGGGCCCGGACATCGCCGCCCGCCTCTTCGCCGAACACCAGCATGTCCTGCAAGCCGCCGGGCATGGCCGCATACCACGCCGTCGGGTGGTTCATCTTGAAGCCGAAGCGGAACAGCGGATAGCCGATCACGGCGATCACCGCGATGAACAGCGGCACGAACACCAGCGATCCGGCCATCGCCGGTAGTTCACTGACAATATCCGGCGTGATCGAGGCGCCGACGGCGACACCCAGGAAGGTGCGCATGAAGGTACCGAAGGTGCCGGCCGTCGCCATTCTGGCCCCGAACAGCGCCGCCACCAGACAGGCCATCAGCGGACCCAGCAACAGGGGCAGCGGCAGGCCGGCAAGGATGAAGACAAGCGCACCGATCCCGGCCACCGCAAATGTCGTCACCCGCGCCTTGACGAGATCAGACACGGACGTCCGCCTCTTCCAGCAGCACCGCCCACTGAGCCCCGTGCATGTCGCGGTCGTCGCGGCTGCCCTGCACCACGGGACGCGGCAGTGAGAATTTGATGACCGAAAGGTCCTCGATGTCGAACCGCTTCAGATGCTGCGGTTCGACACGGTAAAGCGCGGCAACCTCGCCTGTCGCCAGCGCCGGCACAACCTTGGCATAGACCTCGGGCGATCCGCAGAACACATCAACGGTGACCCAGAAGGGGCCAGCGTTCTTCGAGCGGACCTTCAGCACCACATCACCGAGCCGGGCCATGGGCAACCTCCGTAACGACAAGGCGGAAGGCCGACATCGGGTCGTCCAGTTCCATCACATGATTAAGGGCGAATTCGTAGAGCGCGCCCCGGTCGGATTGGGCCGGCGAATAGGGGAACGCGAAAGTCGGCAGTTCCTCATGGTCAGTCAGCGGATAATGCAGCACGAAGGGATTGATCAGCTTGCCGATCTCGGCCGCTTCCGCCTGGCTGGACGCTGTCACGATCCCCAGCACCCCGACTTCGACCGGATCGCCAACCCGGTTCTCCTGCGATCCCAGCGCGCCATCAACGCCGATCAGGCGGAATTCCAGCGTATAGGCCTCGCCCGGCTCAAGTCCCATGCGGCTGCGGATCTCGCCTTCGAGGAAAGCCGACAGGCGCTCGACCCAGGCCCTCGCGCCCTTGACGTAACGCTCGTTGCGCAGGATCGCGAGGATCGTCGTCTGGTAGCCGGAGACACGCGCCCCTTCGAGCTTCACCGTATAGGTGCCCTTGACCCAGCGCGAGCCCTCGACCCGCACCCGCCGTTCGTCAAGCGCGCTGTAGCGTGCCCCGCGCACGTCGAGATAGCCGCCCGGTTCATAGAGCTGATAGGGATCGGAATTCTCATAGAGCATATGTGCCGACACGGAATGCGGCGTGCAGGCGGCGGTTTCGGCCAGCGGCTCGACCGTGAAACCGTCCGCATCAAAGTCGACCTGGATGACCCCCGACGTCGGATAAGTGGAGCAGAGCGCGCCGCATTCGGCGATCTTTGCCCCATGCCAGGCCCCGCCCGGATGGTCGCCGCGCAGGAGCGGCAGCGCTGAGATGGTGGCCGTGTCCGTCGTCCGGCCGGCAATGACGATATCAGCCCCCGTTGCCAGCGCCGCCTGAACCTGTTCGGCACCGGCCAGGGCAACGATATTGGCAAGGCCGGCGATCTTCTCGGCCGAGATGGGCGGGGCCGGGTCCAGCGGCCGGATCCGTCCGGTCGCCAGCGCCGCGATCACCCGCTCCGCCGGCTGGCTGGAGTAAAGCCGCGCGATCTTGAGGCTCTGGCCCAATTCCTCGGCCAGTTCCAGCGTGATGTCATACATCCAGTCCACGGTGGCATCCGCGCCGCAGGTGCCAGCCGTGCCGATCACCAGCGGCACGCCGGCCTCCGCCCGGGCGCGCATCAGGTCGCGCCACTCGGACTTTGTCGCCGCGCGGGAGTATTTGGAAACGCCGGCGCCCAGCGAGAACGGACCGCTGTCGGTCGAGCCACCGTCGATGCAGATAATGTCAGGCCGGTTGGCAACACCGCGCTGGAGCGCCTGTCGGTCGAAGCCAAGGCCAAGCACCCCGGAGGGCACCAGAACGCGTGTGGGCATGAAATTTGTCCCCGAAGGTACGGCTGGCCCCGCCAGCGAAGGGTGAGACAACCGGTTTGACACAAGGACGGATCCGGGGCCAGCCCCGGATCCGCAGACCAGAAGGGCTGGTGTCAGTCCTTGTCGGCGATGTGATCCGCCATGTGCTCGGCAGCAAAAGCCGGCGTCTTTGGCTTTTTCAGCAAGTGCCGCAGGAACATCGGAGCGACAAAGCCAAGCACGGCTGCCGTCCACAGCCCGATCGAGATGCCTGAAGAGAACAGATAGGTCCAGTCCCCATCCGACAGCACCATCGCCCGCCGCAGGCTGTCTTCCATGTGATTGCCCAGCAGGATGCCAAGGATCACCGGCACGGTCGGGATGTCGAGCTTGCGCAGCACATAGCCGAGCACGCCGAAGGCGACCATCATCAGCATGTCGAAGGACGAACCGGTGAGCGAGAAGATGCCGACGAAGGCGATCATGGTGATCCCCGGCAGCAGGATATAGCCCGGCACCGACAGGATATAGACGAACACCCGCACCATCGGAATATTCATGACCAGCAGGACGATGTTGGCGATGAACAGCGATGCGATCAGACCCCAGACGATTTCCGGCCGCTCGGTGAAGAGCAGCGGACCCGGCGTGATGTTGAGCGTCAGCAACAGCGCCAGCAGCACGGCGGTCGTACCAGAGCCTGGAACGCCCAAGGTCAGCATCGGGATCAGCGCGCCGCCGGCGGCCGCATTGTTGCCAGCCTCGGGAGCGGCCACGCCGCGCGGATTGCCCTTGCCGAACGTGTCCTTGTCCTTGGCAATGGCTTTCTCGCCGGCATAGGCGAGGAACGATCCGAGCGACGCGCCGGCGCCGGGCAGCACACCGGCAATGAAGCCGATGAGCGTGGCGCGCAACATTGTCCAGCGCGTGGCAACGAGGTCCTTCCACGGCATCGTCAACTTGCCGAGCTTGACGCCGATGGCGCTGTTCTTGCCGTGGCTCTCGATGAAGAAGAACACTTCCGCGACCGCGAACAGGCCGACAATCGCGACCAGGAAGTCGATGCCGTCGAACAGATGCATGTTGCCGAAGGTGAAGCGCGGCATGCCGGTGGTCTGGTCGAGCCCGACCATGGCCAGCGCGAGCCCTAGCGCGGCCGCCATGGCCGCCTTCGCC
Organism: Pannonibacter sp.; assembly: GCF_051860505.1. Lineage (NCBI taxonomy): Bacteria > Pseudomonadati > Pseudomonadota > Alphaproteobacteria > Hyphomicrobiales > Stappiaceae > Pannonibacter > Pannonibacter sp. The sequence goes on along the minus strand of NZ_JBHYDX010000037.1, from coordinate 11,732 downwards.
TGGTTGTTCGAGCCGAGGCCACCGAGGGTACAGAACGCCAGCATGTAGAGGGCGAAGTACTCCGCCGGTCCGAACTGGTAGGCGACGCGGGCCAGCAGCGGTGCCATGAGGGCGAGGCCGACGGTCGCCAGGAACGCGCCGACAAAGGAGGCAACCGCCGAGATGGCCAGCGCGTCCCCTGCCCGGCCCTGCTTGGCCATCGGGTAGCCGTCGAGCGTCGTCATCATCGCCGGCTCGTCGCCGGGAATGTTGAGCAGGATCGACGAGATGCGCCCGCCATACATGCAGCCATAGTAGACAGCCGTCAGCAGGACTAGCGCCGACATGGCGTCAAGCCCAAGCGTGAAGGAGATCGGGATCATCAGGGCGACGCCATTCGACGGCCCAAGCCCCGGCAGGGCTCCGATGATGGTTCCGAGGAAACAGCCGACAATCGCCAGGAACAGCGTCGTCGGTGTCAGCGCAATGGAAAACCCAAGCGCAAGATTCGACAGGATATCCATGAGGTCTCCTTAGCCCATCAGGGCGCGCGGCAGCGCTACGAGGCCGAGGCCGAGGGCATATTTGAAGACAACGAACAGGCCGACGCCAAGACCGATGCCGGTCAGGGCCGCCGGTAGGGGGCGCGGCGAAATCTGGTAGCTCAGCAGACCGGCGGCGATCATGGTCGGCACGATGAAGCCGAGCGGTCGCACGGACATGGCATAAAGGATCAGCACCGCCAGCGTCAGGGCCAGCTTTGCCAGCATCGCCGAACGGGGCCAGTCCGCATCCGGATCCGGCTGCAGCAGCATGGCAACCGCCGAAACCAGGATCACGCCGCCAATGATGTAGGGAAACACCCTCGGACCGATCGGGTCGGAGAGAAAGCTGGTCTCGATGCCCGCGGCGCTGAGGAGATACCCCAGCGCCGCAAAGATCATGACCAGACCAAAGATCCGGTCGCCACGCATTATTTGATGATCCCGATCTCGCGAGAAATGGTCTGGATTTCGGCAATGTTCTCGCCGACCCACTTTTCGAAGTCGTCGCCGATCAGCGTGTAGGGTGCCAGGCCGTTGTCGGTCATCACCTTCTGCCACTGTGCCGATTCAGCGACCTTCTTCAGGCCATCCGACCATTTGGCAAAGTCAGCATCGGAAATATCCTTCGGGACATAGAAGCCGCGCCAATTGACGGCGACCATGTCGATGCCCTGTTCCTTGGCCGTCGGAATGTCCGGGAAAGCTGCAACGCGTTCATCGGCCAGAACCGCAACCGCCCGGACATCGCCCGACTTGATGAAGCCGCTGATTTCCGAGATGTCGCCGGTCATGGCCGCCGTGAAGCCGCCAACCGTCTGGGTGATCGCATCAGCGCCGCCGTCAACGCCGATGTACTTGATCGCGCGGGCCTCGGTGAAGCCGGCACGGTCCATCAGCATCAGGACCTTGAGGTGGTCGAAGCCACCCACCGCCGAGCCGCCGGCAAAGGCCACCTTGCTCGGATTGGCCTTCACGGCATCCACCAGTTCGGCGAGCGACTTGTAGGGGCTGTCCTTGGCGACAACGATCACGCCCGGATCGCCGCCAAGCGTCCCCAGCCAGCGGACCTGATCCGCCGTCATGCCGGAAAACGCGTTCTGGGCCAGACGGGTGGTGGTGGCGGACGAAGCCGCGATGATCACATCCGCATCGGACCCACGCTCACCAACGACATGGCCATAGGCAACGCCGCCACCGGCGCCGGCCATGTTGGTCACCTGCACCGGATTCGGCACGACGCCGATCTCATGCATGATCTGGCCAACCTGACGGCAGGTGAAATCCCAGCCGCCGCCCGGGTTTGCCGGCGCGATGCATTCGGTTGCCGATGCGCTGGCGGACAGGCCTGCGACAAGCGCCGCGCCAAGCGCGAACGCCTTGAAAGTCGTTTTCATCCCTGGTTCTCCTCCCTGGGGAATGGATATGGCGCACGGGCTCCTCAGCCCCTTGCGTCCGCCATTCATTTGCGGGAAACCTGACACAAACCTGTCACAGGCTTTAACAACGGGTAGGACCTTGCGCTTTCTTCTGATCGAAGACCACGAAGACCTCGGCCGTTCCGTTCAGGAACGCCTGATGCTGGAAGGTCATGCCGTTGATCTTGCTCAGACTTTGGCCCAGGCTCGCGAGTTCCAGCAGGCAGCGGCCTATGACCTGGTGCTGCTCGACATCATGCTGCCCGACGGCGATGGCCGCGTCTTCCTGACGAGCCAGCGCGAGGCCGGCAACACCACGCCGGTGATCGTCATGACCGCCCGCGCCGCCATCAGCGACAGGGTTGGCACGCTGGACATGGGCGCGGATGATTACATTACCAAGCCTTTCGACTATGCCGAGCTGGAAGCCCGCTGCCGCGCCATCCTACGCCGTCGCGGCGGCGTTGCCGACACCCGTCACCGCCATGCGGACGTTACCTTCGATCCGCTCGCTGGCACCATCGAGGTCAACGGCGAGACCCGGGAACTGCGCAGCCGGGAACTGCGCTTGCTGGAGGTTTTCCTCGGGGCGCCGGGGCGGATCCTGTCCAAGGATCACCTCTGCGACCGATTGTTCTCCTTCTCCGAACCGGTCAGCGACAACGCCATCGAGGTCTATGTCGGCCGCCTGCGCAAGAAGCTGGCCGGCAGCCGCCTGCGTATCGACACGATGCGCGGCCTCGGCTACCGGCTGAGCGAGACATGACAACGGCCCGTGTCGCCCCGTCCCTGCGCCGCCGGCTGGTGATCCGCCTGCTGGCTATCGCCGGCATTCTCGCTGTCATCCTGTTTGTCGCTGTCCGCTTCAGCGCCGAGACCGCTTCGGAGGCCACCCTCGACGCTGTCCTCGGCGTTGCCACCGCCTCCATTGCCGATGACTTGCGCAGCGGCGAAAGCGGCGCACGGGTCAGCCTGCCGCCAGAAACCTTCTCGATGCTGGCCGCCATGGGTGAGGAACGGGTTTTCTACCGGATCCTGATCGGCGAGACGACGCTGACCGGATACGCCGACCTGCCCCTGCCCCGCGACACCCCGACCGCCGTCGCGCCGGTGTTCTATTCACGCAGCTACCGGGAGGCGGACCTGCGTCTGGCTGCTGTCTCGCGCAGCCTCATCATCGACGGCCTGCCCGTCACCGCGCTGGTGATTGTCGGCCAGACGCGCGAGGGCCAGCGTGTCATCGCCCAGCAGTTGGCCAACCGCGCCGCCGTGCTGGGTCTTCTCGTGTTCCTGTTGGCAATTCCGGCCAGCCTCGTCGCCGCCACCAGCCTGCTGCGCCCGCTTGACCGATTGGCAGAGGCTATGGCACGGCGCGGCCCGCGCGATCTCCGACCTGTGCGCCATCCCGTGCCGGAAGAACTGGCGCCGCTGATCGGCGCTCTCAACAGTTTCATCGCCCGGCTCAAGTCCACCCTCGCCCAGACCGAGACCTTCATCGCCGAGGCTGCGCATCACATCCGCACTCCCTTGGCCACCTTGCGCAGTGAAGTCGAACTCGCGCTGCGCCTTGCCAAAGACGAGCCGATGCGCCAGCGCCTGCGCCGCCTGCTGCGCACTGTCGATGAAGGCTCCCGTTCGGCTGGACAGTTGCTGGACCACGCCACCGTCCTCTATCGCGCCGAGCAACAGGCCTTCGCCCGGGTCGACCTTGGCCAGTTGGCGCGCGGCCTCGTGGATCGCTACCGCACCACGGCGGATCTCAAGGACATCCGGCTCCACCTCGACAAGCCGGCCGGTCCCCTGGTGGTCTCCGGCGACGCGGTGCTGATGGAAGCCGCCCTGCGCAACCTGATCGACAATGCGATCAAATATTCATCCGACGAAGCCGACATCCACATTACCCTTTCGGTCACCACGGACACGGCCACGTTCCGCTGCCTGGATCAGGGCCGCGGATTGGACGGGGCAATTGCCGACGATCTGCGCATCCGCTTTCAGCGGGGCAGCAATGTGGAGGACGTGGTCGGCTCCGGGCTCGGCCTGACAATCGTTGCCGAAGCCGTCGAGGCCATGGGCGGCAGCTTCAGCCTTGAGGCCCGGCCATCCGGAGGCGCGGCAGCAACCCTGGTCCTGCCCCTTGCCCAGAGCGAAGATCGCCCATCGGATACACCGCCAGGACCAGCCGCCCCGAATGCACAGGACATGCCATGACCCACTCTCCCGGCCTGGCCCCGGCACGGCGCGTGCCCTATCTGCGTCAGATCGCCCGCTGCCGCCCTGTCCGGCGGTTCATCCTCCTGGTGCTGCTGCTGGTTTCGGCGTGTTTGCCCGGGTCGCCCACCCGCGCCTTCGAGATCGAGGCCGAACGCCTGTTTGGCAAACCGGATGCCACGATCCGCATCCGGGTGCTGTCGACCACGGATATCGCCGTCTTCGCCCCTGTCCTCGACGGCTTCATTGCGGCTCGGCCGGATATATCCGTCGCCTATGTCATGGCTTCAAGCCAGGAGGTATTCAACGCGATTGACCGGGAAAAGGCGCCCTTCGACGTGGTAATTTCATCGGCCATGGACCTGCAGATGAAACTTGCCAATGATGGCCGCGCCAGACCGCTGCCCGATGGCATTCTGTCCGGGCGTCCGGCCTGGGCCAGATGGCGGGACACGCTGGTGGCGGTGGCGCAGGAGCCGGCGGTGCTGCTGATTGCCCGCGACGCGCTTGACGGCGGACTACCGGTGCCGCGCAGCCGGCGCGATGTGATTGCCCTGCTGCGCGACAACGCGGAACGCTTTCGCGGCCGCATCGGCACCTATGACCCCAAGATCTCAGGCGCCGGCTATCTTTTCGCCACCCAGGACGCAAGGCTCAGCGAGACGTTCTGGCGCCTTGCCGAAGTCATGGGCCGCCTTGACGCCAGGCTCTACTGTTGTTCGGTCAACATGATCGAGGCGATGCTGAACGGCGAACTGCTGCTGGCCTACAATGTCCTGGGCAGCTACAGCCGCAAGGATGACCTTTACCGCGACAAGATCATCCTCGTGGAACCTGAGGATTTCACAGTCACTCTGCTGCGCACGGCGCTGATCCCGCAGGAAGCCCAACGGCCGGCGGAAGGCGGGGCCTTTCTCGCCTATCTCCTGTCACCCGTTGGTCAGTCCCTGGTGCTGGAGGCTGCCGGCCTGCCGCTGATCGATCCGCGCGTCTATGCGGAGAAGCCGCATCTGCGGCCAATCCGGCTCGATCCAGGACTGCTGGCCCAACTCGACAACCTGACGCGCCAGGGTTTTCTGGACGAATGGCAGGCCGCGATGGATCAACCCTGAGCAGGACGGCTTACGACATCAGCATCAGATAGATGATGATGAACAGCGGCGGAACTTCGAGGAAGGCGTCGCCGAACAGGAACACCTTCAGAAAGAAGAACAGGAAAGCCCCGTAAAGCGCCATGGCAAAAGGCATAAGAAAGCCAGGCGTTATTGGCGCGACCAGCGCAAGCAGTGGATCAGTCACTTTACGCAGCACGACGAAGAAGGTGATGTTCCGGTCGGAACCGACAACGAATTCCAGCACACCGCGCGAAAACAGAAACGCGGCGATGGCGGTCAAGGCATAGGTCCCGCCGAGCAGGACCGCCACTTCCGCCGGCATTCCGCCAAGCAGGAACGTGACGATGGCCATGACATAGGTCCCGGCCAGAATGAAGATGCCAGTAATGGCCGACCCCTGCTGCATCTGAAATTCCCTTGGAGTTAAAAAAGCGACGGGCGCAGGACCATGAAGATCCTGCGCCCGATCTATAGCGGCAAACTCAGTGCCCGGCGACCATCATCGTGCCACCTTTCGGCAGCCGCAGGCGGTCGACGAAGTCCTGCATCTCCTGGCTTGGAGCCGGGGTCACCAGCGACACCACATAGGTGACGAGGAAGGCAACCGGAACGCCGAAGATGCCGGCCGAGATCGCCTTGACGCCGAACCACGAGATCTCGTCGCCCGTACCCTTGACGAAGTCGAAGCCGTACACGTTGCCAATCAGGTAGTACATGGTGATGCCGAAGCCGGCGATCATGCCCATGATGCCACCCATGTTCGTTGCACGCTTCCACCAGACACCCATTACCAGCGGCGCGAACAGACCCGCAGCGGCGATGGAGAAGGCCCAGGCCACCATCGACAGGATGTCGGACGGCTTGGTGCGGGCAAGGAACGCAGCCGCAAGAGCGACGACGACCAGCAGGATCTTCGAGATCATCAGGCGGCGCTTGGCGTCGGCCTTCGGATCGATCATGCGGTAATAGACGTCATGCGACAGGGCATTGGCGATGGCGAGCAACAGCCCGTCAGCGGTCGACAGCGCAGCCGCAAAGCCACCCGCACCGACGAGACCGACAACCCAGATCGGCATACCGGCGATCGACGGGGTCGACAGCACGATCATGTCGTTGTTGAGCCGCAGTTCGGCGTAGGGGAAGCCACCGGCAAGACCCTTGGCCTCACACGCAGCCGTAATGGCTTCGATCGTCTCGGCCTTGACGCCGCAGATCGTCACCAGCTGATGGCCAGCGATGGAGCCCCAGTCGAGCATCCATTGCGGGATTGCCGAGAAGGCGAGCAGGTTGCCTTCCGCGCCTGCGAACAGGCCCATCAGGTTCATCTTCGAGAAGGCTGCATAGGCCGGGGCCGTGAAATACAGCAGGAAGATGAACAGCAGCGACCAGCCCACCGACTTGCGGGCCTCACGAACCGTCGGGGTCGTGAAGAAACGCATGAGGATGTGCGGAAGCGAAGCCGTGCCGACCATCAGACAGAAGATCAGCGAGAAGAAGTCGAGCGGCGTGTAGGTCTGGAACGGTGCGACATAAGACTTCGCAATGCCCAGAACCTGCTCGTACTCGGCGATCTTCGACAGGGCGCCGCCATAGGTGAGCTGCGGCAGCGGAATGCCGAAGGTCACGGTCGACATCCAGATCGCCGGAAGCAGATAGGCGACGATCAGAACGATGTACTGTGCCACCTGCGTCCAGGTCACGGCCTTCATGCCACCCAGCATCGAGCAAACGAGAATGCCTGCAAGACCGGCGAAGACCGCGATACCGAAATCGATACCGAGGAACTGCGAGGCAATGATGCCCGAGGCATAGACCTGTGCGGTGATGTAGGTGAAGGAGCAGGCGAACAGCACGATGATGCCCACCAGGCGCGCCGTGTTGCCGCCGTAGCGGGTGCCGAGGAAATCCGGAACCGTGTAGGCGCCAAACTTGCGCAGATACGGTGCCAGGAGCACTGCTACCAGCACGTAGCCGCCCGTCCAGCCCAGCACGAAGGCGAGGCCGTCATAGCCCAGTGCGAACAGCGTGCCCGCCATGCCGACGAAGCTGGCACCGGACATCCAGTCCGCACCGGTCGCCATGCCATTGTAGATCGCCGGAACCGAGCGGCCGGCGACGTAATATTCGGAGACCTGCGCGGTGCGCGACATGATGCCGATGAAGGCATAGATGCCGATGGTCGCAGCCATGTAGGCCCACATGATGATACGATCCGGGACGCCCAGCATCTCGAAGATCGCCATAAGAACGACAAACACTGCAAACCCGCCAACATAGACCGTATAGATCTTGCCGAGGTTGTCAGTGAAGTCCCCTTTCATACTCATTGCCATCTGGGATCCCCTCAGTCTTCGGCTACGCCGAATTCTTCATCAATGGCGTTCTGCCGGCTCGAGAACCAGAAGATCAGCACGACGAAGATGATTAGCGAGCCCTGCGCGGCCATGTAGTAGCCGAGCGGGAAGCCCAGGATGACGACGCCATTCAGCGACGTGACGAACATATGGATGAAGAAGCTGAACACAGCCCAGACAGCAAGCGTAGTCCACATCAGACTACTCGTCTTACGCCAGTGCGCCTCCGCAACTTCCGGTGGCAGTTTGTCGGTCAAGGTCATTCCTCCCGTTGGAGCACCTCGGCCGCTGGACCCGCCGCACCCCCTTACCTGGCGCGCCGTCTCCTGCCTCCCCGCAATATTCATGAACCGGCAAAACACGGATGTCCCTGCTTCGCACAGCAACATAAAATATATTGCGTTGCCGAGATACTTGCGGGATTAGAATATTCCCTTCAAACTGCATAAGGGAAGTTATCCTAAAGACTAATCGGGCAGCCAAAACAAGGCAATGTCCTAAGGGAGCGGAAGCAAGTGCTTGACTTCATTGGATCTATCATGCCGAAACGGCGCCGTTCCGACTGGACTTCCGCAGTAGAAACGATCCGTGCAGGTGCAGCCTTCCTCGCCCAGGGCTCCAGCTACTCCTACTTGCGCGCCCGCACTTTGCTCGCCGGACCGAAACTGTTCAAGGACGAGGGATTCGGATTTGCCCTGCAGATCTGCAAATGGGAGGGGTTTGCTGTTGCAGCGCAGGATCTGATCCTGATCATGGAAACCGAAATGCGGGAGAACCTTCCCGACGATCCACGCATCCGGGCCGCCGGATTGCTGCAGCTCTATCGGGATGTCCTGGCTGCTGAAGAGATGCCCGAGCACCGCAAGGATCGCGGCTGGGACGATGCCATCGCCGAATTCGAGGCACGGTTGCCGGTGTTCATGGAACGGGCGCCGCTGAAACCGGATGCCATCTGTACCGCCACAGCCCTGCGGCTATTGGACCACGCGCCCATCACTGATGATGTTCGCGAGGCCGACAAGATGATGGTTCTGAACAACGTTGCCTTCCGCTTCATCGACTATCAGGCGACCTTGCGCAAGCGGCTCGACCTTGTCGGCTTTGCCCGCGAGCTCTCTGAAAAGATGGACGTTGCAGCTTGAAGCGGATCCCGCTCTCTGCCCCGGCGCTTGGCGGCCTGACACCGCTGATCGCGCTTGATGTCGTGGTCCTCGACACCGAGACCACCGGCCTCGACATCCGCAAGGACCGAATTGTCCAGATCGGGGCCGTGCGCATGTATGGGCGGGAGATCCTGGCCAGCGAGGTCTTTAATGTGCTGGTCGATCCACAGATGCCGATCCCGGCAGTGGCGCAGCGCATTCACGGGCTCGGTGATGCCGATGTCACCGGCCAGAGAACGATTGCCGAGATCCTGCCGGAACTGGCCGCCTTCATCGGCGGCGCCGTGGTGGTGGGGCATTCGATCCATTTCGACCTGGCGATCCTGCGCCACGAGGCGGAACGCACCGGGACAAACTGGAAGGACCCGCTCGCCCTCGACGTGGCCCTGATGGTTGCCGGGCTCGATCCGGCCCTGGTTGACACCTCGCTTGACAGTCTCGCCCTCAGCCTCGGCATCGACATCAAGGGCCGCCACACGGCGCTTGGCGACGCCATCGCCACCGCCGAAGTCTATGTCGGCCTGCAGCCGCGCCTGATCTCAAAAGGCATCCGCACCCTGGCGGAAGCTGAGAACCTCTGCCGCAAGCCCGCCGGACTGATCGCCCGCCAGGAGGAAGCCGGGTGGTTCAATCGGCCGAAGGACAAGCGCGATTTCGCCCAGGCGGTGTTGCGCAGCGGCGCCCGCAAGGCCATCGACAGCTATCTCTATCGCAACCGCCTGTCGGATGTCATGAGCAGTCCGCCAATCAGCCTGCCGCAGTCCGCGCAGCTGTCGGCCGCAGCTTCCCTCATGGCCGAACGGGGCATTGGCTGCCTGATCATCGACCGGGACGGCGAGGACCCGGGCATCCTGACCGAGCGTGATGTCCTCCATGCGCTGGCCCGTTCCGGGGCCGGTGCTCCGGACATTCTTATCGGCAGCTTGATGAGCGCGCCCGTCATTTCAGCGCCGGCCGACACGTTCCTCTACCGTGCCCTCGGCCTGATGGCCCGGCGCAACCTGCGCTATCTCGGCGTCACCGATGGCGGCGGCCGCGTCACGGGCGTCTTTACCCTGCGCACACTCTTGCGCGAACGGGCTCTGGCAACCCTGACCGTCGGCGACGAAATCGCCGCCGCAACCCGCCCGCGCGATTTGGCCAAGGTCCAGTCCGCCCTGCCCGCGCTGGCCAGCGGCTTGCTGGACGACGGCCAGGATGCACGCAGCGTCTGCGCCATCATCGCGGCGGAAGGCAAGGCCATGACGGCACGTGCGGCCGAACTGGCCGAAGCAGAGCTGCTTGCCGCTGGCGCCGGTCCAGCCCCCGCCGACTATGCCCTTCTCGTCCTCGGCTCGGGTGGACGCGGCGAAAGCATGCTGGCGGCAGACCAGGACAATGCGCTGGTGATCGATGATTCCTACCCCGGTGATCTCGACAGCGCCGACGACTGGTTCACGCGGTTTGCCGCCCGGATCAACGAGATCCTGGACCGCGCCGGCATTCCTTTATGCTCCGGCGGCGTCATGGCCCGCAACCGGCCCTGGCGGCGCAGGCTGGCGGAGTGGGAAGGTCAATTGGCAGACTGGGCCAGCCACCCTTCCCCCCAGGCGCTGCTCAATGTCGACATTTTCTATGATTTCACCCCGGCGCATGTGTCCGGCAGTGGTGGTGCCCGCCTCGCGGAAGCCCTGCGTGTCCACGCCATGGACACCGCGCGCGGATCTCTTGGCATGCTGCGGGCGCTCGGTGAAACCGCCGCCAGCCATGGCCCGCCGCTGGGCCTGTTCGGCCGCATCCGCAAGGATGATCAGGGCCGGGTCGACCTGAAGGCTGGCGGCCTTCTGCCGCTTGTTGCGGGTGCCCGCACCATAGCTCTGCGCTATGGCATTACTGATCTGGCAACCCCGCGCCGCCTTGTGGCCGCGGCAAGCGCCGCGCACCGGTCTGAGACCGATGCCGATCTTCTCGCCAATATCCATGGCTTCCTGATCCGCCTCATCCTGACGCAGCAGATCGCTGATCTTCAGGCGGGCATTCCGCCAACCAACAGGGTGGAGGTCAACCGGCTGAGCCACCGCGACCAGGACGAACTGCGCGAGGCCCTCGGCCGCATCGACCTGATGTCCCATATGCTGCGGGACATCCTGCAAGGCATCTGACATCGCATCCGTGTCAGCGCCGAATTGAAACCGACATGAATCCCGGCTAACACCGTGTCGGTTTCAGCCGGGCTACCCGGTCATGCCGTTTGCGACCGGCCACGCGGGTGCGGGCGACAGGGCCGACCGGCCCTACGTAGCCCTTCCGACCACCCGGTGCCCCGGTCCAGCGTTCAGGATTTTGACATGAAGATTGCGATGATCGGCTCCGGCTATGTGGGCCTGGTTTCTGGCGCCTGCCTTGCGGATTTCGGCCATGAAGTGACCTGTGTCGACAAGGCCGTCGACAAGATCGAGGCGCTGAAGCGCGGCGAAATCCCGATCTTCGAGCCGGGTCTCGACCAGCTGGTCGCCACCAACGTCAAGGCCGGGCGCCTGTCCTTCACCACCGATCTTTCCGGCCCCGTCGGTGACGCCGATGTGGTGTTCATCGCCGTCGGCACCCCGTCGCGGCGCGGCGATGGCCATGCGGACCTGTCCTATGTCTATGGCTGCGCCCGCGAGATCGCCGCCGCCGTCGAGGGCTTCACCGTCGTCGTCACCAAGTCGACCGTGCCGGTCGGCACCGGCGACGAGGTCGAGCGCATCATCCGCGACACCAACCCGGATGCCGATGTGGTCGTCGTCTCCAACCCGGAGTTCCTGCGCGAAGGCGCGGCCATCGGCGACTTCAAGCGCCCGGACCGCATCGTCATCGGCATCGAGGACGAGCGCGCCCGCGAGCCGATGACCGAGGTCTACCGCCCGCTCTATCTCAACCAGGCCCCCCTGCTCTTCACCGCAAGGCGCACGTCGGAGCTGATCAAATA
>NZ_JBHYDX010000036.1:0-33702 GCF_051860505.1 Pannonibacter sp. | reverse complement strand
ATCTTCACCGATGAGGAATGCTACAACTTCTTCAAAGCCGCAGGATATGGAACTAATTAAACGCGACACGCTCTAGCGACCGGCTTCGAAGTTCTTAGCCGCTGCCTCTAAGACTGCGCGGGCGGTCTCGGCATCCTCGAAGCCCTTGCCTTCCATGCCACCATCCGGGCCTTTGTAGCTGGCGAACCACAGATCGATGATCTGGCTGACGCCTGCGAACTCGGCATTCAGTTGCTCCATGCTCTCCACGTGAGAAAAAGGTGACCCCTTGGCAAGAACCGCGATCAGTTTGTCATCCTGCTCACCGCCGTCCAGCATCTTCAACACGCCGATCACGCGCACATCGGCCACGGTGCCACGCGGCACGGCCTGACCCAGCACGATTACATCCAGCGGGTCACCGTCGCCGCCCAGTTCCTTGGGCAGGGCAGTGCCGGGGATCGAGCCGTAGTTGGCCGGATAGCCCAGATAGTTGATCACACGCGGCTTTTCGTTCTTCAGTTCCCAGTAGACTGCCTTCGGATCTTCCTTGCTGACTTCCCACTTGGCCGATGTGCCAGAGGGGATCTCAATAATGGCCTTGATGGTGCCGTCGTCGTTGAGGGCTTTCAGGCCCATCAGGTCTTCGGAGCCAACAATGGTGAAATCGTCCTTCTTCGTCATAGTGGCGGCAAAGGGCGTGGTATCCGACCAAGCAAGATTGCCCAAGCTTTCGGCCTGCACCATCGATGCGGAAACGGCAAGGTAGGCTACGCCAGCAAGCATGAGGGTCTTAGACATCACTTGGTCTCCATCAAAAGTCACTCAGCCCGATAGCAGGGGAACGTGACAGACCGAATACAGATGATCCGGAAACGGCGCGAGAGCATCGCGAAGGGCCGTCATCGGACTGTCACCTTACGCTCCTAGACGGAGGCAACGAGAACATGGAGATTTCCCCTTGCGAGGTGATTGGCCTTCAGACCAAGCGATTTCCGCAAGGGGCCTCGCGCTTAGCTATGGCAAGACGCCGATCTTGCGTGAGATCGACATTGGCTTGCTTGCCGGGCAGACGCTTGCGCTGCTTGGCCCGTCGGGTTGTGGCAAGACCACGCTCCTGCGTCTGATTGCCGGTCTCCTCTCCCCGACTTCAGGTGCTATTGCAATTAACGGCGCAGTGGTCGCCGGGCCTGGCATTTTCGTGCCGCCGGAAAAACGCCAGCTCGGCATGGTTTTTCAGGACTACGCCCTTTGGCCGCACCTTACTGTGGCGGGCAATGTCGCCTTTCCGCTGGAAATGGCAGGAGTTGGCAAGGCCGAGCGAGAGCAGCGGGTCATGGCCGCGCTGGATCGGGTCGGCCTTGGGGCGATGGCTGGACGCAACCCCTCGGCGCTTTCGGGCGGGCAGCAACAGCGCGTTGCCATAGCCCGCGCCATCGTGGCCGAGCCGCGCATCGTGCTGTTCGACGAGCCGTTGTCCAACCTTGATCGCGAGTTGCGCGAAACCATGGTTGCGGAACTGGGTGCACTGATCCGCGGACTGGGACTGACCGCCGTCTATGTGACGCATGATCAGTCGGAAGCGTTGACGCTGGCGGATCAGGTCGCGGTCATGAAGGCCGGCGAGATCGCCCAACTGGCCACGCCCGAGGATCTTGTCGAAGACCCATCCAGTCCTGCTGTCGCCGAATTCCTGCGGCTGGGCGCGGTTCTTCCGCTGCTGCGCAAAGCAGAGGGCTGGTCCTTTGAAGGCAAGGTTTTGGGAGCCCTTGGTGGGCCGGACAGGGCAGCCGCTGAAGTGCTTGTCACGCCCCGTGCCCTGCGGCTGACCGAAGCCGATGGCGCGGTTTTGACCGGTGAGGTGCTGGCCGCGCAGTTTCGTGACAATGGCTATGCTGTAACCGTGCGGCTGGACCCCGGCACCGGGCACTCCGGCATCCAGCATACCGTCCAGATTTCCAGCGATACCCGCCTGCGCGTCGGGGAGCGCATCGGGTTGCAAATTCTCCCGGCTCATTTGCGTTGGTTTCCGGCGCACATCGCAACACCCTGAAACAAGGAAAATTCCGATGATCAAGACTGCCCTTCGTGCTGCCGTCGCAGCTTCGGCGCTTCTTGCAGCAAGCAGCGCCTTGGCCGATATCACCGTCTATACCGCCGGCCCGGAAAAGCTCATCGCTGACCTTGCTGCCGGCTTCACTGCCGAAACCGGGACCAAGGTCGAGTACTTTCAGGCCACCACCGGCAAGGTGATGGCCCGGATCGAGGCCGAAGCCGCCAATCCCGTGGTCGATGTGCTGATCTCGGCCTCCTGGGACACCGCAACCGACTTCGCCGAGCGTGGCTGGCTGGTGCCCTACACCAGCGCCAATGCCGCAATGGTGCCGGATTTTCTGAAAACCGACACGGCCGTGGCGCAGGGCGTAGCCGCACTGGCGATTGCCTGGAACCCGAAGTCCGGCACACCGCGCCCGACCGAATGGGCCGATCTGGCCAAGCCTGAGTTCAAGGACCTCGTCAACCTGCCGGATCCGGCGCAGTCGGGTTCCGCCTTTGAACTGGTGGCCGCGTTGACCCCCGGTGGCGACATGGCCCTGTTCGACAGCCTGGCTGCCAATGGTGCAATCGTGGCAGGGGCCAATGCCGACGCGCTGAATCCTGTCCTGCAGGGCGCAAAGGCTGCCGTGTTCGGTGCGGTGGACTACATCTCGCTCAACGGCAAGGCCAAGGGTGAGTCGATCGAGGTGATCTTCCCCGAAAGCGGCACTGTGATTGCGCCGCGCCCGGTCATGATCCTCAACTGGTCGAAGAACCTGGACGAAGCAAAGGCCTTCGTCGACTACATCCTGTCGGATGCGGGTCAAACTGTCGTCGCCAAGCAGAACCTGATGCCATCACGCACAGATGTCGAAGCGAACCGTCCGTTGATCGCCGACCTCAAGATCCTGCCGGTTGATGCCACCACCGTTTATGGCAAGCGCGCCGAAACGCTGGAGGCCTTTGGCAAGGTCTTTGCCAAGTAAGGACAGAGGGTATGGCACGGTCAGTCGAAGCGGTTAACCCGTCCGTAATCATCGCGGCGGCGGGATTGGGTCTGGTCGTCGCCGTGCCATTCTTGTTCATCGTCCTCCAGGCGATCTTTCCCGAACTGGGGCGCGGCTCGTTGGCCGCGCCCTTTTCGGCCCTTGCGGGTGCCTTGGGGGATGCCAAACTCATCGGCATGACCGGCAATACACTTTTGCTGGGAGCGTTGGTGGTGGCGCTGTCAACCCTGATCGCAGTACCGCTTGCCGTGGCGCGGGCACTGTTTCGGGTGCCGGGCGCGGTGGTGTGGGATGTGCTCTTCCTGATCCCCTTCATGATCCCGCCCTACATTGCCGTACTTGGCTGGATCATGACTCTGCAGCCGCGCGGCTACCTGGAACAACTGGCCGGGTTCGATCTGGCCGCTTTCCTGTTTTCGGTCCCCGGCATCGTCTTCATCATGACGCTGAACAGCTTTCCAGTCGTCTATTTCGCGGTGTCGCGGACACTGGAAACCGTGGGATCGCGCTATTCGGATGTCGCCCGCGTGTTCGGAGCCAGCCCGATGCGCGCCTTCTGGCGGATCACCTTGCCGCTTTCGACACCCGGACTTGCCGCAAGCCTGCTACTGGTTTTCGCCATGGCAATCGAGGAGTACGGTACGCCCGCAGCCCTCGGCTCGCGGGCAGGGTTCGACGTGCTGGTCACTGCCATCGACCTGCGGGTATCGGATTGGCCGATCGATCTGCCAGGTGCGGCGATCCTGTCGCTGGTGCTGGTGGTTCTCTCGTTCGGGGCCTTCTTGCTGCAACGTCGGATCTTGAGCCGCCGGTCCTTTGAGGCGACCACTGGCAAACCGCAGAACAACGACAGGCGCGAGCTTGGCCTGTGGACATGGCCCGTTCTGGGATGCTTTGCCATGGTGGCCTTCGTCGCCACCGGGCTGCCACTGCTGGCGATACTGGCGGGAGCCCTGTCGAAAACCATCTCCGGCGGACTGGCTTGGTCCAATCTTGGGCTGGCCAATTTCGCGTCCATTCTGGGCGATACGACCGGCGCATTGAAGGCGCTGGCAACCAGCCTGTGGCTGGGCGTGGCGGCGGCACTGGTAACAGGCCTTCTGGGGGCCCTGTCGGCCTATGCGGTGGTAAAATCAAAGGTGCGCGGGCGAGGCGTTCTTGATGTGCTGACCATCCTCCCAAACGCTCTGCCCGGCATTGTCGTTGCGGTGGGTTTGATCCTGGCGTGGAACCAACCCTGGCTGCCGGTGACGCCCTACAACACCGCGCTGATCCTGCTTCTGGCTTATTGCTGCATTCTGCTGCCTCAGCCGGTACGTTACGCAACAGCCGCCTTTCACCAGATCGGCGATAATCTGGAGGCGGCCGCGCGGGTCTCTGGCGCCTCCCCTTTGACGGCTTTCCGCCGCATATTGCTGCCCCTGATTGCCCCCAGCCTTCTCGCCGCGATGCTTCTGGTCTTCGCTGTCGCTTCGCGTGAGCTTGTGGCATCGGTGGTGGTGGCGCCCGTTGGGGTCTCCACCATTTCGACATATATCTGGCGGCAGTTCGAACAAGGCTCGGTCGGTCTGGGGATGGCAATGGCGTTTGTCACTATCCTGATCACGACGGCGCTGCCGTTGCTTGTTCTCAGCGTGATGGGACGGCGGGGGAATCTCTTGTGACGCTGATTGCACAGATCACTGATCCGCATCTGCGCGACGATGGCGCTTACCCCTGCCACGATCCCGCAGAAGCAATTCTGCGCGCTTTCGAGACGATGGCTGCGATGGACCGGCTCCCGGATGCCATCGTTTTGACCGGTGATATAATAGACCGCACTGCGGACGGTTATGGCGCTGCGACAGCGGTGCTCCGCGCGGCGCCGGTGCCGTTGTTGCCCATGCCTGGCAACCATGACCGTGCGCCCGAGTTTCGAGCAGCGTTTGCCGATTGGGCCGACTTTGCCCCCGATCATCTGAGTTTTGCGCGTAAGATCGGCGATGCAGTCCTGATCGCATTGGACAGCAACTTGCCAGGCGGCAAAGGCGGCGTCGATGCCGCCCGCTTGGACTGGCTGGCAGATGCGATGGCACGTGCGACGGCCCCTGTCATCTTGGCGCTGCATCATCCGCCCTTTCCGACAGGAGCACCGCATCTCGACAAAGACGGCTTTGCCGGAGCCGCCCAACTGGCCGGTCTTCTTGCGGCCAGCCCGGTCTGCAGGATAATCGCAGGTCACAGCCACCGCAGCATGCAGACGCTTTGGGCAGGGGTCCTTGCAAGTACCTGCCCGGCCATCGGACATGGGTTGAGCCTGTCGTTGACGGGAAACTTTCCGCATAGGGCAAGTTGTATGCGCCCTGCCTTCGAATTGCATGTGCTGCAGTCAGGATCGGTCACCACGCACCAGATCAGCCTGGCATGATAGCCTGCACGAAACGTAGCTCAACGTCCGTTTGCGCAGCCCTGACGTCCGCTGACCGCGACGACGACAAAACCATCGAGTGACGCCGGGCCGTCCTCCGCCAGTCCGAGATCATCACCGGGTTGGAGAAGGCGCTGGGTGCCGAAGCAGCTCGATGTGCTGTCAGACGAAGTCTTCCCCACCAAGCGGGCGTTTATCGTGGCACTGCTGATCGGTCTCGTCGAGGCGATCCGTCACGCCAGACCGCAGCCGTTGCCGCTTGGCTTGCAGCGGTGGGGGCTTCCTTTCGCCTTTTGGCAGGCTGTCAGCCGGGTGCGGCGACGCCTTGAACCGCCGCACCGGGCAACGTCCTATCCGTAGTTACAACTAGAGTATGCAAAAATGCGAGGCCTCGCTTGCGGCGGAGACGAATCGGATATCTAACTGAGGCATGAAAACCTGTGATTGAGCCGCATGCCATATTACGCCCATTCAGCGCCCGATGCTGACGAAGCACTCTGGCAGACACTTCCAGATCATTCCTTGCAGACTGCGGGGCTTGCTTCGCAATTCGCGTCGGTCTTTGGCGGCGAGAGGCCAGCCTATCTGGCCGGCCTGCTGCATGACCTCGGCAAGTATAACCCCGCGTTTCTCGCCTATATCCGGGCCCCCCTGCGGCGCGGTGGCAAGGGGCCGGACCATTCAACCGATGGCGCCGGCGTTCTCCTGCGCGCTGCCGTAGACGCAGCCACGCCAATTGACCGCGTCATTCTCGAATTGCTCGCCCATGCGGTCGCGGGTCACCATGCGGGACTACCTGACCGGACGCGCAGCGTGCAGGACGCAAGTGCTGGCGCACTTCAGGAGCGGCTGGAGCGGTGGGACGACACCCGGCTCGATCCGGTCTGGAAAGACGAACTGCAAGCGGAGTTCAGCGCTCTGATCCCGCCCAAGTTCCTTCCCGACACGAGAAAGGTCAAAACCAATCCAGCTGCGGCCCAGATGTTCCAGATGACGTTTCTAGGGCGGATGCTGTTCTCCTGCCTCGTCGACGCCGACTTCAAGGACACGGAAACCTATTACAACCGGCTGACGGGGCTCATTGCCGACCGGAACTGGCCGGCCCTGCAGGATGTGCTGCCAGAGCTTCGGGCGCGGTTCGACCGGGAAATGGCCTCGAAAGCGGCCACATCCGGCAAGCTGACGTCCTTGCGCGGCGAGATCCTCGCCCATGTGCGCGGGCGCGCGGCCGAGCCGGCCGGCATCTTCACGCTCAACGTTCCAACCGGCGGCGGCAAGACGCTGGCTTCGCTCGGTTTTGCGCTGGATCACGCCGCGCTGCATGGCCATCGCCGCATCATCTACGCCATCCCCTTTACCTCGATCATCGACCAGACGGCGGCGATCTTCCGGCAGGTGCTGGGGAATGACGTGATCCTTGAGCACCACTCGGCCATCGAGGAGGAGAGCCTCAAGGCACTTGGCCAGCGCGACAAGCTGAAACTGGCCATGGAGGACTGGGCCGCGCCGGTGGTGGTGACCACCAACGTGCAACTGTTCGAGAGCCTCTTTGCCAACCGGCCGGGGCGCTGCCGCAAGCTGCACAACATCGCCCGCAGCATCATCATCCTCGACGAGGCGCAGACCCTGCCGCTGCCGTACCTGAAGCCATCCGTCCTGGCGCTTGACGAGCTGGCGCGCAATTACGGCTGTACTATCGTGCTTTGCACCGCGACCCAGCCGGCGCTGGACCGGCGCGACTTTCCGGACGGCAGCCTGATGGGGCTGGAACTGGACAACCGGGAACTGGCGCCAGACCCGGCCCGGCTGGCGCGGGAACTGCGGCGCACGACCATCCGGCGGGCAGGGGTTCTCAGCGACGACGACCTTGTGCGTGATCTTGCCGGCCATCCCAGAGCACTCGTCATCGTCAACAGCCGCAAGCACGCCCTCGAGCTTTTCACCACCGCCAAGGCGGCCGGGCTGGAGGGTCTCGTTCACCTGTCGACCCGCCAATGCGCGGCCCACCGGCAGGCGCTGCTTGCGCGTGTTCGGGCCATGCTGGAGGGCGAGGGCCCCTGCCGCGTGGTGGCCACAAGCCTGATCGAAGCCGGGGTCGATGTCGATTTTCCGCGTGTCTATCGCGCCGAAGCGGGATTGGACCAGGTGCTGCAGGCCGCCGGCCGCTGCAACCGTGAAGGCTCGCGTGCGCCGGACGACAGCCATGTTCTGATATTCAAACCAGAGGTCGCGAAGCCGCCGGAGGAACTGGCGCAATTCGCAGCGGCCTTTGCCGCAATCGAGCCCAAGCACGACAACCTCTTCAGTCCGGAGGCGATCCGGGATTATTTCCAGGAGGTCTACTGGCAGCGCGGTGCCAACGACACCAGAAGCGGTCTTGATGCCAAGGGCATCCTGGCGATGGCTCGGATGGACAAGTCCGGCACCAACATCGCCTATCGCACGATTGCTCAGGAGTTTCGGATGATCGAAAGCGGCATGCTGCCGGTGATCATCCCCTATGACGACCACGCCCGCCACTGGATCGGCAAGCTTGGCGTCGAGTCCGTATCCTCCGGCCAGATCGCCCGCGAGCTGCAGCGCTATGTGGTGCAGGTGCCCCCAAGGGTGCGGACAGACCTCATCGCCAACGGCGCCGCCTCCGTCCGCGCCGCTGACCTCAGGGCAGACCAGTTCGTCGTGCTGGCGGAGGAGAGCAAGCTCTACACGCCGGAGGTGGGGCTGTGGTGGGAAGAAACAGGCAAGCTCGGCGTTGCCGACAGCATCATTTAGGGAGGTCGTCTATCCATGCCCTACGGCGTGAAACTGTTGGTCTCAGGCCCGCGCGCCTGCTTCACGAGGCCCGAGATGAAGGCGGAGCGTGTGTCTTATGACGCGCTGACGCCCTCAGCCGCGCGCGGGATCCTGGAGGCAATCCACTGGAAGCCGGCGATCCGCTGGGTCATCGACCGCATCCATGTGCTGCAGCCGATCCGCTTCCAGTCGATCCGCCGCAACGAGGTCGGCAGCAAGGCCCCGGCCGGCAAGATCAAGACGGCGATGAACCGGGGCAGTCTCGAGGATCTGGCGCTTCTGGTCGATGAGGACCGGCAGCAACGCGCCTCCACGATCCTCGTCGATGTCGCCTATGTCATCGAGGCGCATTTCGAGCGCACGGCGCGCGCCGGGGCTGATGACACTGAGGGCAAGCATATCGAGATGTTCAACCGCCGCGCGGAACGCGGCCAGTGCTTCCACCAGCCGTGCCTCGGCACCCGCGAGTTTGCCGCCGATTTCCGGCTGATCGGTGACGGCGAGTCCCTGCCTGCTGCCATCGCCGACACCCGTGACCTCGGCTTCATGCTGTGGGACATCGACCATTCCCGGCCCGACCGTCCGTCGCTGTTCTTCCGCGCCATGCTGGAGAATGGCGTCATCGCGGTGCCGCAACCGGGCTCACCGGAGATCCGCCGATGACCATGCTTCAGGCCCTCAGCCGTCTGGGCGAGCGGATGGAGGCGGAAGGCCACCTGCCGCCGCTTGGCTACTCGCCGGAAAAGATCTCCTTTGTCATCTCGCTCCATGAAGACGGAACTCCTGCCAACGTCCGCGATCTGCGTGATGTGACCGGCAAAAAGCCGCTGCCAAGCACGGTCGCCGTTCCTCAGGCAATCAAGCGGACCTCCGGTGTTACGCCCAACTTTCTCTGGGACAAGACCGCCTATGTGCTTGGCGTGACAGCGGGCGAGGGCAAGCGCCTTGCGGAGGAACACGCGGCCTTTGTCGAGCGGCACCTGACCGAACTGAAGGATGCCGACGACGCCGGCCTCGTCGCTCTGCGCCTGTTCCTGGAGCGCTGGACGCCGGCGGACTTCATCGCCCCGCTCTGGCAGGAGGCGATGAAGGACCAGAATGTGGTGTTTGCGCTGGAGAGCGAACGCCGCAGCCGTTACCTGCATGACCGCCCGGCCGCCAAGGCCCTGTGGGCGCGCATGAACGCTTCGGCAGATACAACGCTCGGCATCTGCCTCGTCTCCGGCGAGACGGCACCGATTGCGGTTCTGCATCCCTCGATCAAGGGCGTCTGGGGCGCACAGTCATCCGGGGCCTCGCTGGTCTCCTTCAACCAGGCCTCGTTTGAATCCTACGGCCACGAACAGGGGCTGAACGCGCCGATGTCCGTTGCCGCCGCCGCCCGCTACGGCGGTGCCCTCAACGACCTGTTGCGCCGCGACAGCGGTCACTCGGTCCAGATCGGCGACGCCTCCACCGTGTTCTGGGCCGAGGCTGTCGATCCGGACGTCAGCGCGGACGACATGGCCATCGTCGAGGCCGTGAGCCAGCTATGGTTCTCCGACGTCCCGGAGGTCGACCTGACCAAGCAGTCTGCCGAAGTTGGCGCCGCCCTGAGCCGCCTCCGCTCGGGCGAGCCGGTGGCGCTGGTGCGGCCGAAACTCGCCAAGGGCGTCCGCTTCTACGTTCTGGGCCTCTCGCCCAATGCCGCACGGCTGTCGGTTCGCTTCTATCTGGAAGATGATTTTGGCGCGGTGGCTGAGCGCTACAACCGGTTCGCAGCCGAGATGCGGGTCGACCCGCCCCCTCGGACAACCAGTCTCGCCTTGTGGCGGTATCTGCTGGAAGTGGCCGTTCTGGGAAAGCGCGAGAATGTGCCGCCGACGCTTGCCGGGGAGTGGATGCGCTCCATCCTCGCCGGCACGCCCTATCCGCTCACGCTTCTGTCATCCGTCCTGGTGCGCTTGCGCGCCGATGGCGATGTCAATGCCATGCGCGTCGCCATCCTGCGTGCCTTGGTTATCCGCAATTTCAGGCTTCACCCAGAGAAGGAGGCCCCTGTGGCATTCGATCCGGAAAACACGAACAGAGGCTATCTGCTGGGGCGTCTGTTCGCTGTCTATGAGCAGATCCAGCAGGCCGCGCTTGGCAACGTTAACGCCAGCATCAAGGACAAGTTCTACAGTGCTGCCGCCGCCCAGCCACAGAAGGTCTTTGCCCTTCTCGACAAGGGGTCGGCGCCGCATCTCTCCAAGCTCGCCAAGCAGAAGCCCGGCTACAAGGTCGTGCTTGAGAAGCACGTCAGCTCGATCATGGAGCTGATGCAGCCCGGTGCTGATCCATTCCCGATTGCCCTGGCGCCGCAAGAGCAGGCCCTCTTCGGCCTCGGCTACTACCACCAGCGGAATGAATTCTTCAAATCGACCAAGGACGTCGCTGCTCAGGAAGAGGTTGCCCAATGACCACGCTTGCCAACCGCTATGATTTTGTTCTGCTGTTCGAAGTCGTCAACGGCAACCCGAACGGTGATCCGGATGCCGGCAACCTGCCGCGCATGGACCCGGAAACGAACTTCGGCCTTGTCTCGGATGTCAGCCTGAAGCGCAAGATCCGCAACTACGTGTCCTTCGCCAAGGGGGATGAGGCCCCGGCGACCGACAAGCCGCTCGAGGACCTCGGCCAGCGCTACGAGATCTTCGTGACGGAACGTGCCATCCTTGACCAGAAGCAGCGCCGGGCGTGGAACGCCAACGCCGTTCAGCCGGACAAGAAGGACGGCTACAGCCGCCTGCCCAAGGAGGATGCGGAGGCACGCAAGCTCAGCGACTGGATGTGCGCCAACTTCTTCGATGTGCGGACGTTCGGGGCCGTGATGTCGACGAAGGGGGCAAACTGCGGCCAGGTGCGCGGGCCGGTCCAGCTCACCTTCGCCTCGTCCGTCGAACAGATCATGCCGGCTGAAATCACCATCACCCGCATGGCGGCCACGACAGAAGACGAAACCAAAGGCGACATCCGCACCATGGGCCGCAAGCACATTGTGCCGTATGGCCTGTACCGGGCACACGGCTTCATCTCCGCCAAGCTGGCCGAGCGGACAGGCTTTTCGGAGGCCGACAAAGAGCTGCTGTTTGAAGCGCTGGAGACCATGTTCGAACATGATCGTTCTGCGGCCCGTGGCGAGATGGCAACCCGCAAGCTGATCGTCTTCAAGCATGACTGCGCCCTCGGCAAGGCACCGGCCCATGCGCTGTTTGACCGCGTCCGGATCGGGCGCAATGTCGAGGGCGAGTTTCGTGCGGTTGATGACCAGCGGCTTGGCAATATCCCGCCGGCCCGCAAATTCTCCGACTATATCGTCACCATCGACCGCGACAACCTGCCGGCCGGCGTGGACCTGATCGAACGGCTGTAACCCATGTCAGGCGGGGAGGGGAGGGAGGACGTTCAGGACGGAGAGCCCATTCCCCTCTCCGCCCTGCAGCACGCCGTGTTCTGCCTCAGGCAGGCGGCCCTGATCCATCTCGAGCGGCTGTGGGCGGACAACCGCTTCACCGCCGAGGGGCATGTGCTGCATGCGGTGGCCGACAAGCCCGGCAGCCGGTTTTCACGCGGCGTGCGGCGCGTGTCGGCGCTGGCCATTGCCAGCCGGCGGCTGAACATCGCCGGCGTCGCCGATGTGGTGGAGTTCCGCGCTTCGCCGCAGGGCGAGACCGCCTATCCGGTCGAGTACAAGCGCGGCAAGGCCAAGCTGCACCGGGCCGACGAGGTGCAGCTCTGCGCGCAAGGGCTGTGTCTTGAGGAAATGACCGGCCGGCCCGTTCCGGCCGGAGCCCTCTTTTATGCCGAGCCGAAGCGGCGGCTCGAAGTACCCTTCGACGCGGAGCTCAGGGCCCTGACCGAGAGGACGATTGCGGATCTTGCGGCCGTCTTCGCCTCATCCCGCACGCCGCCCCCCGTCTACCGGGCAGACCGCTGCCGCGCCTGTTCCCTGAGCGAGCTTTGCCGCCCGAAACAGGTTATGCGCCCGGTCCTGGCCTGGCGGCAGCGCCAGATTGCCGGCCTGCTCAGCGAGGAGGACCCATCCTGAAGAAGCTTCTCAACACCGTCTATGTCACCACGGAAGGTGCTGCGCTGCGCAAGGACGGCGACAATCTTGTCGCCGAGGTGGAAGGGGCCGAGCGCGCCCGTGTGCCGCTGCACATGCTGGGTGCCGTGGTCGTTTTCGGCCCGGTTCTCGTCTCGCCAGCCCTGATCGGAGCCTGCGCCGCTGCCGGCATCACGCTTGTGCTGCTGGAACGCAACGGCCGCTTTCAGGCACGCATCGAGGGGCCGGTTGCCGGCAATGTCCTCCTGCGCCGGGCGCAATATGCCGCCTCCGAGCGCCCGGACGACATTGTCCGCAGCATGGTCATGGGCAAGATCGCCAACCAGCGCAGCGTCCTTTTGCGCCACCTGCGCGACCATGGCGCCGATGCCGATGAAACTGCCAGGGCGGCGCTGGACCAGGCAACCGCCCGCATGGCGCGTCTGTTGCAGAAGCTCGAGGTGCTGAGCGGGCTCGACAGTCTGCGCGGTGCCGAGGGTGAAGCGGCACAGCTCTATTTCGGCGTGTTCAATCACCTGATCCGCTCGCCCGACCCCGAGATCTGCTTCAAGGGGCGCTCGCGGCGTCCGCCGCTTGATCCGGTCAACGCGCTTCTGTCGTTCCTCTACACGCTGCTCACCCATGATTGCCGCAGTGCTGCGGAAAGCTGTGGCCTTGATCCGGCCGTCGGCTTTCTCCACCGCGACCGCCCGGGCCGTCCAAGCCTCGCCCTTGATCTGATGGAGGAACTGCGTCCCGTGCTGGCCGACCGGCTGGCCCTGTCGCTGTTCAACCGGCGTCAGCTCAGGGCCAAGGACTTTGAACCGCGCGAGGGTGGCGCGGTGCTCCTCACGGACGACGCGCGCAAGCTCGTCCTAACCGCGTGGCAGGAACGCAAGCGCGAGGAGCGGCAGCATCCCTTCCTCGACGAAAAGGCGCCGCTCGGGCTCGTGCCCTATCTGCAGGCGCAACTCCTGTCCCGGCACCTGCGCGGCGATCTTGAGGCCTATCCCCCCTGGTTCTGGAAGTGAGCCGATGCTTGTTCTCGTGACCTATGATGTCAGCACTTCCAGTCCGGGCGGCGCCGGGCGACTGCGCCGTGTGGCCAGGGCCTGCCAGAACTTCGGCCAACGGGTGCAGTTTTCGGTCTTTGAAATCGAGGTCGATCCCGCCCAGTGGACACAGCTGAAGGCCCGCCTTGAAGGGATCATCGCGCTGGAAACCGATAGCCTGCGCTACTACTATCTTGGCTCAAACTGGCAGCGCCGGGTCGAGCATGTGGGCGCCAAACCGGCGGCGGATCTCAATGGACCGCTGATCGTCTAGGACGGGACCAGCAAAGTCTAAAAGCACTCCGGCCTGCGGACTAGGGTGAGACCAATGCGCTTGATACCGGCCAGACCCCTGTGTCTGGCCGCTGGTCACGGTGGCACACTTTCGGCGCATCCGCGCGAACATGAAGCGTGCCTTGAAAGCCGCGCCGGTTCGCGCTGCGCCAGCTCTTTGAAAACACAGCAAAAGTCCGGCGACCTCGCTCATTCGGCCTGCATCATCGTGCGACAAAGTGCTGCTTCGCGCCGACAAGCCAATTTTCATTTGTTGTCCAAGCTGTTACGACCATACCCGTCGCTCCCTCACGGGAGCGCGGATCGAAACCGGCCAAATGGTCTAGCTCATGTTGTGTCAACGTCGCTCCCTCACGGGAGCGCGGATCGAAACAACAGTTGGTTGACGACTCAAAAAAGATCAATAACGGTCGCTCCCTCACGGGAGCGCGGATCGAAACGAATTGAAAGAGTTAGAAGCAACCGGATTCGTGGTGTCGCTCCCTCACGGGAGCGCGGATCGAAACCGGGTCTACATGTAGATCTCGCCCATCACATCGTCGCTCCCTCACGGGAGCGCGGATCGAAACCGGGCCTCTTGCCAATGAATCCGACACGCAAGGTCGCTCCCTCACGGGAGCGCGGATCGAAACCCAAGACTGGCGGACCTAGTAGCGTCTGGAACAAAGTCGCTCCCTCACGGGAGCGCGGATCGAAACTAGGCAGGACCGGATGGTCCCGCGCCCTCGGCTGTCGCTCCCTCACGGGAGCGCGGATCGAAACGCGTGGGGCTCGCGGCAAATCGGAGGTCGAAATCCGTCGCTCCCTCACGGGAGCGCGGATCGAAACTTGCCACCGCGAAACAGGGTACTGGTTCGGATCGCGTCGCTCCCTCACGGGAGCGCGGATCGAAACGCTTTACACTGGCCGTTCGCGTATCCCGCGCCCTGTCGCTCCCTCACGGGAGCGCGGATCGAAACAGCTCCGGCAAGATGAACCCGTCGTCTGAAAACCCGTCGCTCCCTCACGGGAGCGCGGATCGAAACTACAGTGAAGAAAAAGTGAAGCCGGACACTGTGCGGTCGCTCCCTCACGGGAGCGCGGATCGAAACATGATGGTGTCCTTTCTCAGAACCAATCGACGGTGTCGCTCCCTCACGGGAGCGCGGATCGAAACATTGTCGATACCATCGGCTTCCGGTTTGTCGAGAAGTCGCTCCCTCACGGGAGCGCGGATCGAAACTTTGGCGGAGGCGATGACAAGACCACCACCACATGTCGCTCCCTCACGGGAGCGCGGATCGAAACCCGTTACTCGATAGTGGTTATGCGGTCGGCACGGCTGGCGCGAAGGTCGCTCCCTCACGGGAGCGCGGATCGAAACTGCCCCCAGTTGTCAAGCGCCCAAGTCCGGGGGTCGCTCCCTCACGGGAGCGCGGATCGAAACACGACGACTTCCGACTTGATGAACCCATCATGTCCGGTCGCTCCCTCACGGGAGCGCGGATCGAAACAAGCCAGTCGTGGCGAGCGCTGGTTTTGATCTCGGTCGCTCCCTCACGGGAGCGCGGATCGAAACAGAACCATGGAATAGCTGCACAGTCTGAGAGCGGGTCGCTCCCTCACGGGAGCGCGGATCGAAACCGCGCTGGCAGGGCTCCCATGGCCTTGGATTGTGGTCGCTCCCTCACGGGAGCGCGGATCGAAACGGCCTATGCCGCCGAGGTAAAGCGGCGTTGCACCGTCGCTCCCTCACGGGAGCGCGGATCGAAACCTTGGTTGGGATGCACCCGAGCGGCTTAGTCGGTGTCGCTCCCTCACGGGAGCGCGGATCGAAACGAGCAAAGGTCGCTGAAGCTCGCGCTAAACGAAATGGTCGCTCCCTCACGGGAGCGCGGATCGAAACAGATCAGCTATCAAATCATTAAGGGATTTTCAAATGTCGCTCCCTCACGGGAGCGCGGATCGAAACCCGGACACCGCCCGTGCCGAGTTTTGGGACCACGGGTCGCTCCCTCACGGGAGCGCGGATCGAAACGTAACGTTGATAGGTGCGCGCGTTCTTCACGCCGTCGCTCCCTCACGGGAGCGCGGATCGAAACTTTCACGGGGAGATGCACGTGAAACTCAGCCTCGTCGCTCCCTCACGGGAGCGCGGATCGAAACCAGCCAGGGGTGATGCCCGCCGGACCCGAGCGCCGTCGCTCCCTCACGGGAGCGCGGATCGAAACGCGAGGCTCAGGGCGAGCCTCGAGGAGCGCGAGGGTCGCTCCCTCACGGGAGCGCGGATCGAAACCAGGCTGGGCAGCCGGCCACGCTCAACGGTGAGCCGTCGCTCCCTCACGGGAGCGCGGATCGAAACTGGCAAAGCGCATGTCAGGTCTTGCGGGCCGGCTGTCGCTCCCTCACGGGAGCGCGGATCGAAACGCGCGACATGGTCGCAGTGACCAGGCACTGACGTCGCTCCCTCACGGGAGCGCGGATCGAAACATGTCGTCCTCCTCGGGATGGTCGGCTGGGCTTGTCGCTCCCTCACGGGAGCGCGGATCGAAACCGCCACACGCGGCGAGGCTGATCACAGCCTATTCGTCGCTCCCTCACGGGAGCGCGGATCGAAACATCCGCGCCAGAGCCAGCGCGCTGGCCATGGGCGTGTCGCTCCCTCACGGGAGCGCGGATCGAAACTCAAACAGGGTGGCGCGCTGCGTCAGCTCGCCGATGTCGCTCCCTCACGGGAGCGCGGATCGAAACCGCACATGGGGGCCGGTTGTGCCCGATGGCGCGGGGTCGCTCCCTCACGGGAGCGCGGATCGAAACCGCCGCTTCACAAGTCAATCAAATCTAAGGGGAAGTCGCTCCCTCACGGGAGCGCGGATCGAAACGTTGAGGGTGAAGTGATGCACGGTGAAGTTAGAGGTCGCTCCCTCACGGGAGCGCGGATCGAAACCAACACCTATTCCGGCTCCGGTTCCTGTGCCAGAACCAAGTCGCTCCCTCACGGGAGCGCGGATCGAAACAAGGAGCAGGAGCGTGAGATTACCGGTGTTGCGGAGTCGCTCCCTCACGGGAGCGCGGATCGAAACGCGAAAAGCTGAGCGTGGGCTTGCCCAGGTCGACCGTCGCTCCCTCACGGGAGCGCGGATCGAAACGTTATAAACACCAACGGCTTCCTCAAGAACGCGAGGTCGCTCCCTCACGGGAGCGGGGATCGAAACGGCGCGCTGGCGCAGGGCGGCGCAGGCGGGCTGAGTCGCTCCCTCACGGGAGCGCGGATCGAAACGGCGAGAGCTGCGCGTCCAGCCGCAGCTGCGTCCGGTCGCTCCCTCACGGGAGCGCGGATCGAAACATGCCGGACGCGATCAGCGCCAGCCAGGCTTTGAGTCGCTCCCTCACGGGAGCGCGGATCGAAACCGCGCTTGAGGAGCTGACTGATGAGTGATCCGTTTGTCGCTCCCTCACGGGAGCGCGGATCGAAACGCGTAAAGATTTTCTCCACAAATTCTCCATCCTTGTCGCTCCCTCACGGGAGCGCGGATCGAAACTGTCAATACTAGATTTCCACTCATCAAGAGATTTGTCGCTCCCTCACGGGAGCGCGGATCGAAACCACGTATAGAATTTATCTTTTTGATATCACCATGGTCGCTCCCTCACGGGAGCGCGGATCGAAACGATCCTGCGCGCTGGAGGCATGTGAGATGCCCAGTCGCTCCCTCACGGGAGCGCGGATCGAAACACCAGCCCCGGCCGTGGATCCACCAGCAACTGGAGGTCGCTCCCTCACGGGAGCGCGGATCGAAACAACTTTGTGCTCGTCCAGGCGGGCGCCGGCCGGATCGTCGCTCCCTCACGGGAGCGCGGATCGAAACTTGACCTCTACCTACGCGCGTTGGGGATGGGCTCAGTCGCTCCCTCACGGGAGCGCGGATCGAAACGGCGGCGTGCAGGGCATGTAGGGCTCGCCGGCCCAGTCGCTCCCTCACGGGAGCGCGGATCGAAACCGCGCGCCGCGCGCTGGCCCGCGAATGATACAGGTCGCTCCCTCACGGGAGCGCGGATCGAAACCGCCCTGACCCGCAAGCTGAACGGCTATGACGGTCGCTCCCTCACGGGAGCGCGGATCGAAACTGATAGAGCGTCTGCGCTCCATAGACTTGCCGGGCGGGTCGCTCCCTCATGGGAGCGCGGATCGAAACGCGTTTACACTGACCGTAATCCGGACGCTGTCGATCAAACGCGCCTGGCTGATCACGGCATTGCTGCCATCGGCGAGCAAAACAGGAACAGACAATATCCAATCTTTTGCCAGAGTTGGACAAAAGGGACGGTAAGTAATTGATTTTCAAAGGGAACGTAAAGATAATGGCGGAGAGGGTGGGTCTGACGTCGAACCTTCTCTACCCGGTCCGCCACAGCCTTAGTGATCCAGTTGCTAGGGACTTATTCTATCGATCAGCAGCTCAGACCCGACCGGTTGAAAGCCGGCGGCTAGAAACGCCAGGAGCGAGCGCACGTTGCCCGGCGCGACAGTGGCGAAAAGCGGTTGTCTCTCGGGCCAAGCGGCCAGCACATCCCGCACGAGGCTTCGTCCAATACCCTTGCCGACGAATACTTCAGCTCGAGCTTGCGTCGAGCCCGTATCGCCGCTCGGATGTCGGCGGCGCTAATGCTCTCAAATGACGACGCAACGGGCGCTACGCTTGTGGTTGGCAGATCAACAAGGGGTACGAGCCGTTCTGGCAGGCAGGCCTGCACCTTCGCCAGAAGGCTCCTCGCTGCCACTGCGATCTCGTGCTCGCCCCGGCTCTTGACGTATTCGACCCCCAAGACAAGTGCATCGATCTCGTCCTCCGTTAACATGAGGGGTGGAAGGTAGTATCCGCTCTCCAAGACGTATCCGATCCCGGCTTCGCCCGAGATGGGCACGCGAGACGCGATCAGGTCTGCAACGTCTCGATAAACGGTCCGCTTGGAGACCTCGAGCTCGGTCGCAATTGAACCGCCCCGGCTTTGCCGGAGACCCCAACTCGTGAGAAGTAGGGTCTA
The DNA here is from genome assembly GCF_051860505.1 of Pannonibacter sp. Lineage (NCBI taxonomy): Bacteria > Pseudomonadati > Pseudomonadota > Alphaproteobacteria > Hyphomicrobiales > Stappiaceae > Pannonibacter > Pannonibacter sp. The sequence continues at coordinate 15,042 of NZ_JBHYDX010000036.1, read as the reverse complement.
TGACAAGCAAGACGACGAACAAATTCTCTCCTGAAGTTCGTGCCCGCGCCGTTCGGATGGTGACGGAGCATGAAGCCGAACATCCCTCCCGCTGGGCGGCGGTATCATCGATAGCGGCCAAGATCGGCTGCTCGGCGCATACCCTGCATGAATGGGTGAAGAAGGCCGAGGTCGACAGCGGCAAGCGTGCAGGTTTGCCAAGCGACGTGGCGGAGAAGATGAAGGCTCTGGAGCGGGAGAACCGCGAGCTTCGTCAGGCGAATGAGATTTTACGCAAAGCCTCGGCGTATTTTGCCCAGGCGGAGCTCGACCGCCCACTGAAGCGATGATTTCCTTCATCGACGAACACCGCTCGGTGCTCGGGGTCGAGCCAATCTGCAGACTGCTGCCGATTGCCCCGTCCACCTATTATGAGGTCGTCGCCAAGCGCACGGACGTGGGTCGCCTATCGGCCCGCGAACGGAATGATATTGCCATGAAAGTCGAGATACGCCGAGTGTTCAACGAGAACCTCCAAGTCTATGGCGTGCGGAAAGTGTGGCGACAGTTGCAGCGAGAAGGCTTCGATATCGCCCGCTGCACCGTCGCAAGGCTCATGAGAATGATGGGTCTTCAAGGCATCATTCGTGGCAAGCCGATCAAAACCACTGCATCGGACAAGTCTGCCCCGCATCCGCTCGACCGCGTCAACCGCCACTTCAAGGCTCCCGCGCCGAACATGCTGTGGCTATCCGATTTCACCTATGTCGCGACCTGGCAGGGCTTCGTCTACGTGGCCTTTGTCATTGATGCCTTCGCCCGCCGTATCGTTGGCTGGCGGGCCAGTCGCACGGCGCACGCGGGCTTTGTGCTCGATGCTCTCGACCAGGCACTGCATGATCGGCGGCCCGTCAAACGTGGCGGGCTGGTCCATCATTCGGACAGCGGCTCGCAATACGTCTCCATTCGCTATTCCGAACGGGTGGCGGAGGCGGGCATCGAGCCGTCTGTCTGAAGCGTTGGCGACAGCTACGACAATGCTCTCGCAGAAACGATAAACGGTCTTTACAAGGCAGAGGCCATCCATCGGCGAGGACCATGGCGCAACTTCGAAGCTGTGGAGTTCGCCACGCTCGAATGGGTCGACTGGTTCAATCACCGTCGCCTTCTGGAGCCCATCGGGAATATCCCGCCAGCCGAGGCCGAAGAACAATACTACGCCATGCTGGACGCGCCAGCCATGGCCGCATAACTTAAACTAAACGGTCTCCGGAAAACTCGGCGCGGTTCAGGTCAAGTATCAACAACTGCTACGGGTTGTTCTTGTGCCCCAGCGAAACGTTTCACCATTTCTCCATGCAATAAAATACTTGGGTCCAAGTATTTGGACGATAAAGGCACCGTCCTTTCCATCATTGGGATTACCCTGCCACGTCCATGAGAGCACGTCCAAAAGTCCGTCCTCTCTTTTTGTCCAAGTGCCTTCCCAATGGCCCTCTGCATAGATCCGTCCGTTGTCTTCAATTGTCCAAGGTGTGATATGAGAGCCACCTATTTGGTTATTTTTAAATTCGCCTACACACCAGAAGGTGGCGTTTGAAACTGGTTGCGTACTAGCTGCATTTGGGAGTGCAAGAACTGACATAAAAATAAGTGCAAAAATGGAGTTTTTCATTGTTAACCCCCAAACCCTTTTTTAAAGGAAGGCCAGTGTGAAGGATTTGCAGATTTCATGAATACACACGGTAACCAGGGATGGCAAGCCGGTTACCCGCCAGAATCTACTGCTGTCCGTGTTAAGCTTCAGGAGAAGGAGCATGACATTGAATCTACTCAAGTTTAGACGTTGACGTGAAACCCGACTTCCCTCCAGCTTTCGGGAGAGTCTTGAGTTTCCAATCTGGCCTCATGCGGCTTGTTTCTCCATACCCATTTTCATTGTGAACTCGCCGGGAGTGTGACCGGGCGCTTCCGTCAACTGGCCCGTGCCTCCGCGAGTTTCGCCCTCAGAACGGGGAAGAAGTCCTCTTCCATCGCGTTTGCGAACAGGAACATTAAGTACTCCATCCAGAAAAAGGGAATATCGAAGATCGATTCCGCTCCGCCTCCCGGGACGAAGAAAGATGTCGTGTTCGCTAGAATGTTCACGAGTTCCTTCGCGCCGGCGTCAGTTTTTGCCTGCGCGAACACCTCTGGGACGACCTCGTGGACGAAGAAATAGTAAAGCCCGCTGACATCGTCCGGATCGAGCCTCTTACGCCCTTCGAATACCTCGGCAACGGACCGCTCTATAATTGGGAGCAACTCCCGCCGCTGCTCGTGGGAAACACCCTCCGGATGGTCCGAATAAAAGTACCATTCCGGAAATTTTGGCCTAAGCAGAACGATGACGTATTCCTGACCGTTTCGTGTGAAACTAGATGGACGTATAGCAAGTGCTACGGGAATGTCGCCGACCAAACGGGATACTTCAGCGTAGTCGGGGCTCGACTTGAACGCCTTTGCCTTCTGAAGTTCGCATACGATTGGCTGATCATCTATTAAGTCAAGGGGGCTGTTGCTCCAACGTTCAATGAATCCCTCTGCCAATTGGGCAATCGTAAACCCCTCGTAGAGAACGTTGACACCTTGGTCCTTGCTACCAACCGCCTCTCCGAAGGTGACCGCTATAAGGTCAGCGAGGGAGGCGTAGCGGCTGTTCAAATCGTCTCCTGCGAAGATCCCGTCGTCGGCGTCTGTCTGTATGGTCGCAACGAGAGACTTCGAGAACCGGTCCAATACAATCAAATCCACAGATAACCTCCAGCTCTCGCTCCCTTCGAAAAGGCGAGCGAGATTTCTTGGGTTTCGGTATTGCTTTGCGGGATTACTTCCAGGACCAAGGGTCGCTGTCGCCGGAAAGGTCCTCTCCGAGCGACGACGAATGACGGGCCTGAGACCGTCCGAGTAGCTTGTCACCGAAGTCCGCTTCGTGGGTCTTCGTGGCCGACCCGGAGAGGATGTCCCCCAGGCCGGCCTTGCGAACGGCCTTAGATTCTCCCGAGATCCGTTCACCGAACGATGCCTCGTGGCTGGGCTTACTGTCGAAATCGAATATTCCCATTCTGTTCCCCTTTGCTGTTGACTTACGCTACAATAATGCATGTAGAGGCATGGGTTTGCAACTCTAAGCAATGGCGCGCTTGGCGGGGACGGCTTTGTGGAAGGTTGTATTACGATAGTTATACCGCAATGCGTTCAATTTTCAGAGTTGTGTAGAGTTTGGCCACCGCTTCTGCAGGCTGGATGTTCCGGTAGGCTCAAGCGGGCCTGTTGTTGAACAGTTCACCTATCCCACCGTTGCATATTCGAACGCCTCGAATCTCGGCCAATCGCCTCAGCAGTGGATGATTTCTAACTTGAACAGACCCTTGATGGTCTCTGGAAGCGCTGTCATGACTGTCGGCAGCTCGCGCTCGATCCGGTAGCGAACCGCAAGACCTTCGGGCAAGCGCAGGAAACTGCCACCGCCAGTGCCAGTGCTGCCGCCCGCATCAGAGGATCTCGACCCGCCGCCGGTGCTTGTCTGCCCCTCGCGCACCGTCGCCGCTGCCGCAGCCGGCTCACGGACAGTGGCCGCCGCCGCATTGTCCCGCGTCGTCGGGCTCGCGTCAGGGCCGCCGGAACTCTCGCGGATCGTCGCGTCACTCATCTCTCACAAGCTCCTTGGAAGGTTGATGAACGTTCAGACGCACCTCGAGAGGACAACCTGAACCAGAAAGACAAAGATCATGCACGGGATTTTTATCGCTGTTGCGACGCTGCTGTCCACCGGGTGACGCAGCGTTTTTCCCTGAGGCTTAAACAACGCCGGACCTGCGAGGCCTCCCGTTCAGGGTCGCCGGTGGCGGCCTGTCTGGTGCGCAACAGTGACCAGGGTGCCTTGGTCGTTGATGACCAGATAGACCTTCATCCAGCGCTCGATGACGGCGAGGCCGCGCTCGCCTCCCAGATGGTGCTGGAGGCGCCGGATCGCCTTCCTGTCGAAGATTATGCGGGTCGCGCCGCTGCAGCGCACGGCGGTTCCAAATCGCTCCAGAAGCTCGACGACACGAGCCGGAATGCCGCGCTGCTGCATGCGGGACACGGCGTGCTGACTGATTTCGGGATAAAGAGCCATCGCATTTGCCTCCAGACAAGGGACCATTCGGAACCCTTGCCTGGTGGGAAGCGAGGCCTTTTGCCGGTTGCGGAAGCGGCTTTTCTTCTGCCGGCCTGTTCCAACTGACCCGAGGCGGGGAGATCCGCGGGGCAGGGGGCTCGTGGCGCGCGTGGTCAGTGCAACAGGCCTTGTTGCTTCAACAGTTCCCGCTCGGTTGCTGCAAGCAGCACAAGGCAAGACTTGAATTCCATCGGCCAGTCGCTGCCATCGGCCGACATGTAGCAGGCCTCTGTCAGCGTTTCGATCATGCTGTCGATGGGAGCGGTGATGGTCTCGAAGCGCGAGGCGAGCGCGCTGCCTTGAGGTAGGCGGATTGCCGGGCTGCCGTACCCCGCGAAATCCTTCACGGTCTGATGCGACCGGCAAGCCGCCTCGAACGCCGCATCCAGGTTCTGTGGATTTGCGGTGTAATGCGCAATCAGGCTTTCGACCGGATCGCCGATCCTGTCGAAGTACTCGAACATCTCATTGCGCTTGAACTGCCGCGCGACGAGGCCTGGCAGGGTTTCATCCCTGACGGGCGCGCGAAACTCCAGATGAAGTCCGGCATAGAAGAAGTCTACCAGGTGAATGAGCTTGTTCTGTGTGCTGGCGCTCAAGGCCTCGAAGTTCGAGGCTGGGACGCCCTCATCGCGCAGGGCCATGCCGACGATGGCCAGGAGATCGATGCCGTCCTCGCCATAGCATTCGGCATGACGGATCTTCAAGGCTGCCTGGACAAGCGGTTTGAGATTGCGCAGGGCAAGATCCCGGCAGAACACGCGGCGCTCCGGCTGCAGGTCCGTCAGGCGGCGATAGAATTCTTCAAAGGTCAGCATGGCAGGTCCTCTTGGATCTTTGTTCCGGTCATCGCGCCCGCTTGAGGGCCGATCCGGACCCTTTCCTGGAGGGGAGATCAAGGATCTGCTGCCTGCTTACATGTCCTGTCTTCGGGATGTTTCTGGGGCATCCGGGACTGCCGATGCATCGCCCGGTGAAAAAATCAAAAAAGTTGCCCCCGGTTTCGGCAAGCCGGCCGGCGACCCTCCAGGCAGTCCTTGCGAGACCGGATGGACCGGTGAACAGCAAGGAACGTGTCATGATCTTCAAAACTCTGATTGTTGCCACAGGTGTCGTTGTGACGGCTGGTGCGGGCTTTGGCGCGCTGAAGGTGGCCGCACCGCAGGCTGCCGCCAAGATGGAAAGCCTGGTGCGCGACTACGCGCTCGGGTGGGACGAGGATGCCTGCGCCGGCAATCCGACGGGGTGCCTCAATGCCCGCTATGACAAGCTGCAGCTTCTCGAAAGGGAAGTCGGTGTGTCGACGCGTGCCATCCGCAGCGAGCATGAGCGCGTTGCCGGACTTGTCGGTGAACAGGAAGAGCTGGTTGCCAAGAACGGCATGTTCCTCAGCGAGGGCAAATCGTTGTTGCGCAAGCTCGAAGCCGATACCGGTGCCGGCCTGACGGGCGCAGACGGTCCGGTCCAGTTTGCCGGGCGGACCTATCCGAACCGGGCAACGTTCAAGGCCCAGTTGCAGCTCCTGTTCGAGGAAAAGGCGGCTCTTGAGGCAAGCCTCTCGTCGGCACGCGAACTGCGCAACCAGCTGCAGGCGCGTCTCGATACGCTGATGGTTCAGGCTGGCCAGATCACTCTGGCCAAGCGGATCGTGCCGGCCCAGTTGCAGCTCATCCGCGCCAACCAGACCCTCGGCGAGTTCAGCACCAATCTGGACATGATCGACGGCGTCATCCGCGGCAGCGAGGCCGGGCTCGACCAGAGCCGCCAGCTCATCAGCACCACCAAGGACCTGATGACGCCGCTCTCTGCGTCCGGTGCCCCCAGCGCAAGCCGGGAAGCCTTCGAGGCGTTCCTGAAGGAGTGAGCGCCGCGCCCCTCGTCAAAGGGCTCCCTGCGCGTCCGGGTTTGCCGGATCGCACAGGGAGCGAAGGCAATAACGGCAACTGTCACATTGGGATGCTAAGGAACGTACAGATGACCGTCACCAGCTTTGGGTTGTTCTTGGGGAGCACATCTTGCCTGTCTTCTTTTCCGCCTTTGCGTCACTGCACTCTTGCCTTGCATGCAGCAGATTGTAAAACTCGGCAAATGCGTCATCACGGATCGATGGCCTGGGGCGGGGAAACAATGAGGACACAGGTTCTTGCGGGGTGCGCCGCAATTTGCCTTTGGGCGGTGCTGTTGCCTGGAGTGGCCTTCGCGTCCGATCCGGCCTCCGACGTTCAAACCCTTGAAAAGAAAATTGATGCGCTGGTTGATGTGATCAATCAGCAGCAGAAGACCATCGACATGTTGCTGCAGCAGCGCGGACCAGCGCCCGATGCGGCTTCAGGCACTGAATCCGCATCGCTGGATGGCCAGGGCCTCGTCTCGGGCCTGCACATGTCTGCCTGTCCCTTGAAACTGGATGCCAGCCGGCGGCTTCCCGATGCCTGTCAGGGGCTGCCGCCGGCAACCGTCCCGGTGGTGCCGCAAGCGCGCCTTGGCTTTGAGGACGCCCTCGCAGACGAGGCGCTCGCACCTTTCCTGAAGGCGCAGGACGGCGGTGTGGTCGGTGTCCGGTGGAGCGGCCGTCTGGCGATTGCACGGCCTGGTGCCCATGACTTCCAACTGGCGCTTGGCTATGCCGGAAAGGAATATGCTGGCCAGGTCACGTGTCGCAGTGTGCTGCGTCTTGCCGGGCAGGGGGTCGTGAAGGTTTTCGCCGAGTTTGTCTCCGACCAGAGCAATCCTGTAGCGGTGGAGCAAGGCAACCAATCGCTTGAGCCCGGTCACTATGACCTGGAGGTGTTCCTGTCCTGCTTTACCGCCTTTGACAGGCTGCGGACCGTTGTCGGCAATCCCGACATGACCCGGTTTCTGGAGGGTGTGTCGGTGACATTGACCTTCGCCGAGCCGGGCGATACCGCGCTGAAGCCGGTTCCGGCCAGCCGGATCGGCATCGCGCCCTGAGCCTGCCATGCCCGCCGCCAGATCTCCCCTTTCCGTTCCACTCCATACTGTCCTGCCCGGTCTGCCGATGGGCAGGCTGACGGACCATCACAGCTCAAAGAGGTTGAACCGATGATCGCAAGAACCCGTAGATCCCTTGCTCTGGCCGCGCTCATGAGTACCGCGGCCCTGCTCGCCACGCCCGCAGCGCTTGCCCAGGATCTGGAGCAGCGGGTGAACAATCTCGAGCGCAAGCTCGACGCCTTGCTCGACCTCATGCAGCAGCAGATGCAGGCCAATCCGGCCGTACCGGCTCAGGCGCCGCATTCCGCAGCGGCCACATCGTCTGTTGCCAGCGCGCCGGTGGCCGTGCCGGAGAGCATCCGCATGGGGCAGCTGTATCTGGACGTGCATACGATGCCTTACAAGGCAGATGATTCCTACTACATGGAGGCGTCCAAGATTGAAGCAAAGCCGAATGGCATCGCTGTCGGCAGCGTGACGGTCGAGCCGTCCGGACGGTTCAATTATGGGGAGTTCGTCGGCGATCCGGCGCTCGCGCCCTTCGCCAGGGCGAATGCGCTTGTGCAGACTGTCTGGAGTGGCGTGCTAAAGATCGAAAAGACTGGATCGCATGCGTTCCAACTCTCTGTCGGCAAAGAAGAAGGCCGCGATGGAGCAAAGTCTTGCCGAGCATCTCTCAAAGTCGAAGAAAAGCCGATCGTTACCGCTATAATCTCGAACGCTGGAGGATGGGATCAAGTCTACTCTACGGAGCAAGGGGCGATCTCACTTCAGCCAGGCTTCTATGACTTCTCAGTTTACATGGCCTGCATGCGTGACTCAAGGATGGATGTCTTCGAACGCTATGGCGCAACACTGCTGATGGCGGCGCCGGGAGACCGGGTCGCCAAGCCAATCCCGGCGCAGCTCTTCGGCATCCGGGAGTGATGACGATGCGCTACGCCTATGATGAAAGGCACTGGTATCGCACTGGATGGAAACAGCTTTGCCGGCACTCCTGGAAGCTGGTCCGGCCGATGGTGGCGGATCTGTCCGAAGACCTTCGGCAGGGGGGGCGGGCACCAGAAGATGCGGCGCAAGCTTACACCGACCGGATCGTCGCAGCCATTGGCCAGCTGATCAACGGAGTGATTGCCGGGCAGGCCGCAGGTGCCGAAGACGGCGTTGGGCTTCATGTCTCCAGTTCCATGTGGAGCTATGTCCTGCCGCTGTTCGGAGACACCGACGCGTTCCGGCTGGCCATCGTCCGGGATGCGCGTCTGATCAGCGGGCAGACGAACCGGGACATCGCGCCCGAGGCGGCGGTCAGGACCCTGTTCTGGACGCAGTTGAATGATGCCCGGCGCAAGATGTCCGGGGGATCGCCCAACCGGGTCAAGAACTGGGAGGCCATTCAGCGTATCTCGCACCAGATCATGCGGCGCGCACCGGGCACGTTGGAGGCCAGGCTCGGAACGGTCGAGCATCTGCGTGCCGTACAGGCCCAGATCGCAGAGCAGTATCCAGGCAACAAGAACTACAACCTGTCGCTTGGCACGTTGCAAAGCTATTTCGACGAGTTTGCGCTGGACACGGACAGCAATGCGGATGGCGTCGATGTCGAGGACCTGGCGGCACTTTCCGAAGAAACCGGGATCTGGCCCCGCTTCGAGTTGTGTCTTGACAGCTTGCGCCGAACGGCCATGGACGACTGGGAAGCGGCGCTGATCCAGCACAAGATCAACGATATCGAGTTGATGCCACAGGACGCCTATCAGGCCCGCAAGGGCATCAGCCGGTACGAATTTACCAAGCGCTGCAGCCGGGCGCTCGAGTTCCTGCGCGACTGCCTGAGCAAAAGCATCGACTTCCAGCTTCTGCGTGAGAGATGATCATGACCGATATCCAGCATCTGGGCTTGCTGGCCGCCGTGCTGGCGAGCCAGAGCGAACCCGAGGGCTTCGAGCCCTTGACCGATGAACGCATCCGGCAGGCCCTGACCACCGGCCCGCGCCTGACCGCGGATGAAAAGCGCCTGCTCTGGTCCTCGCCAGACGCGAGGGCGCATTTCCTGACCATCCGCCGGCAGGTCCGTCTGGACCTGAGCGAAGCGATCGCGTCAGCAGGCCTTGGAACATCAGATATGCGTCTGGCCGCCTCCGGTTCCTCTTCGCAGGATGAGGTGACCGGCCGGGGCTTCACCGTCTCCCTGTTCCGGGATGAAGCCTTCGAGGACGAATGGTCGATCTCCGTCGAGCTGTCGCAGGAATATCTGAAGTTCCTGCCAGCAGAAACGCCGGTCACCCTCCAGGATACAGGAGGACTGATCTGGGCGCGCGGGATTCCGGACGTTTACAACCGCATCGGTGCCACCTGGCAGGCTTCTGAAACGCCGCAGGAGCGCCTGAAGCGGTTCACGTTGCGGCTGGAACCTTGATCACCGCGCGAGACTGAAATGGGGGATTCATGACGGGTGCGATGTCAGATTTCGGCAAGCGGCAGCCATTTGATTTTGTCAACACGGCACTTCTAGTGACGTTGAAAGTCGTTGCTCCCGTTTTCATCCAGAAGATGAAGGATGAATGGGGAAGTGCCTGGCTTGCCGAGCTGAACCGGATCCGCAAGGACAACGATGCCTGGGTGAAAGAGAGAAACGCCAGTTGGAACACCCGCCCGGCGCTTGTCCTGACGAATGGTTCCCTTGACTTCGAGTTCTCCGAGCTCTGCGCCACCGTGATGGATGTGTCCTCGCAGCTCCGCAGTCTCAAGGGCAACTCGCGGATCACCCGCGACCTCGCTGACAACGCGCGTAAACTGCGAAACAGGCAGTCGCATTTCAAGTCCTCGCTCAATCCGGGCGACATCCGGCAGGCCGAGGCGGATCTGATAACGCTGATCGCGTTTGCAGCCGCCGTCGCCGGGGATGAGGCAGCCGAGCCCATTCGCGCGATCAACCGGGCTATGGTAGCCGAGGTCGAGGACCGCTTTGCCGATGCCAGCAAGGGTGACGCCTTGTCCAGAGATGACGTGGCCGAGATCCGCGCGTTGCTGGTCGAACTGCGTCAGAAGATTGACAGCACACCTGGCCTGCAGGTGGCGGATGGTTCTGCCACCGCAGCGAAGGACGGCGCTGACCGACAGGGCGGCGATGGCTCTGCCGTCGCCGCAGCACCGGCATGGACGCCGGGTGCATCACGGCCCCGCCGCCGCCGTCGCCGCTCCGCCATTCCTGCCCCCCGAGATGGGCTTGCCCTGTTTCCGGTGGTGGGCGATGAACTCGACGAAGCGGACAACGAGCTCTTCTATCTGACCTGCGAGCAGTATCAGCCGGCGCACCGACAGCCTGCCTATCTGCAGCCTGGGGCACTTGAGGCTCATCAGGCCAACCGGAGCTACATGATCGTCGACGTTGCCCGGCAGACTGAGGACGACGCCGGGCGCGCGAGCCTTTATGTGCGTGCAAGGTTCGATGGCAACAGCTTTGATGGCCCGAGCTTTGGGCTGGCCCTTGCGATTGCGGATCGAAGTGCGCGCTATGGCTATGCCGAGCCCTTTGCAGGAAGGCACATCATCGCCACCGGTGAGATCCCAAAGGACGGCCAGGGAGAGGTCGGCCCCATCGACGGCTTCGCCGCGAAGGTGCGCCTCCTGGAACGCGAGGCGCCGGCTGGATCGCTGTTCGTGTTTCCGACCGCCAATCTGGAAGCCGCGACACCCGAAACCTTGCAGGCTCTCAAGCGGGCCGAGGAGCGTGGGACATTCTTCTGGCGTGCGGTTGATCACCTGCGCCAGCTTGAGGATCTTTTCGCAGATCCGGCCGCGGCACCCCGGCTTGCGGCAAAGGGTGCGGCAAAGGGTAATGCCTCGGCAACGGAAGAACCGGCCGTCGAGCCCTTGCCGGCGGCGAAATTGGAACCCCGCAGGTCGCGCAGGCTGATGCCGGTTCTCCTGGGCTCTGTTGCGGCAGGGCTCATGCTCCTGGGTGGTCTTTATGGGGCAGGGCATCTGCGCGAGGCCCTGCGGCCAGATCCGGTGCAGGAGCAGGCGCAACAGGAGCGCCTTGCGGCGCTCAGCCGGCTTGCTGCCGCCGTGCCGGCAGTGCCGGACGATGCTGCCAATTGCGGGGCACTTTCAGAGGCCGCCAAGGCCTTGCCGGATGCCGAACGGCGAACGGCAGCAGTGGAGCAGGGGGCAGCCCTGGCCGTTGCCGAGCGCTGCACGGCTGCACTCGCGGAAAGTGACCAGCGCTGGTCTTCCCTGCGAGCGGCCGCGGCTGCAAGGACCGATGCCGCAATTGCGGAAGCCCGTCAGGCCCTGACGGCGTTTGACCTGTCACGCGCCGGCGAACCAGGGAACCAGGACCTTCTTGCCAGCACAGAGGCGGCGGGAATGGCGCTGGCGGCCAGCAAGGGCCGGATTGCCGCGCTTGAACAGGCTGCGCGATCCGCCCTGTCGCAGCCATCTGCCGCCAATGATCGAACCCTCGCCGGGGCTGCCGCTGCATTGACCGAGGCGGACAAGGCGCGCCTTGACGGGGAAGGTCGCGGGTTTCTCAGCCTTGCCGGAGATGCTGCAGCGCGTCTAGCCGCAAGCGATCTGAGGGTTGCAGCCGTGACAAAGGCATACGACCGGCTGCTGGCCGACAACTCCACGTCGACCCGTCAGACCCTGCGCTCGGCCCTGCAATCCATCACGGAGTATGACCGGACACGCTCAGCCGACGATGCCGGCACCGCCCTTGCAGCAGCGCTGCAGGATGGCCCCCGGCTGTTGGCGCTCGGGCTGATATCGGACCTGCAACAGGCTGCAGATGCCTGGCGTCAATCTCCGACGGAGGCAACCCAGCGTGCCATGAGCGCGGCAGCCAGGGCCTTGAGCACTGAAGATCGCGCCCTGATGACACAGGAACAGCGGGCGCTCCTTGATGTGGCGCGCGAGGGCGAACTTGCCCTCTTGCAGAGCAACGCCAGGCTCCAGGCTCTGCTTGCGAGCGAACGTGCCTTCGAGGTTGCGCGCGGCACCGGACACGACCTCCCCGAGGCCATCGCCGCGTTGCTGGGTGCAACTGACAGTCTTGATCCCTTCGACCGATCGAGGCTCAGCGCGGAACACCGGATCGCCCTGTCGGCAGCTGAGACTGTCAGGGCAGAGCTCTCTGGCAGCGCCTCCCGGGTTCGCGATGCCCTGCGCGCCGCAGAAATCGTTCTGGTGGCCCGTGACCGTGTCACGGACGCCATGCGGGCATCCCTTGTCGGCAGCTACAGCGCGCTCATGCCGCTCGATCTTGCCCGGCTGGCGCCAGATGAAACCGCAGTCCTCGACCGTGCCTGCAACATGCCGCTCGCCGGCTCGCAGGGGACCACACGTCCCGTCAACGGCTGCAAGGGTCCCATCATCAAATTCGGTCCGCCGGTTCTGAAGCCGTCCGTGCCGTTGAGATAAATCCTGACTCAAGACAATGGGTAAGTGACATGTCAGCAACTGCAAATACGTTCAAGTTCGGTACATTCCTCTGGCTCCTGGCGGGCGTGATCATTCCGTTCTGGCCGATAAGCTTGCCGATCTGCTGGTTCTTTGCTTATCGGTCCTATCGGTCTGGGACGACACTTGCAGACCAGATCGTGACCGCGCAGTCGCGGGCAGGAAGCGGCGCGATACCGAGCTCTGCATTCGCCAACAACTCCAGTTCCGCAGATCTCGACAAATGGAACGCTCTGGTTCGTTACGATGACGACATCAGCCGTGCGGCCGCGCAGCTGGAACCCTATGGTACCGCGGCGGTTGACAAGCTTCGTGTCGTATACTCGGCGCTGAACGACAAGTCGAAGCTCGACAAGATCGTTTCGGACATCAGAAAGGAATTTGATCCAAGAATGGCTAGTTAACCATATATAAAATGTGAAATCTTGGATCGAAAACGAAAATCTCGCACAAAGGATAAATAAATGGTTAAAAATTTCGAATCTGGAGGTTATTTTGCCGTATTAATTGCAACTTTTCCTATTTTTGGATCGATACTTGTTTTGTATCCGTCGTGGTACTGGCTGGAAATAATTAATTCATTATGGTTGTTAATATTGAAAATCGTGTTGTTGGTTTGTTTTGCGCTAATTCCTGTTTTGATTGGCTCCTTGAGGCGTGGTCATGTATCGCATAGTAGTGCTAAAGGGGCAATTTTATTTCTATTAGGATACGTATTTGTTTTCACTTTTCATTTTCTGATATTTGGCAATTTCTATTTTTCATTTAGTTTTCTGATTGAATTATTCAATTACTATTATTTTCGTGGTTTCGAATATTTATACTTTTTGTGTTTAATTTTGTTTTTGTTTTGTCAGTTTTATGCAGCCAAATTGTTTTGGCGAGGCTATTGTAAGTTGCCCCGATTCTCTGAGTTGAAGGAGTATGAAACTGCGAATACGTTCAAGTTCAATACTTTTTTGTGGCTTTTGGCGGGGGTGGTAATTCCCATTTGGCCGATAAGTTTGCCGATTTGCTGGTTTCTTGCCTATCGTTCTTATCGGTATGGCACGAGCATCGCGGATCAGATCGTTACGGCGCAGTTGCGTATGGTCGGATCGGCCGATTTCGAAAGATGGAATGCGCTGGTGTGCTACGACGACGACATCAGCCGAGCTGTCCAGCAATTGGAACCCTATGGCGCTGCAGCGATCGAAAAGCTTCGCGTCGTGTATTCGGCGCTGAACGACAAGTCCAAGCTGGACAAAATTGTCTCGGATATTCAGGCAGAGTTCCGAGCTCAGCAGCTGTAATCCTTATTCTGTCACTTCTGATCTTTCCTCTTTTCGGTGGAAGGGAGGCTGAATTCAGAGAACGCCGAAGGCTGAGCGACCTGCCATAAAAGGCAGTGAAAACAAGCAGTTCCTCTCGCTGGCGGGCGATCAGCTGCACGCTATAGAACGCTTCCGCTGGTACTGCGACGGTCGGCCATTGCCGGTTGCATCAAAACCTGCGTCAGCTCGGACAGATCTGACGCAGGGCTAACGTTTACTTCAGGCGGATTGTCGCGCCTCAGCCCTTTTGAACAAGGAGCATATTCATGCGAGCAGCTATGTTTTGTGCGATCAGTGTGCTGGCCCTCGGTTTAACCGCGTGTTCTGATCCGGAAAAGGAGGCGAACATTCTTTTCGTTGACGCAGCAAATACCATTCAGGCTGCGTCCAGTCTCGATACGCTCGCCAAATATCGGGCTTACACGGAGGCCAGGGCCAAGCTGGACCAGTTGAACCAGGCCGAGTTCAAGGGCACGTAAGCGTCCCTCAAGGTCGCGTCCCAGGAAAAGATTGGCGGACTGTCGTCGAGCGAGCTCAATGCAGAACTCGAAAGGCTTGCTGACTCTAATGCTGTCTGTGGCATCACACGTTCGGAAGAGTGCCAAACGAGAATCGTGAAGTCCGTGGTCGAAATGTTAAACGATGAATCGAAAGGGCTGGTGAGTGGGCGGGAGCTCAGTGCAGCTATTTCAGCTCTGAACATGTATTTCACTGGATATAATAATGAATTCAATGAGTTTGCGCGCTTGCGTCGGCGTAATAATGAATACTTTTATTTAGGTGACTTGCCACGAAATTTTGCGTGGTACTTAATATTTATTTAAAAAATATACAGTGATAATGAGATTTCGCAATTGTTTTATAGAGCTTTTTCTGCTGAAGGCCTTCCGCTTAACAGTTCTGAACTTCCAATATATCGTCAGACTTTGTTTGAGTTAACTCCGGTTCATTTCAAGGTGGGGAATGCGGTGGACCGCGCGATTGCAAAAATGCCTAGGCTTCAGACTCATAACCAGTAACATACGGTTGCCGCGATGCAGATGGACGAGAGAAAGTTCCTTGCATTTCGGTCATAGCGTGTTGCGATCCTGCGGAATTCCTTCAGCCTTCCGAACATGCGCTCGATGACGTTTC
>NZ_JBHYDX010000035.1:0-47152 GCF_051860505.1 Pannonibacter sp. | reverse complement strand
AAGGGGCAAAAAACCCCGTTCCAAACTCCCGCGCCCAGCAAAGCCGTTGTTGCGCAACAGGCCCTCAAGGGGGGAGAGGGCGCATGCGGCAAGGTCGTGATGCGTGCTCTTGCGTCCTACGACCACAATCGCAAGACAGCGAGCGGCCACCTTTGAACACCGCCTCCCCCTCTCCGCGCTGTCCCAGCCTTGAGCCGGGACCTGTTATGGACGTTGCAGGATCAACGGGTCCCGGCTCAAGGCCGGGACGACGTGGGAGGGGCTGCAGAAAAAGGGAAGCACCCTCAATAGTGATAGCGCAGCTGCGCGATCTCGAGGCTTTGGGTGATGTCCTTGCCGCTGACCCGATAGACGAAGCGGTGATCATCCGTGATGCGGCGCGACCACCAGCCCGTGAGGTCGCCCTTGAGCGCTTCGGGCTTGCCGATGCCGGAAAAGGGTTGCCTGCGCGTTGAAAGGATCAGGATGTTGACCCGCTCAAGCCCCTTTTCCCGTCCGGGTGACTGCCACCAGAGATAATCGTCCCAGGCATGGTCGGAGAAGACGAGCTTCACAGGTCGATCTCGTGCTCCTTGCCCTCACCGGCTGTCAGCTGGGCAATCGATGCCTGCAGCCGCCGCGCGTTCTGCGGGCTCTTCTGCAGATGCAGCGTTTCCTGGATCGCATTGAACTCATCGAGCGACATGATCACGACGGCCTCCCGCTTCTTGCGGGTGACGATCACCTCGACGCGGTCATGAATGACCCGGTCCATGACATCCTTCAAGGACGCGCGGGCATCGGTATAGGTGATGACGTCCATGACAAGGCTCCTCATTGGGCTGAATTATATGCACAGAATTCTGTACAACTCAACAACCCATCACTTTTTGGGATCAACTTCACCCCGCACCCAATCCAGATAGTCCTCATTGCCCCGAACCACCTCGAAGGCATAGATCGCCGGCACATCATAGGAATGCAGCTGCCGGATCAGGGTTTCGAGCGCGGGATAGGCCTCAGCCGTCGTCTTCAGCGTCAGGCGGAACTCGAAACCCTCCTGCACATCGCCCTGCCAGACATAGACACTGGCGATCTCGTCAATGTGGACGCAGGCCGCAAGCCGCGCCTCGACACAGGCCCGGGCAATTTTTTGCGCTTCTTCACGACTTTCGGTCGTGGTGCAGACGGCAAGCGTCATGTTCATGCCCTACCCTTCTCTGAAGCTCGAAACTCCGGCAAAATCGCGACGTCCGGCGGGCCTTGCCTGATGGATGGTAAAATCGTATACAGTCGCACACAATTCGTTCCAACCACACGAGGCGAAGTCCCCATGGCAAAGATCAAGGTAGCGAACCCGGTCGTCGATATCGACGGCGACGAGATGACCCGCATCATCTGGCAGTTCATCAAGGACAAGCTGATCTTTCCCTATCTGGACCTGACCCTCGACTATTACGACCTGTCGATCCAGAAGCGCGACGAGACGGATGACCAGATCACTATCGACGCGGCCAATGCGATCGAGAAGCACGGTGTTGGCGTCAAATGCGCGACCATCACTCCCGATGAGGCGCGGGTGGCCGAGTTCGGCCTGAAGAAGATGTGGAAGAGCCCGAACGGCACCATCCGCAACATCCTCGGCGGCGTGATCTTCCGCGAGCCGATCATCATGAGCAACGTGCCCCGTCTGGTGCCGGGCTGGACCCAGCCGATCATCGTCGGCCGCCATGCCTTCGGTGACCAGTACCGCGCCACCGACTTCAAGTTCCCGGGCAAGGGCAAGCTGACCATCAAGTTCGTCGGCGACGACGGCACCGTGATCGAGCATGACGTCTATGACGCGCCGTCCGCCGGCGTCGCCATGGCGATGTACAACCTCGATGCCAGCATCGCCGACTTCGCCCGGGCCTCGTTCAACTACGCCCTGCAGCGCGGCGTGCCCTGCTATCTGTCGACCAAGAACACCATCCTCAAGGCCTATGACGGCCGCTTCAAGGACCTGTTCCAGGAGATTTTCGACAAGGAATTCAAGGCGGCTTACGACGAAAAGAAGATCTGGTACGAACACCGCCTGATCGACGACATGGTCGCCTCGGCGATCAAATGGTCGGGCGGCTATGTCTGGGCCTGCAAGAACTACGATGGCGACGTGCAGTCGGACATCGTCGCGCAGGGCTTCGGGTCGCTCGGTCTCATGACCTCGGTGCTGATGACGCCGGACGGCCAGACCGTCGAGGCGGAAGCCGCCCATGGCACCGTCACCCGCCACTACCGCCAGCACCAGCGCGGCGAACAGACCTCGACCAACCCGATCGCCTCGATCTTCGCCTGGACGCGCGGTCTGGCCCACCGCGCCAAGCTGGACAGCAACGACGCGCTGCTGAACTTCGCGCTGACGCTGGAAAAAGTCTGCATCGACACGGTTGAATCCGGCTTCATGACCAAGGACCTTGCCCTCCTGGTCGGTCCGGATCAGGGCTGGATGACCACCACCGGCTTCCTCGACAAGATCGACGAGAACCTGAAGAAGGCCATGGGCGCCTGAGGACGGACTGAGAGCCGCCAGCCTTCCAACGACACATCCCAAGGCGCGGCCCCGGCCGCGCCTTTTGCTTGTTTGTCTTCAGCGTGCAGGGCTCTGCCAAGGCGATCCCGCAAACACCCCTCTCCCCCTTGAGGGCAAGGCTATCGCATATATAGCCGGACGGTTTTCGAAACCTCTCCGCTCCCCTCCCCCTCGTGGGGAGGGGTAAGGGGTGGGGGGCACGAGCGACCGTCCGATCGCAAAGCGTTTGCAGTAAGTCTGGTCAGGAACGTAAAAACCCTGGATCTAAGTCTGTTCCCCCACCCCCACCCCCCTCCCGACGAGGGGGAGGGGAGCGGAGAGGGAGAGCTTGCGGCGGCTGCACGAAGAAACGGCTCGCCACTAGTCCTCTCTTGAAGCCCCCTAACTCCACCCGGCATGTTTCGCGCCCCTGCGCCGAACCGACATTCCGAAATAAGCACACACGGGCTATCGTCACAGCCAGTGTCTCAGCCTGATTCGAGGTTTCCCATGTTCCGGAAGACCAGCCTGATTGCCGCAGCAAGCCTTGCGCTGACCCTTGCCTTCGTCCAGCCGTCTCTTGCCGCAGGCGCCTATGAACCCCCGCGTGGCAGCGCCGAGCGGGCCGCGATCAACGATGCCGTCCGGCCGATGATGGAAGCTCGGCTCGGCGCACCGGTCGAATTCGTCGTGGAACGGATGCAGGTCGCCAATGGCTGGGCCTTTGTCATCCTGCTGCCGCAGCGCCCGGGCGGCAAGGCGATCGACCTCAGCCAGACGATGCTGGCGGATCTCGCCGAGATCAGCGGCGATGCCAGCCTCTATGCATTGCTGCGCGAGGCGAATGGCCGCTGGAACATCATCGACTTCGCCATCGGACCGACGGATGCGTTCTGGTACGGCCAGCCGCTGTATGAACAGCTGCCCGCCGGTCTGGTGCCGCAGTAACTGCGCCTGACCGCGTCGGTAAATCGAATGGACCGGTTCAGGCCGGTCCCTCATCTCTGGCCCGACCAGTGTGGCCAGAAGGAAGATCCAGCGCTTCGGGCTGGTGCAATTCCTCCTCGATCAGGTCAACGCCCCCTTGCCGCGCCCAGGCCTCACGGGCCTCGGCCTCGCTCTGGATCCGGCGGGCAAGCTCAGGGTTCCGTAGCATGAGATGCTTGAGCGAGGCGGCATCCAGCACGAGAAGCTGGGTCCGTTCGACCGCCCGCACTGTTGCCAGGTGCCGGCGCTGCCGCAACAGCGCCAGTTCGCCGAAATAAGCCCCCTCCCCCAGTTGGACGATTCCGGAAGGCATGGTCACCTCCACCTCACCCGAGGCGACGAAATACATGCAATGCGCAATCTCGCCGCGCTCGGCAATCAGCTCTCCGGCCGTCACGACATGGGACCGCAGCAGTTTGGCAACTTCAGCGACTTCCCCTGCCTTCAGGTCCTCGAACAGCGGAACGCGCGAAACCATCGACCATGTGACCACGAAATCACGGCTGTGCACCTCGCGGGCAAAAGCGGATGCGATGATGCCGACAGGAAGCGCCAGCAGGGCATAGCCGGTCAGCATGACGAGACCAGCAATCATCTTGCCAAGCGCTGTCGAGGGAACAACATCGCCATAGCCAGTGGTCGTCGCCGTCGTGACGGCCCACCAGGCGGCCAGGGGAATGCTGCCGAAGACATCCGGCTGCTCGTCATGCTCGACGAGATACATCAGGGTCGAGGCCACCAGAATGACACCGCAGACAATGAGGAAACTGGCGGCCAAGGCACGCTTCTCCCCCACCATGGCAGCGGCCAGCGAGCGCAGCGCGGGCGAATAGCGCAGCAGCTTGAGAAAGCGCAGCAGCCGCAGAACCGCTAGCGCCGGCAAGGCCGTCACCGGCAGGACGAACACCAGCAGCAGGGGCAGGATCGCCAGCAGGTCGATGATCGCCATCGGCTGCATGGCATAGCGCAACCGGGAGCCGACCGGACCATAGCGGCGCAGCGGCGGATGCAGGTCCGCGACCAGGAGCCGGCAGAGATATTCGGCGAGGAAAACAAGGCCCAGACCCAGCTGAACATCCGACAAACGCCGACCCCAGGATGCCTGGATGGCGGGAACTGTTTCCAGCACGGAAATCGCAACCGTTATCAACACCAGAGCAACCAGCACGCGGGTGACGCGCCGCGCCGCATGATCGCTCTCCCGTCCCTCCTCGAGCAGACGGTAAAGGCGCTTCTTGAACGATGTCATCACGATGCTCCGGCAGGTTCAATCCTTATACGAACTAGCCCCTGAACCTGCAAACGGTTGCAAAAGATGACGACCGGGCTCCTGACACCAGAAAGCCGCCGGAATGACCGGCGGCTGAGACTGCTGACAAACCCTCTATGGTCATCCCGGATGCAGCGAAGCGGAGATCCGGGACCGGAGAGCCAAGGTCTCTCCGGTATTCACTCATTGAAATATTGAGGCATCGTCTCTCCGGTCCTGGCTCGGCGCTACGCTAGGCCGGGATGACGGCGGTTGAGGTCGAGGTTTGCAATCAACCTCAACCGCCGGATTAATCCGGCGGCTTCAATATGTTCTGCCAGGCGTAGGCCAGCCTCAGAGTGCGGCCAGATGTGTCTCGATCGCGGCAATGGCGGCGTCGGCCTGGGACCCGTCTGGGCCGCCGGCCTGGGCCATGTCCGGACGGCCACCGCCGCCCTTGCCACCCATCGCTTCCGAACCGATGCGAACGAGATCAACCGCGCTAAGCCGGTCGGTCAGATCCTTGGCCACAGCCGTCACGATGGCAGCCTTGCCGTCTTCGGCGCGGCTGATCAGGACGACGACGCCCGAGCCGACTTGCGCCATGGACTCATCGGCCAGACCTTTCAGGTCCTTCGGGTTGATGCCATCGACGATCCGCGCCAGAAGCTGGAAGCTGCCTACACTGCGGATGGCCGGAGTTGCCCCTTCGCCGCCAGCACCGCCCATGGCGAGACGCTTCTTGGCTTCGGCCAGTTCCTTCTCCATGCGGCGGCGGTCTTCCACCAGCTGCGCCACGCGGGCAGTGATCTCGCCCGGGCCGACCTTCAACAGGCCGGCAATATCGCGCACGCGCTGGTCCTGCTCGTCGAGATAGGCCCGCGCCGCAGATCCGGTCAGCGCCTCGATGCGGCGCACGCCGGCGGCCACGGCGCCCTCGGCCACCAGCCGGACGAGGCCGATGTCACCGGTACGCTTCACATGGGTGCCGCCGCAAAGTTCGACCGAGTAGGACTTGCCGGCCTTGGCCCCATGCAGCGCGGTGCCCATGGTGACGACGCGCACTTCATCGCCGTATTTCTCGCCAAACAGCGCCATGGCACCGCTCTCGATGGCATCATCGACCGCCATAAGACGGGTGTCGACGGCGGCGTTCTGCAACACGATCTCGTTGACGTAGGTCTCCACGACCTTCAGTTCGTCGTCGGACATCGGCTTGGGATGCGAGAAGTCAAACCGCAGGCGCTCGGACGTGACCATCGAGCCCTTCTGCGCCACATGCGTGCCAAGAACCTCGCGCAGCGCCTCATGAATGAGATGCGTGGCGGAATGATTGGCCCGGATGTGCGAGCGGCGGCCGTGGTCGACGATGAGATCGACGGCGAGGCCAACGGTCAGGGTGCCTTCCTCGACGGTGACCGCGTGGATGAACAGGCCATCGGCCTTTTTCATCGTATCGGTGACCCGGGCAAGAATGCCGGTGGCCTTCAGAAGACCGGTGTCGCCAACCTGCCCACCGGACTCGCCATAAAACGGCGTCTGGTTGACGATAACGAAACCGCTCTGCCCCGCGCCGAGCCCGGCAACTTCCTTGCCCTCGCTGACGAGCGCCTGGATCGCACCTTCCGCCTGCTCGGTCTCATAGCCGAGGAATTCGGTCGCACCGCATTTTTCCTTCAGCGCAAACCAGACCGTGTCCGTGGCAGCCTCGCCCGAGCCGGACCAAGCCGCACGCGCCTCGGCCTTCTGCCGCTCCATGGCGGTGGCAAAGCCGGCGGTATCGACCGCGATGCCGCGCGCGCGCAGGGCGTCCTGGGTCAGGTCGAGCGGGAAGCCGAAGGTGTCATAGAGCTTGAAGGCCGTCTCACCATCCAGTTCGCCGCCTTCGATCAGATCCGCCGTTGCTGTGTCGAGCAGGCCAAGCCCGCGCTCCAGCGTCTTGCGGAAACGGGTTTCCTCCAGCCGGAGCGTTTCGGTGATCAGCGCCTCGGCGCGCACCAGTTCCGGATAGGCCCGGCCCATCTCGCGGATCAGCGCCGGCACCAGCTTCCACAACAGCGGATCGCGCGCGCCCAGCAAATGCGCATGGCGCATGCCACGGCGCATGATGCGGCGCAGCACATAGCCACGGCCTTCGTTGGACGGCAGCACGCCATCGGCAATCAGGAAACAGGAGGAGCGCAGGTGATCGGCGATGACCCGGTGACTGGACCGGGCCGCGCCTTCGGCCTCGACGCCCGTGGCATTGACCGAGGCGGAAATCAGCGCCCGGAACAGGTCGATGTCGTAATTGTCGTGCACGCCCTGCAGCACGGCGGCGATGCGCTCGAGGCCCATGCCGGTGTCGATCGAGGGACGCGGCAACGCCAGACGGCCGTCCGGCGTCTGCTCGTATTGCATGAACACGAGGTTCCAGATCTCGATGAAGCGATCACCGTTTTCCTCCGGCGATCCCGGAGGACCGCCCCAGATGTGGTCGCCATGGTCATAGAAGATTTCCGAGCACGGGCCGCAGGGGCCGGTGTCACCCATGCTCCAGAAATTGTCGGCGGTCGGGATGCGGATGATCTTGTCGTCGCTGAGGCCGGCAATCTTCTTCCACAGCCCATGCGCCTCGTCGTCTTCGGAATAGACGGTGACGGTCAGGCGGTGCTGCGGCAGGCCATATTCCTTGGTGATCAGGTTCCAGGCCAGTTCAATGGCCCGCTCCTTGAAATAGTCGCCGAAGGAGAAGTTGCCGAGCATTTCGAAGAAGGTGTGGTGACGGGCGGTGTAGCCGACATTGTCGAGGTCATTGTGCTTGCCGCCGGCCCGCACCACCTTCTGCGACGTCACCGCGCGGGCGTAATCGCGCTTTTCAAGGCCGGTGAAGACATTCTTGAACTGCACCATGCCGGCATTGGTGAACATCAGCGTCGGATCATTGCGCGGCACCAGCGGGCTGGAGTCCACGACCTGGTGATCATTCTTGGCAAAGTAGTCCAGAAACGCTGATCTGATCTCGTTTACGCCGCTCATCTGGGTCTCGCTCTTGTCTGTCCCGGGCTCGGCAGGCAACTCCGGGCGCGCATCACAGCGGACGCTGCACCGGGTCAATCCGCCCAAGCAATTCAAAGCCTTTTATCTTTCGCCCCATTGTGTGTCCAGCGGCGAGGCCCTGGCGGCGGCCGGCAAAGCAAAAGCCCCGGAGGAGGCCCCGGGGCTTTGAAAGTCAGCAAGATCGCATCAGCCACATCGGCTGGAGGCCGAGCTTAGTCGTCGGTGTCGTCGCCGCTGCTGTCATCGGCGATGATCGCATCGGCCAGAAGACCGGCATTCTGGCGGATCGCCAGCTCGATCTCATCGGATATGGCCGGATTGTCGCGCAGGAATTGCTTGGCGTTTTCACGGCCCTGACCGAGCCGCTGGCTGTTGTAGGAGAACCAGGCGCCGGACTTCTCGACGATGCCGGCCTTGACACCGAGATCGACCAGTTCGCCCGACTTCGACACACCTTCGCCGTAGATGATGTCGAACTCGACCTGGCGGAACGGCGGGGCGAGCTTGTTCTTGACCACCTTGACGCGGGTCTGGTTGCCGACAACTTCCTCGCGGTCCTTGATCGAGCCAATGCGGCGAATGTCGAGACGGACGGAGGCATAGAATTTCAGCGCGTTGCCACCGGTGGTGGTCTCGGGCGAGCCAAACATCACGCCGATCTTCATGCGGATCTGGTTGATGAAGATCACCATGGTATGCGACTTGGAAATCGACGCCGTCAGCTTGCGCAGCGCCTGGCTCATCAGGCGCGCCTGCAGGCCGGGCAGGCTGTCGCCCATCTCACCTTCAAGTTCCGCCTTCGGCGTCAAGGCGGCAACGGAATCGATGACCAGAACTTCGATCGCGCCGGAGCGGACCAGCGTGTCGGCGATCTCGAGCGCCTGTTCGCCGGCATCGGGCTGCGAGATCAGCAGGTCATCGAGATTGACGCCAAGCTTGCGGGCATAGATCGGATCCAGAGCATGTTCCGCATCGACGAAGGCACAGATGCCGCCCGCCTTCTGGGCTTCGGCAATCGTATGCAGGGCCAGCGTGGTCTTGCCCGAGGATTCGGGGCCATAGATCTCGACGATACGGCCTCGCGGCAGGCCGCCGATGCCCAGCGCGATATCAAGCCCGAGCGAACCGGTCGAAACCGTCTGGACCTCGACCACCTGGCCGGCCCCCATCCGCATGATGGATCCCTTGCCAAAGGCCCGTTCAATCTGTGACAGCGCGGCATCGAGCGCTTTGGTCTTGTCCATCTGGCTGCTCTCTACAAGGCGAAGTGAACTTTGCGACATGGTGCGAGGCTCCTTATTCCACGATGGACCCGCTGTTTCAAACTCAGCTTTTGTACCTTTTTTGTTCTCACTTGCCAAGCCCATTTACACAATTGATTTTTCATCTGAAAAATCAATTCGTTCCGTGTATGTTCGCGCTCATTCGCACAAAAATTCCGCAACGTAAATTTGCAGCCTGCAAAACGAAATTCGCAAGACCCCGGGAATCAGCTGGCTTGCTCGCGCAAGCCGGTCCTGATACGCCGCCCGCTTGTCCCTTAAAGTTTTCCGTCAAGGCGTCCGGCACCGCCTGACATCGGATTGCAAGGAGGGGCCCTAACTTCACCCAGGTCCCGGCCACAGGTTGTCCATGATGAACCCCCGCGCCATCGCCTGCTTCGGCGCTGTCCATGCCGATCTCATCGCCCATGGCGCAAGACCCGTCCTGCGCGAGACCTCGACGCCGGGCGCGATTGCCATGACCCCCGGCGGCGTGGCCACCAATGTGGCCCGCGCCCTTGCCCGGCTTAGCGTTCCGGTTCGTCTCGCCGGCGCCGTGGGAACGGACAGCGACGGGACCAGCCTTCACCGGCTTTTGTCGGAAGACGGGATCGACCTGTCCGCACTGGCGCGAGCAGACCTGCCGACTGGCCGCTATGTCGCCCTGCATGATCCGGATGGCAGCCTTGCAGGCGCAATCTGCGACACCACCATCACGGACAGCCTCGACGCGGGGTTCATTGCCCATGCCGCCGGACTTCTTGACGCATGCCCGATCTGGTTCGCCGAGGCCAACCTGCCCGATGACGCACTGGCAGAACTGGCCGAACGGGCTGGCAAGCGGCTTCTGGTTGCCGATGCCGTCTCCAGTGCCAAGGCGCCGCGCCTTGCCGCCCTCGCCGGACGGCTCGACCTTGTGTTTCTGAACCGGGCGGAAGCTGCCGCCTGGACCGGCTTTGCCGAAGCCACTCCGGCTGTTCCGCTGGCCCTGGCTGTTGCCGCCCTTGGTCCGCGACAAGTCATGCTGAGCGACGGGGCCGGACTGTTGACGATTGTCGAGGACGGCAGGCCGCTGCAGATCGAGCCGGGCGCAGTCGAGATCATCGATGTCACCGGGGCCGGCGACGCCCTGATCGCGGGAACCCTGGCCGGGCTCGCCCGAGGCCTGCCGCTGGAGGACGCCGCCCATGCCGGGCTGGTCGCCGCCCGGTTGACGCTGGAGACAACGGGCGCGGTTGCGCCGAGCCTTGCCTGGGACAACATCTGCCCTGTTCTGGCCAGATGATCCGCGCGTCTTTTGTCCGCACGCCCTCATTTGCCACCAGCCGCGACGGCTGAACCCGATCCAACGCCACAAGGAACACGCCATGTCCGCCACCCCGCTTTCCCCTGCCCTGCCGGCCGATGCCAGCAGCCTGCTGCAGTTCTCCCGCGAAGTTGCCGAGGCACGCTCGAAGGGCCTGCCGCTGGTCGCGCTGGAATCCACCATCATCACCCATGGCATGCCATTCCCGCAGAATGTCGAGACCGCCCGCCAGGTGGAAGCGGACATCCGCGCGGCAGGCGCCGTGCCGGCGACGATCGCCGTTCTCGACGGCCGCATCCGCATTGGCCTCGATGACGTCGATCTCGACCGTCTTGGCCAGGCCACCGGCGTGATGAAGTGCTCGCGCGCCGATCTTGCCATCGCGGTCGCCACCGGACGCCCCGGCTCCACCACGGTTGCCGCCACGATGATGGCAGCGCATGTGGCCGGTATTGCGGTGTTCGCCACGGGAGGCATCGGCGGCGTGCACAAGGGCGCGGAGACGAGCTTTGACGTCTCTGCCGACCTTGACGAACTCTCGCGCACCCCGGTCTGCGTCGTCTGTGCAGGCGCCAAGGCCCTGCTCGACATCCCGAAGACACTGGAAGTCCTGGAAACGCGCGGCGTGCCGGTTGTCTCCTATGGCGTGGACGAAGTGCCGGCTTTCTGGTCGCGCACCAGCGGCCTGCCCTCCCCGTACCGGATGGACAGCGCGGAAGACCTGGCCCGGCTGATCCGGGCCCGTCAGATCTTCGGCGACCACGGCGGTGTGCTCGTGGCCAACCCGGTGCCGGCGGACGCCGAAATCCCGCAGACCGAGATGGCCGGCTTCATCGACGCCGCCATTGCCGAGGCGGACCGCCGCGGCATTCGCGGCAAGGCTGTCACGCCTTTCGTTCTGGCGCTAATCTTTGAACTCACCAAGGGCCGCAGCCTGGTGACCAACATTGCCCTGGTGCGGAACAACGCCCGCCTGGCCGCCGCCATCGCCGTGGCCCTGACCACAAGCTGACGCTTCCGAGCCGGGCCGCGTGGAGGTCTGATATCTGCGTTTGGCCTCCCACGGGGTACATGACGCAGTGTCACGTTCCGGTTACAGGCTGCACGGATATGATTGACCTGACCTGCCAAGGCGTTGACTTCATCGCACCGGGCTGACCTACTTGGTGCACTGCGCCATGCGAGTGGCCGGGATGAAGGCATCTCCAGGGTGGTGATGCTCTCATCGTCCGCCGCGCGGGCGCCAAAGGGGCAGGAACGGGACGCAGCGGCAGCTTTCGGGCAGAACAGCTGGCCGGCGTCCGCAAAACAGGCCGAAAGGCTTGACAACAACGGCCGAACGGCCGGCGGATGCCATGGCGGGAGCCTGCCTCCCGTCCATGAACAAGGAGCGGCAAATGACCGATACGACTGCGCTTTCTCCCCTCCAGTACCTCGACAAGGCCGTGGGCGCCCTGCGCGACATGGGCCTGATGCCCGAAACCCAGGCGGATGCGCCGATCAATGCGCTGCTGGAGCAGATCTCCGATCTGTCGCCCGACAAGATCGCGGTCATCACCCGCACTCTCGGTCAGGCATCGACCTTCAACGAGGTTGTCCGCACGCAGATCCAGGCGATGTCGATCGGCGAGCGCTACGAGACCATCACCGAAGCCTTCAACTCGATCCGTGACGATGCCAAGGCGCTGGTCGACCAGCTCGCCGACGGCAAAATCTCCTTCATGGAGAACCTGTCCAATCGCTGGCGCGACATGCGTCGCGGCTCGATTTCCGACCGCTTCGACGACATCCGCAAGACCTATATCGAGGTTGCCAAGGCGACCAAGGACCAGATCCAGCGCGAACAGGTCATCCTCAACGCCTACCGCGACTATCGCGGTGCGCTGAAGCAGGCCGAGGTACTGGCGCTGGAAGTGCTCAACACGGCGACCGCCAAGCTTGACGCGGCAAAGGCCGCCCTTGAAGCCGCCTCGGCGGAAGTCTCCGCCTACACCGGGACGGATGCCGCCGCCAAGGCCCGCCTTGAACTGGCACGGGACGAGCAGATGCGCCTGATGCAGGACGAGGAAAAGCGCTACCAGGTCGCCAAGGATCTCGCCGACAACCTGACCATCGGCTACAACACCTCCGAAGTGATCATGGTCCGCCTGCTGCAGACCACCAACGCCAAGGAACGCGTCTACGCCCAGTCGGTCAGCTTCTTCTCCACCAACGAGTCCGTGCTGACCGCGCTGAACGCGTCCTTCACCGGCCTGCAGGGCCTGCATGAATCGACCGAGACGCTGAACGCCATGAAGGACGGGGTCAACAAGAGCCTGGAGACCCTCGCCGAGATCGGCGGCGCGGTGCAGGAAGCGGCGATCAAGGCCGGTTATGGCCCGACCGTCCAGGCAGCCTCGGTGAAGAAGCTCGTCGACAGCGTGATTTCCTTCCAGGAAAATTCCCGCCAGATCATCAACGAGATGCGCGAGATGTCGACGAAGAACTCGGAGGAAATCCGCGTGGCAGTGGAAGACGGCAAGCGCCGCCTCGCCAAGCTGACCGCCGAAGGTGCGGCCCTGCGCTGACCCCATGCGCCGGCGGCCACACTGACGGGGCCAGGGGCATGGCCCCCGGCAACTTCGGTGTGGCTGCAGCAGCTCTTTTCAAGCGCACTCCACGGACCCATATGCGGGTTGGAGGATCTCGATGGCCGATACGGCGAATGCAGGGCAGCCGCCCCTCGACGACCTGATGATGGCGATGGATGTGGTGGACACGCTCCGCCACGATGACGCCCTGGTCCAGAGGGAACTCGGCAAGGACACGAGCGATGCAGCGCTGATTGCGCGGCTGCGCGAAATCTATGCCTCGCAGGGAATATCGGTTCCCGACCATATCCTCGAACAGGGCGTCAGCGGGCTGAAACAGGACCGTTTCGTCTATGCACCACCTGCTGCCGGTCTGTCACGGACGCTGGCGCTTGCGTATATTCGCCGGGGCG
Source organism: Pannonibacter sp. (assembly GCF_051860505.1). NCBI lineage: Bacteria > Pseudomonadati > Pseudomonadota > Alphaproteobacteria > Hyphomicrobiales > Stappiaceae > Pannonibacter > Pannonibacter sp. The sequence goes on along the minus strand of NZ_JBHYDX010000035.1, from coordinate 33,799 downwards.
TGATTGCAAAGTTCGGCGGGATTGCCCTGGCGCTGATCGTCGCCGCCGTCATCGGCTGGCAAACCCTTGTCGTTGCGCCCCGGGAGCGGGCTGCGGCGGCACTGGCACAGGAACTGACCACCGACATTCCCGCCGAGGTCGCCCGGCTCACCGGAGCCATCGACCGGCTGAGCCAGGATCCGGCGGCACTGACCCAGGCTGTCACCCTTGCCACCGACGCTGACCGCGCCATTGAGGCCAAGGATCTGACGGCCGCCCGCAAGGCGGTCGCGGATCTCGCCGCGCTGGAGGCGGAGCTGAGCACCCGTTTCGAGGTGCGCATCGTCTCGCGGCCCGGGACACCGACCGGCGTCACCCGCATCCCGGACGTCAACCGCGCAACGCGGAACTTCTATCTCGTGGTCGAGGCCATCGGCCCGGACGGCAAGGCATTACCACGGACCATCGTGTCGGAAGAAGATCGCAAGCCCAAGACCGTCACCATCTGGGGCCAGCGCGTCCCGGAAGCCGTCTTCAACCGGATCCGCGACGACAAGGCCAAGGACGGCATTGTCCAGGACGCCGTGCTCGGAACCAAGGCCCGTGGCAAGCTCGCCATCGACTGGGCTATGAAGGTCGAAAACGGAGCGATCACACAATGGTAACGGTGCGGGCGAACACGAGGAGCAAGGCCAGATGCTGAGCGGACGCCAGACCCTCGGCTCCATCGAACAGGCGCTGGCCGACCTGCGCCGCGAGGAAGCCGAACTCAACCACCGGATCGAACGGGCCACCCGCTCGGTCTCCGACCTGCACGCGCAGCAGGGCGACGTGTTCGCTGCGCTTGCCCGCTTCCGTCTCGACACGGGCAAGGCCGATGACATCGACAACCGGCTGGGCGGCGCATCAAAGGGCGCGCGCCTGCTGCTTGAAACACGGTCCAAGGAGATTGCAGCCCTGAACGAGCGCCTTCGCGTCAAGGAGGCCCGACGGGCAGAACTGCAGCGCGAACGGGAAAAGCTGGCGGACGCGCGCGATAGTGCCGAGGATCAGCTGGAACAGCTCTCCGGTAAGCTCGGCGAACAACTTGCCGCCGACAGCGCCTATCAGGCCCTGAAACAGGCCGCCGAGACGGCGCAGACAATGGCCGAGGCCGCAATGTCGAAGGCCGCGACCGCAGCCGCCGACAAGGCGGAAAAGGGCAAGGCCTATGAGAACGACCCGCTGTTCCTGTATCTGCTGCAACGCGGGTTCGGCACCTCGTCCTATGCCTCGACCGGCCTGATCCGCAGTCTTGATCGCTGGGTGGCCCGTCTCATCCAATTCGAAGCCGCGCGTCCCAACTATGTCATGCTGACCGAAATCCCCGAGCGGCTGGCCGCCCATGCCACCCGTGTCGAGGTGGAGGCAGCCGAGGCTCTGGACAGGTTGCAACAGGCACAGCGCAAGGCAGCAGCTGAGCTTGCCGGCCAGGATCTCAACGCCGTCGTCGAGCAGAAGGCAGCCGCCATCGTGGCGCAGGATCAGGCGCTCGAAGAGCTTGAGCGGGAAATCGCAGCGCTGAGTGCCGAGTTGCAGCGCTATGCCAGCGGCGAGGACGACACCTACAAGGCAGCCGAAGGCAAACTGGCCGAAGCCCTGAAGATGACCGATCTCACGGACCTGTTCCGTGCCGCGCTGGATACGCCCTCACCTGAGGACGAGAAACTGGTCCGCCAGTTGCAGGACATCGAGGCGCAGGTGGATGACCTGACCCGCGAAGTACGTCAGGACAAGGAGTTGCAGCGCGACCTGTCGCGCCGGCGCGAGGAACTGACCAAGGTTGCCGGCCAGTTCCGACAGAGCGGCTTTGATGGTTGGGACTCCACCTTCAAGGACGACAACCTGACCACGGTGCTGCTCGGCGAACTGGTCAAGGGCGCCATAACAGGCGCCGACTACTGGGCCCGGGCCAAGCGCTCGCACAGCCGCAAACCGTCCAACCGGCGCCAGGCCGGCCTGCCCGGAGGGTTCGGCGGCGGTATCGGCGGCGGCTTCCCAGGGGGGCTCGGTGGCGGATCTGGCGGCGGCTCCCGGAGCGGATCCGGTGGCAGTTCCTCCGGCGGCGACGGCTTCCGCACCGGGGAAACATTCTGATCCTCGAGGGACGCGAAATGCGTCCACGAACAGCAAGGTTAGGTCATGTCCGATCCAGCGCTCTACCAGCGGTTCGCCGCCTACAATTCCTGGATGACCTCGAAACTCTACGGCGCCGCAGCTGACCTTGACGATGCAGCGCGCAAGGCGGATCGCGGCGCGTATTTCCGCTCGATCCACTCGACCCTCAACCACATCCTGTTTGGTGACCTCGTCTGGATGGGCCGTTTCACCGGCGCACCCGCTGCCCATCGCGGCATGGGCGTTGATATCCACGATGATTTTGACGACCTGCGCCAGGCGCATCTGGAGCATTGCGGCCGCATCCTTGACTGGACGCTGGACCTGACGCCGCAGTGGCTGGCCGGCGATCTCACCTGGACCAGCACCGACGGCAGCCGCATCAGCACCCGCCCTCGCTGGCTTCTGGTCAGCCACATGTTCAATCACCAAACCCATCATCGTGGGCAGATCACCACACTCCTGTCACAGTTGGGGGTGGATATCGGCGTGACAGACCTTCCTTTCATGCCGGATCTGGTTATGTGATGAACCATTGTCCTAGAACGTTTCTGAAACAGGGCGCCGGTTAGCACAGGTTGCACCGACGCCCCGGTTGCCGACCGAACCGGCCAAGCCCAAGGATCGCGCCATGCGCCAGTCGCTCACCGTCGTCGCACTCGCCGCCACTCTTGCCGCCTGCCAGTCCTCGCGGCCAATGCCGACGGCCCCTGCCCTTCCAGCCCAGCCCGCCCTGTCCGTGCCCGCCGGCGCCCAGTCGCTGACCATCGCAGCCAGCCCGGAACAGGTGCGCGCGGCACTGGTCGAAAGCGCATCCCAGCGCGGCACACCGGTGGTGCAACAGGATGCCAACATGGTGGTGATCGAGCGCAAGATGACGGATGCCAACCCGGCGCTCGATGCCGAGTTCGGCCCCTCCGACAATGGCGACCGGGTCATCCGCGTACGTGTCCGCTTCACCGGGGCGCCCTGCAGCACCCTCGCGGTGCAGGACCTGGCGGTGATCAACAACGCCCGCACCGCCCTGGAGCAGAGCTTCGTCCTGCCCGGCAACGCCAACACCATGGACAGCCTGAAGGGCCTCAAGTCCCGCGCCGAACAGTCTTCCGGCTGCCCGGCAGTCTGATGCGCCTGCCCGGCACTCCTGCCTGACGCGCCGCATCAGAAGGCGGTGCTGTCGCTGCCAATGGAAGCCAATCCACCGTGATGCCGGCCATCCCGCTCCCCTTTGTGCTGGCGCTGCTGTTGCTGATCCTGCTGGTGCAGAGCCTGCAGCGGAGCGGCTTTCGCCCGACGGCCGCGACCGTGTTCATCGGCGGCTGCATGCTCCTGACAGCCGTCGTCGGGTTGCGCTGGACGGTTGACCTGCCCGCGCTGCGGATGCTGCAGCCGATTGTCGCGTCCCTGCTGCCGCCCTTCGCCTGGCTTTCCTTCACCAGCCTTGCGCGCCAGCCCCTCCGCCATGCATGGCACCACGCGGCCGGTCCAGCGCTGGTCCTGATCCTCAGCGCGACCTGGAACCAGTGGCACCCGCCTGTCGACCTCGTGCTGGCGGGGCTGTTCTTCGGCTATGGCGCTGCCCTGTTGCGGCAGGCGGCGGCCGGGGCAGACCAACTCGTCGATGCAAGGCTGAGCGATGCGCCGGACGCGCGCCGGGCGGTGGTGTTCGCCGGTGTCGTGCTGGTTGGTTCAGGCGTCGTGGACCTGGCGATCGCTGCCGACTTCGATCTCTTCGGCGGCCGGCATGCGGCTTCAATCGTCAGCATCGCCAACATGCTGACCTTGCCGGTAATTGCCTATGCCATCATGGTCATCGGCCGCAGCCAGCCAGGGGCCATCGAGCCGGGAGCACCCGCTGCCGCTGAACCGGCATCATCGCCACAGGCGCTGCCAGATCCAGACGAAGACGCCCGCACACTGTCGCGCATCGAGCGCCTGATGCATGAGCAGAAGCTCTACCGGGATCCGGACCTGACATTGACCCGCCTTGCCCGCCGCGCCGGACTGCCGGCGCGCCAGATTTCAGGTGCCATAAACAGGGCTCACGGACGCAACGTATCGCAGGTGGTCAACGAGTACCGCATTGCCGAGGCCCAGCGCCTGCTGAAGGAAACGGATCAGCCGGTGACCACAATCATGTTCGACTGCGGCTTCCAGACCAAGTCCAACTTCAACCGCGAGTTCGCCCGCGTCACCGGCATGACCCCGAGCGACTACCGCCGCTCCGCCTAAGGCAACCGGCACCCCGTTTCTCCCGCACGCCTCCCTGTGTCACCCCGGGCGGAGCGCAGCGCAGACCCGGGGCCTACTCGTTTGCAGAGAAGCGGAGACTGGCAGGGGTGCGCCAAAGGCTGCCGAGCTGTCGCAGCGCTGCGGCGCTCGCCGCACCGCTCTGGAAGCGAGTAGGCCCCGGCTCTTGCTCCGCTCGGCCGGGGTGACGGCAGAGGGTAGATACGCCCCCGAGACCAGCGACGACCGCCGCTCCGCCCAAGGCAACCAGCCTCCCAGTTTTGCCCGCATCCCTCCACGTGTCACCCCGGGCGGAGCGCAGCGCAGACCCGGGGCCTACTCGTTTGCAGAGCGGCAAACTGTGACAGGGCTGCGCCACAAATTCCGATAAGCTGCAGAATGCCTGCCGTGGCGCTGCGAAACTCTCCTCGCCGATCTGGAAGCGAGTAGGCCCCGGCTCTCACGTTGCTCGGCCGGGGTGACATCAGAGAGCCCAGAAGCACCTTGAGCCCACGTTTATCGCGGTTTTGCGAGCGCCTTGCCGAGGAAGTCGATGACCTCAGCTGAGATAACGGAATGCAGGTCCTCGCGGCTGCGTCCGCGACCATCCTTGCAGACGATGCCGTCGCCGGGCGTTTCTTCTTCGATCAGTTCGACCGCGCCTGGCTTGCACAACTGCATGAAACTGAAATGCATTGCGTCGGGCATCTCGACATAGGTTGACGTTACAGCGGGCAGATGCTCGGCAAGATAACCGGACTCCAGCCGCGCCGGCAGATCGCCGATGTCCACGCCTGCACCGAAGATCAGCGCCGGGACGCCCAGCTGGTTCAGGCTCTCAGGAGTGAAGCCGCGCGCCAACCCGAGGTCGAGCGAGACGAAGGCACCGATGCGTGGATCCTTGAGGTCCGCTTCAACGCGCGGATTGTCGAGCCCCAGTTCCTGCAACAGGCCGCAGGCGCGCGGGCTGTGCCCTTTTGCGCAGTCTTCGGCAAAGCGCCGTGTATCGAACCTTGCCCCTGCCGCCGCGGTGACGGTCCAGCCGCCCAGCGAGTGCCCGATGGCTGCGATCCGGCTGGCATCCACGTCACCGGCCAGGGCCGGATCAGCCAGCACGGCATCGATGACTCGGGACAGGTCCTTCGGCCGTTCCCAGATCTCAGCCGCGAATGCCGGGTCCCGGTTGAAGGTCGTGGTGCCGGGGTGATCAGGCGCGGCAACAACATAGCCTTGCGCCACCAGCTCGCCGGCAAGCCAGTTAAGATTGCGCCAGCTGCCGCCATAGCCATGCGACAGGACGACAAGCGGATGGTCCTGACCATCAGGCACCGCATCACGAACCGCTTCAATGCCATGAAAGACCCGGTTCTCGCCAACAATACCAAGCGTACCGCCGCCCCTGGCGGGATACCAGAGGCTGACATGCAGCGGACGGTCGCCGCCGGATCCGGTTTCGGTTTCGCGGAAGCCAATACTGGCGGCCAAAGCGGGCGAGGCGGCCACAAGCACAAGCGTGGCACCGACGAGGAAGGAGGAGGTGGACATCAATGTCTCCGGGTTGGTTGAACGGGCCTTTACTGCCCGACCTCTCCAGCCCCGGAGACCTGAAACACGATCAAGGACGTCGCACCAGGACGTCCGGACGCCTGTTCCTCAGCTCGACAGCACGTCCTTCACGGTCGTCGCCAGCTGCTTCAGCGTGAAGGGCTTGGCGAGGAAGAAGAACTTCTCATGCGCCGGCAGGTTTTCCTCGAAGGCATCCTCAGCGTAACCCGACACGAAGATGATCTTGAGGTCCGGCCGGGTCTTGCGCAGTTCGACCAGCAGCGTCGGGCCATCCATTTCCGGCATGACCACGTCAGACACCACCAGATCGATGGTACCGCCGGTCTCTTCCATCACCTCCAGCGCCTCGGTGCCAGAGGACGCCTCGTGCACGGTGTAGCCGCGCGAGGCGAGCGCGCGGGCGGCGAAGGCCCGCACGGCTTCCTCGTCCTCGACAAGAAGAATGGTCGCCGAGCCGGTGAGATCCTTGACCTTTTCCGGCTCCTCGACCTGCTTCTTCTCGACGACGGGCACTTCCTTGGGGATGTGGCGCGGGAAGAAGATGCGGAAGGTGGTGCCGGAGCCGACTTCCGAGGTGCAGAAGATGTAGCCGCCGGTCTGCTTGACAATGCCATAGACCGTGGACAGGCCAAGGCCGGTGCCCTTGCCCACTTCCTTGGTCGAGAAGAACGGCTCGAAGATCTTTTCCATGATCTCCGGCGACATGCCCGTGCCGGTATCGACCACCTCGATCATGGTGTACTCGCCCGGCGGCATGCCGCGGGTGTTGTCGAAGCGGGTGGACTCCTGCTCGCTCACATTTCCGGTGCGGATGGTGAGCAACCCGCCCTCCGCCATGGCATCGCGCGCGTTCACCGCCAGGTTCATGATGACCTGTTCCAGCTGGTTGACGTCCGCCATCACCGGCCACAAGTCGCGGCCATGCACCATCTTCAGCTCGATGGTTTCGCCCAAGAGCCGGTCAAGCAGCACGGTCAGGTCGGCGAGCACATCATTGAGCGCCAGTTGCTGCGGCCGGAGCGTCTGGCGGCGCGAGAAGGCCAGCAGCTGGCGGACAAGGCCCGCCGCCCGGTTGGCGTTCTGCTTGATGTTCATGATGTCCTGGAACGACGGATCGGTCGGCCGGTGGCTGGCAAGCAACAGGTCGGAGAAGCCGATGATCGCGGTCAGGACGTTGTTGAAGTCATGCGCCACGCCACCTGCAAGCTGGCCAATGGCCTGCATCTTCTGGCTCTGGGCGAACTGCGCTTCCAGCGCACGCTGCTGCGTCGTCTCGAGAGCGTAGACAATGGCCACCTCGCCATCCCCTGCCCCGTCCTGCACGGCCGAGACATAGAACGTTGCCGAGCGGCCGTCGGAGGACTTGGCCAGCGGCAGATCCAGCGGGGCGATGGCGCCGATGCCCTTGGAGGCAGCGGCCAGCGACTTGGTCAGTTCCTCGCGGCCCGGTCCGGTGACGAAGTCCTGCAGCCGTGTGCCATCCGATGTCGGGTCAGCGGCACCGAACAGGCGCAGGAACGGGGCGTTGGTGCGCAACACCCGGCCCTCAGCATCGAGCGAGGCAATGGCGATCGGCGTGTTGTTGAAGAACCGGGCGAAGCGGACTTCCGCCGCCCGCAGCGCTTCGGCCACTTCCTCGCCGCGCGACCGGTTCAGCACCAGCGTGCGGCTGTCGCCGGCGATGCCATCAGCCCCGAAGGGCACCCGGTGCAGCAGGCGAACTGGAACACCACGGCCGTTCCGGGTCACAAGATCCAGATCGAAGGTCTCGCTCTTCACCTCGCCGGCCGTGCCACGCACAGAGCGGACCAGTTCAGCCCCGTCGCCATGGATGATCTGCGACAATGCCACTTCACCCGCCTGGAACTGGGCAAGGTCATAGCCGAGCCAATCCGCGAGGGTGGCATTGAGATAGACGAGCTTGCCCCGCGCATCGCAAGAGAAGAACCCCGCCGGCGCATGATCGAGAAAATTGATCACGCGCTGCAGTTCCTGGAACGAGCTTTCCTGGTCGCTGCGGTCGCGGGTGATGTCGGCCAGCTGCCAGACGGTCATGCGGCGGCCGGAGCCGCCTTCCTTGCGCGCAACAGCCAACGGCCGCACCAGCACCCGGTACCAGCGCGCACCGCCATCGCTGCCATCCAGCGCATAGGGCAGCCGAACCTCTTCCTGCACCCGGCGCCCCTCGCGCATGGCCTGCGACAGACGGAAGATCACGTCGGCGGCATCGGGATCAGAGGAAAATACGCGTTCGACGGTGCGCACGTCAGCAGCCGATTCGGCACCGGTCAGCTGCGCATAGGCCTGGTTGGCGTAGATCATCCGGCCATCAGAGTCGGTAACGATCGCCCCATCATCCAGACTGTCGAGAAACGCTGCCCCGAGCGGGTTGACCGGGGCACGCGGCGCAAACCGCAGCAGTCCGATAGCCCCGGCAAACAATGAAAATACCCCGACCACCGCCAGGATGCCGAGAAGCCCGAGAACATAGGGTTCGGACGCCTCCTGCCCCATGACGGCAAAGGCTGTTGCCGCGCCCACCAGGGCAAGCGCCAGCACAAGCAGCACGGCAATATTGCCGGTTCGCTCGCCCCGATCGACTACCGGCGCTGCCGGCTCCCCGTCCCTGTCGCTCATTCCTGACCATCTCCCTCCCGCCCGGCGGGATTCGGCACCTGCGCCAGCATTCTGCGGGCGGCGGCGAAATTCAACTCGCGTCGCGCTAATTCGCGCGCCAGCTCCGGGTTTTCCGCATCCGGTAAACGAATCCGATGACTTCCGCGACCGCCTTATAGTGTTCTTCCGGAATGAACTGGTCGATTTCAACACTGGCATAAAGCGCACGGGCCAGTGGCGGATTCTCGATCACCGGTACATTTGCCCCCTTGGCGACTTCCCGGATCTTCAGCGCCACCGCATCCGTGCCCTTTGCAATACACTGTGGCGCGCCCATCGCCTCATCGTATTTGAGCGCGACGGCATAGTGCGTCGGGTTGGTCACGACCACGGTTGCCTGCGGCACGGCGGCCATCATGCGGCGACGGCTGCGCTCCATGCGCAACTGCCGGATCTTGCCCTTGATGAGCGGGTCACCTTCCGTCTGCTTGTACTCTTCCTTGACCTCACGCTGGCTCATCTTCTGCTTTTCGAACCACTTGCGCCGTTGCCACAGGTAGTCGCCGGCCGCAACGATGGTCATGACCGCCAGGATCGCCCCGATCAGTTGCAGGATGATCTGGCGTGTTTCCTCCAGCATCACCAGTTCCGGCGCAAAAATGATGGTTTCGGCCCGGTCCCGCTGCGGCCACAACACCGCAATCATCAGGATCGAGACCACCGTGATCTTCACGATCCCCTTTGCGAAATTGATCAGACTGTCGGCCGAAAACAGCCGCTTGAAGCCGGACAGAGGGGAAACCTTGGACAGTTTCGGCTTCAGCGCCTCGGCACTGAAGATGAGGCTGTGCTGCACCATGTTGCCGGCCACGGCCATCAGCAGCAGAAGCAGGAACGGCAGGCCCAGCACTGCCCCCATGACAAAGCCGACGTCCCACAGCAGATCCGTCAGCGCATTGCCATCCGCCTGGATCGTTGCCGCCTGTTCGAGATACCACTTCAGATGCGCGCCGAGATCTCGCGTCGCCGTCGGCGCGAAAAAGGCAACCACCATCGCGGTTCCCGCCATCAGGAACCACGTCGAGACTTCCTGGGACTTTGCGACATCCCCGCGCTGCATCGCCTCCGTGAGGCGTTTTTGCGTGGGGTCCTCGGTTTTCTCGGCGTCGTCGCCGCTTTCAGCCATAGCGCTCCTACCCCGCCGTATATCGGCCGATCTGCTCGGCGAAATGGGTGAGATACCAGGACATGATCGTCCCGATCAGGACCAGAAGGAGCACGATGCCGAGCGTGATGTTCACCGGCATCGAGATAAAGAAAATCTGCATCTGTGGCATCAGCTTGTTGAGCAAGCCGAGACCAAAATAGAACACAAGCCCCACAACGATGAAGGGCGCGCTCATGCGCACCGCTATCGAAAAGACATGGGCAAACGTATCGACGGCCACTTTGGTAAAGTCGCCGACCGGCATCAGGTCGCCAGGAGGAAACAGGGTGAAACTGTCATGCAGCGCCGCGATGATCAGAAAATGCGCGTCCGTGACGAACACCAGCGTCACCGCCAGGATCGAGAGGTAGTTTCCGATCAGGGCCCCTTGCTGGCCGGAATTGGTCAGATCCGAGCCCATCGCGAAGGCAAGGCCAATCTGGCTGGCAATAATCGTCCCGGCGATCTGCAACGCCGCCGTGATCATGCGCGCCGACAATCCAATGGCAAAGCCGATCAGGAACTCGCCGGCGAGCAGCACCCCAAGTTGCGGCAGGTTCGTGGTGAGATCAGCCGGATAGCTGCGTGACGCCATCGGATAGAGCACAAGGGTCACGGCCAGGGCGATGGTCAGGCGCATCCGCCCCGGGATCGAACTTTCCCCGAGTGCCGGCAGCAGCATAACCATGGTGCCGAGCCTTGCGAACATCAGCATGAACATGGCAGCCATCGCCGGCAGGAAGGACAGTTCCAGCGTCACCGCCCGTCCCCTTTCAGCCGGTTGCCAGGATGAGGTCGGTAATGCGCGCCATGAACGTGCTCATCAAGCTGCCCATGAACGGCAGTGTCAGAACCATGGTGACGAAGATGGCCAGGATTTTCGGCACGAAAACCAGCGTCATTTCCTGGATCTGCGTCAGCGCCTGGAACAGGGCGATGATCACGCCGACCACGAGCCCGACGACCATCGTTGGCGCAGCCAGAAGCACGAGAGTCCAGATACTCTCGCGTGCCACGTCCATGACTTCAGGTCCGGTCATGCCTGTCCCCGCTTTCAGCGCTGCGCAAAAGCCGATCAGATCGGCATGCGCATGATTTCCTCATAGGCTGCGATGACCCGGTCACGCACGGTGACCATGGTTTCCAGCGCAACCTCGGTCTCGGCAATGGCGGTCACCACGTCAACCACGTCCGCCTTGCCCTGGACCAGACCCAGCGCCATCTTGTCGGCCTCGCGGCCGCCCTGCACGACGTTGTTCACGGCATCCCGCACCAGGCCGCCGAAGTCCGCCCCGCCGGCTGGAGCCATCTCGGCTTCTGCCGCAATCGGCTTCGTCAGCCGTGACATGTTCTGGTAGGCATTCGCCGCGATCGAGGGAATGGACATGGCTCAAGGCTCCTCAGCGTGCCGGCGATCAGCCGCGCAGGATATCGATGGTCCGCTGCAACATGCGGCGGGTGGCTTCGATGACGTTCAGGTTTGCTTCGTAGGAGCGCTGCGCCTCGCGCATGTCGACGCTCTCCACCAGTGAATTCACATTCGGCATCCGCACATTGCCATTGGCATCTGCTGCCGGGTGGCCCGGCTCGTAGCGGGTGGGAAACTGCGACCTGTCTTCCTCGATGCGGCCAAGGGCCACCGTTTCGGCCTGCAATGCCCGGTCGAACTGGTTCTTGAAGGTCGGGATCTTGCGGCGATACGGGTCTTCCTCCGGGGTCTTTCCGGTGGAATCGGCGTTGGCGATGTTCTCCGCGATCACGCGGATACGACCATTCTGCGCCTTGAGGCCGGAGGCCGAAACGAACAGGGATTTGACAAGATCCATGACAGTGCTCCTTACGCCGACTTGCCGAGGGCGATGCGGATGAGCCCGATGCTCTTGGTGTAGAGACTGGTCGCGGCCTGGTAGTCCATCTGGTTGGCCGTCACCATCATCATCTGCTCTTCCAGCGACACGCTGTTGCCGTCCGGCGTGATCTCGAAGGAATCCACCTTCGTGTTCTTGTTCGACGACGCCGTCATGAAACCGGCCAGATGATTCTTCTGGGTGATCGCGGTGGACAGGCCGGCGCTGCCGGTGTTGTCCAGCTTGTCGAGGTCGAAGGCCTTCATGTCCCGGGCGCGGTAACCGGGCGTGTCGGCATTCGCAACATTCTCCGACAGAACGCCCTGACGCGACTGGTGCCAGTGCATCTTGGACTTCAACGCCCGGAACATCGAAAGATCCGACAAGGCCATGCGAGTCACCATTTGTTAACGGATTAGGCAAGTGTTGCCGGTCAAATGGTTAACGAATGGTTAAGCTTGAGCCTATTGCAATTTCAAACTAGCGCCGCATTTCAGTGGAAATCATGGATTTCTGCGGGAAACGCAATCGGACACGCCCGTCCGGACTCGGCAAATTTTGCCGCGCGATGTTAATCTTTCCTAATGACTGGAAAGAATCACCGCGACAGGCTGGTCGGGGACCCGGGTCAGGGTCCGGCAAGCTCCGCACAATGACGCAACAGTATACCTGATCGGCTTCAGATGATATCTGCACACCACCAGAAACGGCCAATGGTCGCTGGACAGTGTGTCCGGCTGCCGGAATAGCTTCAGGCCATCACGAGATCAGCAAGCATTCAACCTGCAACGGTGAGTGCTGAAAAGCCGATCGATCTAAATGTGTTAGAGCATCTAGCGTGCGGTTTACCGTTGCACCTGATGGTCTAGGCTTCAAGAGGTTCGCATGTACGAATGGATCGCGGAAACGTTTGGCGTGGGAGACGGAATCGCCCGGGTGATGTCTTTCATCATCGCCCTCGCCATTGTGTTCGGCCTGATCGGTCTCGTCCTGTTCGTCCTGCGGCGACTGACCGGCAACCGCATCAGCACGGGCCGCAACCGGCAACCACGCATCGCGGTGATGGATGCCATGCACATTGACCCGCGCCGTCGTCTGCTGCTGGTCCGCCGCGACAATGTTGAGCACCTGATCCTCGTGGGCGGACCGACCGATGTCGTCGTAGAGCAAGCCATTGTCCGTGGCGCGCCCGTTGCCGCGGCCTATCCGCGAACCGGACAGGTTTCCGGGCAACCGGCGCCGCAATACGGATCGGCCCCGTTTGAGGGCGAGCCGGAACCCTATGCTGCAGCCCCTGCATCCTGGCCTGTCGCCCCGGCCCCTTCGGCTGCACACGCCCCTGTTGCCCCCGTGACTATGGCTGCCGCCGCGGCGCCGCAACCGGCGGCCGCTGTACCTGAAGCCCCTTCGCGGGCACAGGTAAGGGAACAGGTCGCGCCGGCGCCCGCCGCACCGCGCCCCTCTTCCCTCCGCCAGACCGCACAGGAAGCCGCCCTAGCTGCCCTGCGCAGCCGCAACACGACACCGCGCGTCGAGGCCGCAGCGCCTGACAGCGAGGACGAGACCAACGTCAAGTCGCTGCGCCCGCGCATTGCCGCACTGAGCGAACCGCTGCGCCGGGCTCCTGAGACGGGTGCCCCGGCTGCGCCCGCAGCCCATGCCGGAGCCATCAATCCGGACACCGCCAAGGTCCAGCCTGCCTTGTCGCAGCAGCCTGCGCGCCCGACCGAGGCCATTGCTGCAGCCGCCTCAACCCTGACGTCAAAGGCCGGCGCATCGGTGGCTGCAGCGGGAGCTGCCGTCGCTGACCTTGCCCGGAGCCTGTCCAGATCCTCCGAGCGCACGGGACCTGCGCCCGAGCCGGAAGTAAAACGGCAGCTGACACCGCCCTCCTCGGGACCTGCCGCCCGTGCCCGGACCGCATTCCCCAATCCCCTGGCCGCGCAACAGGCTGCAGCTGCGCCAGCTGTCGTGACAGAGGCCGAGAAGCCATCGCTACCCCCTGCCCCCGCCGCAGCTCCAGCTGCAACGGGCACCAAGATGTTCGGTGGCTTCCCGATTCCCCCGCGCAAGCAGCCAGAACCCGCAGCGGCTCCGGTTGCCACTGAAGTAACGCCCTTTGTCACTCCGCCAGCGAAGCGCGAACCGGCCATGGCCGACGTCCGGCTGGGTGGGCCAGTAGCGGGCACCACCGCTCGGCCCGTTGCTCCGATGTCTTCCGAAGTCCGGCTGACACCGCCAGTTCCCCAGGCAACCAGCGCCGCCGCGAAGGAGCAGGTGCAGGCAGAGGAGAAGGCGCCCCAGGAAGCAGCGCCGGCGGGAGATGACATCTTCGAACTGGAAGTCCGGCCCGAGCCAATGCAGGCCTCGACCGAGACCGTTGCCGCCGCAGCCACGCTCGCATCGCTAACCGTTGGCAGCGAGACGGCGGTCAGCCCGGCTTCCGGTCCCCACCAGCCGGTCGCCGGTGTCATTCCGGAAATCAAACTGACGGCGGCCGATCTGGTCGTTCCCACGCAAGCCTCTTCGGTCCCTGTCGCTTCCCCGGTTGCTGTCGCGCCGGCCGTCGCTCCGGTTTCCGAAGCTGTTGTCGAGGTCCCGGCAGTTGAGGCCCCGGCGGTTGAAGCCCCGAAAGTCGAAGTTCAGGCTGGCAACCGTGACGTTGCCGGTGTCAATGCAATCGAGGAAGAGATGGCGCGCCTTCTCTCCGAGATTGGCGTGCAAGGGCGGAAATGACGGGCCTGCCCCTGGTAGGAGCCCGGGCTGGCAGAAGCCGCCCGGCCTCCCTGGCCCAGCCCGCTTTCCTTGTCCTGACCGGCCTCCTCGGCCTTTTGGCGCTGCCGTTCCTGGGTCTCGGTGCCGCCGAAGCCCAGGAAATCACGATCGGCTTTGGCGAGGGCACCAGTGTGACCGAGCGGGCCGTGCAGATGGTCGCGCTGCTGACCATCCTCAGTCTTGCCCCCTCCATCCTGATCATGGTGACCTGCTTCACGCGAATTGTCGTGGTTCTGTCCCTGCTGCGCTCGGCCATCGGCCTCCAGACCGCACCGCCGAACTCGGTGATGATCTCCCTTGCGCTGTTCCTGTCGGCATTCATCATGGCCCCGACCTTGCAATTGGCCTATGAAGAGGGCGTCAAGCCGCTGGTGGAGGGAACAATCGAGTTCGAACAGGCGTTCGAGCGCGGGTCCGAACCGTTCCATGCCTTCATGCTGTCCCAGGTGCGCGAGAAGGATCTGGCGCTGTTCCAGGAACTGTCAGGACAGACCACACCGGAGACGCCGCAGGACCTGTCCTTCCAGGTCCTGATCCCGGCCTTCATGATCAGCGAGTTGCGCCGGGCCTTTGAAATCGGCTTCCTGCTTTATCTGCCATTCCTCATCATCGACCTGGTCATTGCCTCCATCCTGATGTCGATGGGCATGATGATGCTGCCGCCAGTCGTGATCTCGCTGCCGTTCAAGCTGATCTTCTTCGTGCTGGTGGATGGCTGGAACCTGGTTGCCGGCAGTCTTGTGCGAAGTTTCGGCACCGGCGGCTAAGCGAGGCTCAGTTCACCTTAGCCGTTCGAGGACTGGGCGTTCGCCATTGCCCCGCCGCCTGTGCTGTCATTCGGTGTCATGTACTGGCGGCGGTACTCATCCATGAACGTGGTGAGCGTGTCGATGGAGGCCACCCCGCGGGCAACTTCAAGAAACTCGACGCCTTGCGCCTCAATGGGCCGCGTCACGACGTCAAAGGCGAAGGATTCCGGGCTGTCGGACATCTTGGCGGAATATTTTGTCCGCAACCGGTCCAGGCTGAGCTGGTCGCCGGCGAGAGAATAGGCGATTCCAGCCTTCAGCACATCGTTGCGCTCGATCTGCTCCAGCGGAATGCTGTCAGACCAGCGCGACCCATACATTGCCTCAAGTTGTTCGCCGGCTTCCCGCCAGCTTTGCGCCGCCCAGAACGTGTCGGCCCGCAACCGGTCCACCTCGCCACCACGCATGTTGCGCACCAGTTCCAGCGCCAGATCCGGCCGGCCGCTCTCGGTCAAAGCGCGGGCTTCGACCACATTGCGCTGGCGTTCGAGCGTCGAGGGCAGGTTCGCCTGCCGCGTCCGGTTCAGGACCGACAATGCCCGCTCGGGCTTTCGATCCATCAGATAGATGGCGGCCAGATCGGCCGCGATCTGCGCCCTGGCTGCCCCCTTGAGCCGGTTGTCGACCTGATGCTGCAACAGTGCACTGGCCTGGTCGAGCAGTTCGACCTCCACCAGCCGCTTGGCAAGGCCACGCACCATTTCATCGCCCTGGCGCCCGGGTGGCGTCATCTCGCGGAAGTCATAGAACAGCGCCAGCGCCTTCACCGGCGGCATTTCATTGGCCTTGCCATCGAGGAACAGCAGCGCGAACAGCGCGTTCATTTCCTCCTGCAGCAGCCGCGTGGTTTCGGATTCCGAATCCGACTGCACCGCCAGCTTCATGGCCTCGAAGGCTTCCCGGTAATTGCCACGTTCCGCCTGCAACTGGGCCAGGAAGCGCAGGGTCTTCAGTTCGACCTCGTCGCCGCGCCACCAGGTCGCCAGCGCAGCCAGTTCCTCGACCGTCTGGTCCGTGGTCAGTTCCCCGTCGCGGTGACGGATGCGCAGCGCGCGATAGGTCGCCTCGGCCGCCCTGGGGCGATCATCCGTCCGCGCCACGAGGTCAAACGCGGTCAAGGCTTCAAGCGAACGCCCGGACGCATCGGCCACCCGGCCGCGCAACAGGTCATAACGAGCCGCCTGGACCGATGAAATAAGGCTGGGCTCGATTTCCGCCAGGATCGCGTTGGCCATGCCGAAATCATTCAGCTCGACCATCGCCTGCGCTGCGGCGATGTTGAACTCGGCCTGGATCCGCACCGGATAGTTGCCGATCACCGCCCGGCCGCGCGGCATGGAAATGCGTGCCCCCGGCCAGTTGTTGAGTGCGACCTCGACAATGGTCTGCCAGACGGCCGCATCGGGACTGTTCTTGAGGTCGGGACGATTGAGATGCGGATAGGCCTGCTCCGGTCGCGCCGCCAGCGTCTGCGCCGCCCCCATCATCAGGTTGAAGGCACTTTCTCCCGCCAGCGCCGGGTCTTCCTCCAGCGCCAGTTGCATCATCCCCAACGCTTCATAGGGCAGCAGATGCGCGAGAAAGAACCGCGCCAGATCCATGCGCGGCCCGCTCCGCCGGTCCTGCGGTGCATTGGTCAGGACGGCTTCGAGTTCCATCCGGCGCTGCATGAACTCGCCCTGGTCCTTGGTCGCCAGGCTGGTGAAGTCGACATAGTTGGGCTGGTTCGGATCGATGATCGTGTTGAGCACGCGTGAGCCGCGCAGATTGCCGGTCGACAAGGTCAGCCCCTGTTCACGCTGCAGGATGACATCGTCACCCGCCAGTTCCGGCTTTACACCATCCGTCTGCGGGACGATGGCAACGCCATGCGCCGAGGCCAGCGTGTCCAGATCCACAAAGCGCTGTGGCTTCAAAAGACCCCGCGCCGGTCCGAACCCGGTCACGGCAACGATTGTATCTCCGACGAATGGATCCGTCAGGGTGCGCACGTTCTGCGGCTTCTGGAACGGAATGCGCAGAACGCTGCCACCGTCAGACCGGACGTTGCGCTCGATCGAAAGAGGGCGGGAGGGCTCGACAATCATGTCCCCGACGACAAGATTCCAGGCATTGCCATCGGCTCCGACCGTCGCCAGAGCGGCTGAAGTCACATCGACGCGCAACACCTGATAGTCGCCGAATTCACGCATGTCGATGGCACTGGCAACATCCTGCAGGGCCGACTTGATCGCCCGCACGTCGATGGTGACGCTGGTATCGAACACCATCCAGATGGAATCGTTCCGACGGAACACCGCAGTCGACACCTGTTCACGGAAAGGAAACACCACCCGGACGGTGTTGCCAATCCGCCGCGCCTCGGCGGCAACATAGTTGCGCACGGCATCGGCCGCGTTGGCCGGCAGGCTTTCGGGCGAGGGTTGCTCCGCCGGCGGCTGCGGCGACTGTGTTTCACTGCCCTGTGCACCACCGGCGGCCCGCCAGGGATCGGTTGCTGTCGACGGGGACGGCTGGCGCAAGTCAACAGCAGCCGGAATCTGTACGCCCTCGAGGACACGCGGCGTCCTGGGCTGGTCGGCAACCGGTGCCAGAGACGTGCCGGAGCCGGGCATCAGATCAAGTGGCACGGCATTGATGATCCGGTCGCCGAAGTCTTTCTGGGCGCTTAGCACGCGCGGGCTGGCATCTGCAGGCGCCATGGTCTGTGCAGACCGGACCTCTCCGGGCGCATCGGTCTGCGGGGCGGCCTCAGTGGTTGGCGGAACAAAGGAAACGGAGGCGACCGTCTCAGGCTCCCCCCCGTCCGGCAACGGTTGCCCGGCCAGTTCGTCAAGGCCTGCCAGCACGACCGGGCCCGGGCTTGGCTTGGCTCGTGGAAGCACGAAGGCCGGGTCCGTCGCCGGCCCGGCATCCGCTAACACGGGAAGAGGCACCACCGCCGGCGCTATGGCCCCGGGCTTGGGAACCGTTTCCGGATCCGCCTTTGGCACATCCGGCATCCCGCCAGGGGCATCCTGCCCGGACGCCGGCGGGGGCGGCAGGTCATTTGCCCCCTCGCCCGGCGCGACGATCAACCCTTGCGCCCCTGCCGGGCGGCCGTTCATTGCCGCGCCGATGGCATCATTGACCGCATCGCCGACCCGTCCGACTGTCGGGGTGATGTCGATGACATAGGTCTGCTCCTCGCGGAAGGCGCGAATATCGACGGTCGGGTCGATCCGCATCAGGAACTTCAGCTTGCCGCCGTCGAGAAAGGACGTTGCATCAACCACGCCCGGCGGAAGATGCGCCCTGAGGTCACTGACATCGAGCTGGGCAGCCTGGTTGAACGTCACCCGGACGATATCGTCCTCGCGGACGAAAGAGGTGTCAAAGCGGACGGTCCAGTCGAAGACCAGCCGGGTAAACGTCGGATGTTCACCCACGCGCAGATTGACCCGAGGCCCCTCCTCCGCTTTCAACCGCGCCTGTTCCAGGGCACGCACCTGGCGCATTGCTTCTTCCGCGCGCTTGGCAAGCTCACGCACCACGTCATCCGGCAGGCCGGGTGGCAGGCCTTGCCAGTTGGCAGGAAGGATATCAACGAACAGTTTTTCGCCCGCTTCCAGCGTGTTGATGCGGAACTTGTCCTTCAGCGCAAAGCGGATTGCACTGCCGTCCGGGTCGCGCCGGGCAATGGCAATATAGTCGGCAAGCTGCAGCGGGATATCGTCGACGCTGATCGCGATCGGCTCTTCAAAGGCAATGCGCAGGACACCGCTGGTAACCGTCGCATCATAATGCGGCAGCAGCGTCTTGTCCTTGAAGGTCAGAATCATGCGGCCATAGCCATTCTCGGCCTTGGCCTGCATCTCCACGATCGACAGGTTCTGGGCATAGGCCAGACCGGACGGATGCCCGAGCAAGGCCGGGCCAACGAGCAGTCCCGGAAGCAGCAGGAAAGATGTGAACGCAAGGAGGAAGCGCATCCGCACCGGAAGGTCCCGGGCGGCCCTTTGGCCCCATGACGAGGCGAACTCACGCGCTTGCCTCATAAATGTCAACAAAGTCAGGGTTATCCTCTCGCTCGGCATCACGCCTAACCCTAGGGCGCCGGCCTTAACGTGGCCTTACAGGCGAGCCCTAAACTGACCGTAACGTCCCGAATCCCTCAATTTGAGCCGATCTTCGGAAGCTGGGCAGGGCCGGCCGGATCAGCCGGCTTGTTCGGATCGCCGCTGGCAATGGCCACCGTCAGCTTTTCCGCTGACTCAGGGCTCATCTTCGCCAGAATATCTGCCATCTTGCGCGGCTTCATCTGCCGCACGACCTTGAGAAGGATCTCCAGTTCCAGCCGGTCGAAAATCCGCGCCGCATCCTTTGGCTTCATGTTTTCATACATGACCACGAGACCGGCGACTTCGCTCTCTTCCTGCTTGCGCTTTTCTTCGACGACCTGCTCGATTTTCTGTTCAAGCGCCTTCAGTTCGTCAACCCGCTGCTGCACACGGTCCTCTGTTGCCTGCAGCAGCTTTTCGCGCAGGTCCAGTTGTCCCTCCTGGTCGGACAGCGCCCGGCGCCGGTTGCCAAGACTTTCAAGAACGGCCCGTTCGGCGGCAGATCCGCCAATTTCCATCTCGTCTGTCCCCGCCAGCGGCGGTACGGCGCTTGCTGACGGATCAATGGGTGGGGCAGCACCGTCCGCCGGGGGCTGCGCCGCGCCCGGAGGAGGTGTCTGGTTGGCGGCAGGGGCCTGCGCCTGGGCTTCCTGAATCGGCAAGACTGTCGTCGGATGCCCGAGCACAAGCCCGAGCACCTTCAGAGCCAGCAGAGCGCTGGCTGCAATGCCGACAATAGGAAGCAGGCGAAGTGTCACGCTGCAGCCTCCGCCGACTTCTTGCGGAACCGCTCGAGCCGGGCCGTAGCTTCAGCTGCAGCAGCCCGGATGTCACGTGTTGATACTCCAGCCTGCGGCTGGCCCATCGGCGCTGTCGGCTGCACGGATGGAGCCTGCCCGCCGGCTGGCTGACCGTGAGCCTGGGCCTGCGTTTGCCCAGTTTGCTGGGCTGCCGTCTGGGCGACAGACTGGGACATTGGCTGCCGGAACTGGCTGCCGGATGAGGGTTGATAGGCCGGGGCGGTCGGCCGCGGCTGCGCTTGCGGCGCAGCATATCCCTGAGTTGCGGCACGCGCCGGAGCATAGGCGGGCTGGTGCGCCCCGCCGGCCACAGGACGGGTGGCATGGACAGCAGCAGCCTGGGCGGCCTGCGCAGCAGAGCGGGCAACTTCAGCCTGATCTTCGGCCACGCGTCGTGATGCCTCGGCCGTATGCGCCGTGCGTGCTGCCTCGGCGATCTGCGCGATCCGGGCCAGCACCTGCTCGCCCTCGCCGAGTTGATCGGCCAGCAATTTGGACATCTGCTCGGCCTGGGACAGGCGCGAGCCGAGGGTCTTGTCAGCTTCGTTTGCGGTAGCCTTGAGGCCGAGAATGGCACGCTCGGCAATTTCCGTAGCAGTAATCAGCTCGGAGATCGTGGCACGAAGGGTCTCCTCGTCAGCGCGAAGCCGCTGCAGCCGACGATTCAGGATCCAGCAATAGCCGATGGTGACGACAAGAAGGACCGCCACCAGGCTCTCGATGATCATTCCGATTGGCAGGGGGCTCATGTGCTTTCCATTTCCTTCTGCATCGCGCGTTCAAAGGCAGCAAGCGTCATCTTCGGCCGCTTGAGACTTCGCGTGACCCGAATCGCGATCGAATCCTCGACCCGCCCGAGTGTACCCTCCGTGAGCGCCACATTGCCGCATTTGATGGTGATCGGATCGGTAGGTTCCACATTGAAAACGAGGGTTTGGCCAACATCGAAGCTGAGCACGCGCCCAAGCGGCAGGAATGTCTCGTAAAGGACCGCATCGACCTCGAGTTCGGCAGCATGGATTTCGCTGGCAAGGTGCCCTTCCCAGATCGGATCCCGGCCAAACTTCTCACCCATGAACATCTGCAGGAGCAGATCGCGGATCGGCTCGAGCGTGGAATAGGGCATCATGATCTCGATGGTGCCGCCACGGTCCTCCATGTCGATGCGAAGTTCGACAAGGATGGCCGCATTGGCCGGGCGCGAGATCGTTGCAAAGCGCGGGTTGGTTTCCAGGCGCTCCAGGTTGAAGTGAACCGGGGACAGCGGCGCAAAGGCTTGCTGTGCATCCGCCAGGATCAGTTCGAGCATGCGCCGGACGAGGTTCACCTCGATGGTCGTGTAAGGACGACCCTCGACACGAATGCCGGTGGTGCCACGCCCGCCACCCAGCAGCACGTCGATGATCGAGTAGATCAGGCTCGACTCGACGGTCACCAGGCCGAACCCGTCCCACTCCTCGGCCTTGAACACGCCAAGAATTGCCGGCAACGGAATCGAATTGAGGTAGTCGCCAAAACGGACCGAGGAAATCGAATCCAGCGAGACTTCAACGTTGTCAGACGTGAAGTTGCGCAAGGACGTCGTGGTCAGGCGCACAAGGCGGTCGAACACGATTTCCAGCATCGGCAGGCGTTCATAGGACACCATCGCCGAGTTGATCAGGGCGCGGATGCCGCTCTGGTCGCCGGCAATCGTATCCTCGATGTTGAAGCCGAGGAGGTTGTCGATTTCTTCCTGGTTCAGGACACGGTCGGCACCGCGCGTCGCATTCTCAAGCTCCGGCTCGCTGTCATCGATCATCGCAGCCCATTGGGCCGCCATGTCGTCTGCGTTGCCGACGCCCTGCTCTTCCAGCGCTGCGCCCCAGGCCGATGCCAGGTCATCATCGTCGTCGCCAACACCTTGCTCAGCCAGGGCAGCGCCCCAGGCATCCGCCAGATCGGCATCACTCAGATCATCATCATCGTCAGCCATGCCGCACCATCACTGAATCAGGATTTCCTTGAACAGCACCGCATTCACCTTTGCCGGATAGACCGACATGTTGATGCGCCGAAGCAGTTCTTCCTTGAGCCGGAACAGGCCGGCAGATCCCTCGAGATCCGCCGGACGCAACTCGCGCAAGTAAATCTGGAAGGCATCCAGAATACGCGGCAGCAACGGGGTGATCCGGTCGATCGTCCCCTGGTCATCAACTTCCAGCGCGATCCGAACCTTCAAGTAGGTGGCCCGCCCGGTCGTCGACAGGTTCACGGTCATTTCCGGCAGTTCGAAGAACATCACCGGCTTCTGCGCCTGTACCGGCGGCGCACCTGGGTCGGACTGGGCCTCTTCACCACCGGAGAACAGGAAGAAATACGCACCTCCGCCGATGGCAAGCAGCGCAACAAGCGCACCGGCCCCGATGATGATGAGTTTCTTCTTGCCGCCGCCCTTCGCGCCTTCTGCGCCGTCTTCGCCGTCGGCCTCAGCTTCAGCCGCCATAAAATGCCCCGCCTGCCTCGCACCAGTCACGCGCGCGTAAATGGTTTCTAAAGGGTTAATGGTTAACGAGTGGTTACCAAACCCTTAACCCATCACCCGGCAGCTCTTGCCGACTGGTTAACTTTTTCCTCACCTATTTGCCGAGCGCCGATGTCGGCCAGAAAAATATCGTTGTTTTTCAACGATCTTAGACTTGGCACGTTCCCTGCTTACATAGGGTCGGACGGCAGGCCTGGGGAGGTCTGGCGTCCCTCGGGGAGCATAAGGAATCGTTAACATGGAAAACGCGCAGTTAATCAACCTGTCGCGTCAGATCACCCTGCGACGCCAGATGGACGTGACCGCGAACAACATCGCGAACCTCAACACATCCGGCTTCAAGGCAAAGCGTCTGATTTTTGAGGAATTCATCATGCCGGTCGCCGAGGCGACCGCGTTTCCGCGGGGCGACCTGAAACTGTCCTATGTTCAGGATTCCCGCACCGTCACCAACTTCCTTGCCGGCAGCATCCAGCTCACCGGCAACGAGCTCGATATCGCTGTCGATGGCGACGGCTGGTTTGCGATCCAGATGGAAGATGGCACCGAGGCCTATTCGCGCAATGGCGCCTTTCATCTGAACAATGTCGGCCAGCTGGTCACATCCGAAGGGCGCCCGGTCCTGACCGAAGGGGGCCCGATCAGCTTTACGCCGGAAGATGGAAGCATCACGATTTCCGATGACGGCACCATCTCGACGCGCCTTGGTGCGCGAGGCCGGCTGCGGCTTGTCGAGCTGGACCTGCCACAGAACGCCATCGCTATCGGCAATAACCTCGTGACCTACGACAACCCGCAGCCGGTTGGCCGGGTGCGCGTGATCCAGGGCGGGCTGGAAAACTCCAACGTCCAGGGCGTCGTTGAAATCGCCGACATGATCGAGATCACCCGCAAATACGAGTCCGTGACCAAGATGCTCAAGGACACCGATGACCTGGCCCGCCAGGCCATCGAACGCCTCGGCTCGAGCCAGGCCTGACCGGCAGGAGAACTGACTGATGAAAGCACTCCATATTGCCGCGACGGGCATGAAGGCCCAGGAGCTGAACGTCGAAGTCATCTCCAACAACGTGGCCAACATGCGGACCACGGGCTACAAGCGCCAGCGCGCCGACTTTCAGGATCTGCTCTATCAGAACCTGCGCCGCATGGGCACGGACACCTCGGCCAATGGCACCATCGTGCCGACCGGCGTGCAGATCGGTTCGGGCGTGAAGACCGCCGCCACTGCCCGCATCATGAGCCAAGGCAACCTGCAGCAGACCGGCAAAGAGCTCGACGTCGCCATTCGCGGCGAAGGCTTCTTCCAGGTCCAGATGCCCGATGGCACCACGGCCTATTCCCGCGATGGCTCCTTCGAGCGCGATGCGAACGGGACGCTGGTGACCATCGACGGCTACACCATTCTCCCAGGCATCGTGATCCCGCAGGATGCGCGGGATGTCACCATCTCGGCAGAAGGCGCGGTCCAGGCCCTTGTCGGCGGTGTGGCTCAGCAGCTTGGCCAGATCCAGACCGCCCGCTTCGTCAACAAGTCCGGCCTTGAAGCCGTCGGCGACAACCTGTTCCTGGAAACGGAAGCCAGCGGCGCAGCCCAGGTCGGCAATCCAGATACGGACGGCTACGGCAGCCTGCAGCAGAACTTCCTTGAAATGGCCAATGTCGAGGCCGTGTCGGAGATCGCCGACCTGATCGCCGCCCAGCGCGCCTACGAGATGAACTCGCGCGTCATCAAGGCTGCGGACGACATGTACTCCACCACGACGAACATCCGGTAAGGGAGGGACTGATGCGTCATATCCTCTTCGCGGCCTTCGCTCTCCTGGGCGCGGCCCTCGCCGGACTGCCTGCCTTCGCGCTTGGCACTCCCGTGCTGCGGTCGCAGGTCACCATCAACTCGGACGTCGTCACCGTTGGCGATTTCTACTCCAATGCCGGGCTGCTGGCCGGTGTTCCGCTGTTCCGCTCCCCCGATCTCGGCCAGAGCGGGCGAGTCGAGGCGGGTGTGGTCGCCGAGAGGGCACGGGCAGCTGGCCTTGCCGGCGCCGGCACCGACGGCCTGCGCGATGTCCTGGTCGAGCGCCAGTCGATCGTCATGGATGCCGGCCGCCTGTCGGCCATGGTGGCCGACGCCATCGCGGCACAGAACCCGGACGTCTCCGCCGCCGATCTCGATGTCCTGTTTATGCGCAACCCGCAGACTACCCACGTCGACCCGGCCGCCTCTGACCCGATCCGCCTCGAGCAGATGGTCTGGTCCCGCAATGACGGGCGTTTCGACATGACCGTCGAACTCGTGGGCGCGTCCGGTCCGCGCAAGCTCGTCCTGACGGGCACCGCCCGCGAAATGGCATCCGTCCTGACCCTGGCGCAACCGCTGGACAAGGGACAACTGATCAAGCCGGAGGACGTCACGACGCTCCGCCTGCCGCGCAGCCGGGTGCCTGCCCGCTCGCTGACCGATGTGTCAGACATTGCGGGACTTGCGGCGAGAAACAACCTGCGGCCCGGACGACCGCTGTCGCGCACCGACTTCGAACGGCCCCAGCTCATTGCCCGGGGCGACCAGGTCACGCTTGTCTATGAAATCGGTGCCATGCGCCTGACGACCAAAGGCCAGGCCATGGCCAGCGGCGCGGCCGGCGACCTCATCGACATCATGAACATCCAGTCCCGCCGGACCGTCACCGGAACTGTTCTCGGCCGCGGCCAGGTTCGGGTCGGAACCCCGCCCCGCACCGTCGCCGCCCTCAACGGAACTCCGGCCCAGGAGATCGCCCAGTGATCCGCTCCCTCTCCACCGCCTTCACCCTGACGGCCCTCGGCCTGAGCCTTGCTGCCTGCGGAGCTGCCGACCGGCTGTCCCAGGTTGGCCAGCAGCCCGCGCTCAACGCCATCCAGGACCCGACGACGATGCCGGGCTACCGACCGGTGCAGATGCCGATGCCGGCTCCGCAGCCCGCGCATTACAACGCCAATTCGCTCTGGAAATCCGGCAACCGCGCCTTTTTCGAAGACCAGCGGGCAAGCCGCGTTGGCGATCTGCTGACGGTCATGGTGACGATCTCGGATAGGGCCCAGTTCGACAACCAGACCGAACGTTCCCGCACAGGATCAGATTCCGCCGGTGCCGGCGGGGCCCTCGGCACGGCGATCGATACGGTGTTCCTGCCGGCCGGTGTCAGCGCCAGCAATCTGGCGACACTCAACGGTTCTTCAAATTTCTCCGGCAACGGCACCATCGACCGCAAGGAAACCCTGCAGACCACCGTCGCTGCCGTGGTCACCCAGGTCCTGCCCAACGGCAATCTCGTCATCGAAGGCCGCCAGGAAGTCCGCGTGAACTTCGAAGTTCGCGAACTGGTCGTTGCCGGTGTCGTACGGCCGCAGGACATCCAGGCCAACAACACCATCGCCAGCGAGAAGATTGCAGAAGCCCGCATCGGATACGGTGGCCGTGGCCAGATCACGGATGTTCAGCAGCCACGCTACGGCGCCCAGGTCATGGATATCATCCTGCCGTTCTGACCACTGCCCGGCACCGGGCCAGCGCGCCGGCGTTGGCACGTTCCGCTCCTCTCCTCCTCCGACATCACAGTCCCCCGGGCGACCTGAAGAACTCGAGCTTCAGGTCGCCTGACGACGGGCACGGCGTCTCGCTCCCCGAGCGCCGTGCCCGTTCTCATCTGCCGATCCAGCACAGGCCGCTCCCCACGGCCCGCGCAGCGAGACTGCAAACAAAAAAAGCCCCGGACGTTTAACGTCCGGGGCCTCATGAAATTCAATCGCTGATTATCAGGTCAATCGTCGCGATAGACCTTCTCGCGGCGCTCGTGAGCTTCCTGTGCCTCGATGGACAGGGTCGCGATCGGACGGGCATCGAGACGCTTCACCGAGATCGGATCTCCTGTTTCCTCGCAGTAACCGTAACTGCCGTCATTGATGCGCTCAAGCGCAGCTTCGATCTTGGAGATCAGCTTGCGCTGGCGGTCACGGGCACGCAGTTCGATGGAACGGTCCGTCTCCGAGGAGGCCCGGTCGGCGAAATCCGGGTGGTTCGTGCTTTCTTCCTGAAGATGCGCCAACGTCTCGCGGCTTTCCCGCAAGATGTCCTCTTTCCAGGCAATCAGTTTGTTGCGGAAATAGTCACGCTGCCGATCATTCATGAACGGCTCGTCCTCGGAAGGTCGATAATCAGACTCAAGTTCAACCGTCATCGAAAACTCCGGTTACCGTTAGGACGGGCGCAATATATTCCTTACGGACCGCCCGTACAACGGCTGTCCTTGAAAAAAGTTCAAACGATTTTGATTTTGATTTCAGATAGTTAAGCTTAATGACCCGAGGTCCGGGCATTCGCTTTGCCGGCTCACTCGTCGAATTTGCCGAGCTTGGCCAGTTCAACCCGGACACGAAGTTCGATCTCGTCGATGACGCTGTCGAGCTGATCATCACCGCTTGGAACCCGGTCCTTGAGGGTGCTTGCCATGTCCTCCAGACGGCCATCTGGCACCAATCCGGCGAGCAGATCCGCCTTGAGCGCGTCCAGTGCATCCAGCAGCGAATGGCCACGCTTGCCTGCGATGTCCCGGTTGTCAGGCTGGACCTGAACTTCCTGCAACGCCAGCAAGGCATCGATGCCGCCCAGCCCGGATGCAGAACTCGTCGTGGATACCGACGCCGATTCGGTGTCCGAGGTCAGGAAGAACCCATCGCCGCTGCTGCCCGTGCGCTTCTTGCCGCCCTTGCCTTGCACCGTGGAAATGGGGGGATTGCCTGTGATGCGCATGAAGCCGACCTTCAACGGAGGTGCGTGCCGACCTCTGGCCGCCGGTCGGCTGCGTTCAGTTACCCGCGCACCTGTCATTTTCTTCCCGGCAAGACTACGGCATCCCCCTTGCCCCGGCAACTTTTGCCGTCGCATGCTGGCCTGACAATCCCCTGCCAGACGCATCCGGCCAACCTTAAAGAAAAATTAACCCAATCTTACAGTGACTTAAGACAGTTTTCGGCTGACAGCGCAGAATGTGGCACGGCTCTCGCATAGGACGGGCAAAACCTCATGTCCGGATTGACCCGAATGACGCCTGCCAACCTGTTCCGCTTCGGCGCCGTTTTCGTCCTGCTGGCGTGTCTCGCCTCTGCGGCCACGGCTGCCTCTCGCATCAAGGATATCTCCGACTTCGAGGGGATCCGTGAAAACCAGCTCATTGGTTATGGTCTGGTGGTTGGCCTGAATGGCACAGGAGACTCCCTGCGCAACGCCCCGTTCACCCGGCAAAGCCTGCAGGCAATGCTGGAGCGGCTTGGCGTCAACACCCGCGGCGTCGATCTCAACACCAACAATGTCGCTGCGGTCATGGTGACGGCCAACCTGCCGCCATTCTCCACCCAGGGCACACGCATCGATGTCAACGTCAGCGCGCTTGGAGATGCCGACAGTTTACAGGGCGGCACCTTGCTGGTCACACCCCTGATGGGCGCCGACGGTGAGGTCTACGCGATTGCGCAAGGATCTGTCGCCATTGCCGGCTTCTCGGCGCAGGGCGATGCCGCAGCTGTTGTGCGCGGCGTGCCGACCTCCGGACGGATAGCAAACGGGGCCCTCGTCGAGCGGGAAGTTGAATTCAAGCTGGCCGGCCTGACCACCGTGCGCCTGGCCCTGCGCAACCCGGACCTGACCACATCGCGCCGCATTGCCCTGGCCATCAACGAACTGATCGGCTTGCCCACAGCAGAACCGATGGATCCGGCAACTGTCCGGATCGACCTGCCACGAGACTACGACGGCAATATTGTCGATCTCCTGACTGACATTGAACAGCTGATCATCGAACCGGACATGCCGGCGCGGGTCGTCATCGACGAAAACTCCGGCATTATTGTCATGGGACAGAACGTCAAGGTCTCCACTGTCGCCGTCGCACAGGGCAACCTCACGGTTACCATCGCGGAGTCCCCGGAGGTCGTTCAGCCGTTGCCCTTCGCCAATGGGGAAACTGCCGTCGTGCCACGCACCGACGTTGCAGTCGACACGGACGCCGACAAGAAGCTCGCCATCCTGAAAGAAACCGTAACGCTGCAGGAACTCGTGAACGGGCTCAATGCGCTCGGGATCGGACCGCGCGACATGATCTCCATCCTTCAAGCCATCAAGGCCGCCGGTGCCCTGCAGGCAGAAATCGAGGCGCTGTAATGTTCACCGCCAATGACGCCGTCCCGACCCTGCGCTCCCTGCAAGCCTCCACACTCGGCGGTGCGCAGGACGCCGCAAAGGCCAAGGTGAAACAAGCCGCCCAGTCTTACGAGGCTGTCTTTCTCAACACCATGCTGCAGTCCATGTTCACCGGCATCGAGGAAGGCGGCGCATGGGGCGGCGGCCAGGGATCTGAAACCTGGCAAGGCCTCCTTATCGACGAATTTGCAAAAAACATCGCAGCGCGCGGCGGTATCGGCATTGCCGCGACCGTCGAACGCGAGCTGCTGGCCCTTCAGGAGAATTCCCAGTGAGTGAACAGGCCGAAACCACCGTTGCCCTGCCCTTCGCCATCGAGCGTCCGACGAGCCGGCAGGAAGCAGAAAACTTCTGCAATGCCGTTCGCCGGACCATGGAACGGCTGCTGGAGGTGATTGAGCAGGAGACAGATCTCGTTCGCGAGGGCCATCTGCGCGCTGCTGGCGACCTTCAGGGCGAAAAGGCGGTGCTGATCCACCATTACACCCAGGGCGTCCTTTATGCGAAGGAGCACTCGGTCGCCCTTGGCAACCTGGCCCCTGTGGCCGTGCAGGCCCTGCGCCGGCAGCACGCCGAGTTCCAGCCGGTGCTGCGCATCAATCTCGCCGTACTGGCCACCGCCCGGGAAGTGACCAACGGCATCGTCAACACGGTCGCCCGCGCGGTTGGCGCAAGACAACGGACCACCACCTACGGGCCAGGCGGTGCAGCGCCTGCACCGGCACGGGCGGCAGAGGGCATCGCCGTCAACCGATCCCTCTGACCAGAAGCGAATCAGAAAAAACGCCGCTTCGGGACAATTCTAACCTTTCCGTTAACGTCGGATTCACATCCTTGCCGTAACGTTAGAAGGTAGCATCGGGTCCAGAATCAGACACCCCGAGGAGGCTGCCATGGACACAGGAGTGATCCGGTCGCCGTTGCCGACCTACACGGCAATCACGCCGGAAACGCGGGCGCCGCAACGCAATGAACCCGCAGCGAAGACAGACAATGATGTCGCCAAGACGGTAACCCCGTCTGGGGAGAGTTCGGCCCAGCGTCCGGCGAAGGAAGAACGCAACCAGGGTCCGGTTGGCGGCCAGCAGTTGCGTGACCTCGTGCGCAAGAACAAGCTCGACCCGGAAAGCCAGTCCTTGATCTATGTTGCCATGGATCGGGAATCTGGCGAGGTCGTGACACAGGTGCCCAGCGAGACCTTGCGCCGGCTGCGTGCCTACGCGATCTCGACCGACAATCAGGAAAATCAGGACAGGAAGGCGAGCGTCATCAGGACCGCCTGACCCCTCGCCTGCCTGCTCTCTCAACGAAAGGCCCTCCGCCACCCGGCGCGAGGGCCTTTCGTTTACCAGCTGCGCCCTGCAAGTTGGCGCAAATCCTCAAGCGCCGACACCACGCAATAGAATATTTACCAAGGAATTTAATGTAAATAAAAAGTACAGAAATCAGTTCAATTTACATATATTTAAACTTAAATTCGAGAAACCATGTTGGTTTACAAGTAATACAGTTCTTTCCGGCAATTGTTTCTTCGTCATTCAGAAAGGATGACAGGCGCAAACCAGAAGGAACAAAAAAATGTCAGGAGTAACACTTTCAAGCGCGGTGAGAAACAACCTCACGGCTCTGCAGTCCACGTCGCAGATGATGAGCAAGGTCCAGGAGAAGCTCTCCACGGGCAAGAAGGTCAACTCGGCGCTCGACAACCCGAATTCTTTCTTTACCGCGCAGGGCCTTTCCAACCGCGCCGGTGACCTTGGCACCCTTCTGGATGACATGGGCCAGACCGTTCAGACCCTGAAAGCAGCAGACAAGGGGATCACCTCGATCTCCGGCCTCGTCGATGCCGCCAAGGCCAAGGCCAACCAGGCCGCGCAGACTTCGAGCCAGACCCAGCGTGCGCAGTATGCTAAAGAGTTCAATGAGCTGATGACTCAGATCGAGTCTGTTGCCAAGGACTCCGGCTACAAGGGCAAGAACCTGCTCGGCGGCACGGGCAACGACCTGTCGGTAACTTTCAACGAAACCGGCACCTCGAAACTCGACATCTCCGCCGTTGACTTCACCGACACCACCTCGTCGACCGGTCTGAACCTTGCCGATCTGGCAACCGGCACCAGCGGCACCGCGACCATCACGCTGACCAATGGCACGGCCACCACGGCCCTGACCGGCGGCAGCCTGCTGACCGCAGACAGCGAGTTTGCTGCCGGCGATGTCATCAGCCTGACCGACACCAACGGCGCGGAAGTTGGCAAGCTGGAAATCACGGCAACGACCACTGTCGCCGATCTGGAGAAGTTCCTCGATGACACCGAAGGCGTCAGCGCGGCACTTGCCACCAACACCATGACGGTGACGTCCGAGTTCAAGCTCACCCTGTCGTCTTCGTCCACGGAAGTTGGTTCTTTCGCGGATCGGACCACCAACAACTCGGTCGAATCGGGCTTTGCCAAGGACAGCGACATCGACGCGGCCCTGAAGAAGCTGAAGAGTGCACAGGACACCCTGCGCTCGCAGGCCTCGACCTTCGGTACCAACCTGTCGATCGTGCAGAACCGCCAGGACTTCACCAAGTCCATGATCAACACCCTGGAAGAAGGCGCCGGCAAGCTCACCCTCGCCGACACTAACCAGGAAGGCGCAAACCTTCTGGCCCTGCAGACCCAGCAGTCCCTGGCCTCCACGGCCCTGTCGCTGGCCGCATCGGCCGACCAGAACGTGCTGCGTCTGTTCTGATTTCGTTACACAGGGAGAGCGTCGGACAACAAGACGCGGAAAACGGCGGGCCATCGGTCCGCCGTTTTACTTTTCCGCCGCCCGTAACCCGTTCTGCCAGAAGCATTTTGCAATTCACTACTTCCAACCCTTCAAGCCACGTTAAGGTTAAATTACGCTAACCAAGTCTTTTTACATCTCATTTGCAATTAGAGCGCAGTGTTTTCATGTCGAGCCCAGAAAGGGTTTGAATAAAACATATTCCCAGGAAGGAATAAAACGATGGCTGGAATCACCATTTCGAGCGCCGTGCGCGCTAACCTTTCCGCTCTTCAGTCCACATCTGAAATGATGAGCCGCGTCCAGGAGAAACTCTCCACGGGCCGGAAAGTTAACTCGGCACTCGACAATCCGAATTCTTTCTTCACCGCGAAGGGCCTGGAAAACCGGTCGAGCGACCTTGGCACCCTTCTGGATGACATGGGACAGACCGTCCAGACGCTGAAGGCAGCGGACAAGGGGATCACCTCGATCTCCGGCCTCGTCGATGCTGCCAAGGCGAAGGCGAACCAGGCTGCGCAGACTTCGAGCCAGACCCAGCGCGCGCAGTATGCCAAAGAGTTCAACGAGCTGATGACTCAGATCGAGTCTGTTGCCAAGGACTCCGGCTACAAGGGCAAGAACCTGCTCGGCGGCACGGGTAATGACCTGAAGGTGACCTTCAACGAAAACGGTTCGTCGAAACTCGACATCTCCGCCGTTGACTTCACCGACACCACCTCGTCGACCGGTCTGAACCTTGCCGATCTGGCAACCGGCACCAGCGGCACCGCGACCATCACGCTGACCAATGGCACGGCCACCACGGCCCTGACCGGCGGCAGCCTGCTGACCGCAGACAGCGAGTTTGCTGCCGGCGATGTCCTCAGCCTGACCGACACCAACGGCGCGGAAGTTGGCAAGCTGGAAATCACGGCAACGACCACTGTCGCCGATCTGGAGAAGTTCCTCGATGACACCGAAGGCGTCAGCGCGGCACTTGCCACCAACACCATGACGGTGACGTCCGAGTTCAAGCTCACCCTGTCGTCTTCGTCCACGGAAGTTGGTTCTTTCGCGGATCGGACCACCAACAACTCGGTCGAATCGGGCTTTGCCAAGGACAGCGACATCGACGCGGCCCTGAAGAAGCTGAAGAGTGCACAGGACACCCTGCGCTCGCAGGCCTCGACCTTCGGTACCAACCTGTCGATCGTGCAGAACCGCCAGGACTTCACCAAGTCCATGATCAACACCCTGGAAGAAGGCGCCGGCAAGCTCACCCTCGCCGACACTAACCAGGAAGGCGCAAACCTTCTGGCCCTGCAGACCCAGCAGTCCCTGGCCTCCACGGCCCTGTCGCTGGCCGCATCGGCCGACCAGAACGTGCTGCGTCTGTTCTGATTTCGTTACACAGGGAGAGCGTCGGACAACAAGACGCGGAAAACGGCGGGCCATCGGTCCGCCGTTTTACTTTTCCGCCGCCCGTAACCCGTTCTGCCAGAAGCATTTTGCAATTCACTACTTCCAACCCTTCAAGCCACGTTAAGGTTAAATTACGCTAACCAAGTCTTTTTACATCTCATTTGCAATTAGAGCGCAGTGTTTTCATGTCGAGCCCAGAAAGGGTTTGAATAAAACATATTCCCAGGAAGGAATAAAACGATGGCTGGAATCACCATTTCGAGCGCCGTGCGCGCTAACCTTTCCGCTCTTCAGTCCACATCTGAAATGATGAGCCGCGTCCAGGAGAAACTCTCCACGGGCCGGAAAGTTAACTCGGCACTCGACAATCCGAATTCTTTCTTCACCGCGAAGGGCCTGGAAAACCGGTCGAGCGACCTTGGCACCCTTCTGGATGACATGGGACAGACCGTCCAGACGCTGAAGGCAGCGGACAAGGGGATCACCTCGATCTCCGGCCTCGTCGATGCTGCCAAGGCGAAGGCGAACCAGGCTGCGCAGACTTCGAGCCAGACCCAGCGCGCGCAGTATGCCAAAGAGTTCAACGAGCTGATGACTCAGATCGAGTCTGTTGCCAAGGACTCCGGCTACAAGGGCAAGAACCTGCTCGGCGGCACGGGTAATGACCTGAAGGTGACCTTCAACGAAAACGGTTCGTCGAAACTCGACATCTCCGCCGTTGACTTCACCGACACCACCTCGTCGACCGGTCTGAACCTTGCCGATCTGGCAAC
>NZ_JBHYDX010000034.1:0-47820 GCF_051860505.1 Pannonibacter sp. | reverse complement strand
AAACCCCCGAAGCACCAAACAAAACAATCCTCTCGCTTCACGGGGAATTATGCAACAGGCCCCACGAGGGGGAGGGGCGCCGATAGACCTCGAACTCCAATAGGCATTGGCGCGAACGAGCTGCCTCCCCTCACCGTCCCCGCGTCTCCACCAGCGCCTGACGGAACACCGTCAGCAACAGGTCGGAGTGGTCTCGGGCGAAGACCATGGGCGGGCGCAGCTTGATGACGTTGTCGAACGGCCCGTCGGTGCCGGCCAACACGCCCAGCTCGCGCATGCGCCCGACGATGGCCCCGGCCCGGGTGCCATTGTGCGCCTTGCTCGCCCGGTCGGTGACCATCTCGATGCCAAAGAACAGGCCGCGCCCGCGCACGTCGCCGATCTGCTCGTCCTCGGCCATCAGCGCCCGGAACGCCTCCAGCAGGTAAGCTCCCTCCCGCGCGGCGTTCTCCTGCAGGCCCTCCGCCTGCATCACGTCAAGCACGGCCGCCGCCGCCCGGCACGACACCGGGTTGCCGCCGAAGGTGTTGAAATATTCCATGCCGTTGGCGAAGGCGGCGGCGATCTCACGCCGTGTCGCCACCAGCCCCATCGGATGGCCGGCCCCGATCGGCTTGCCCATGGTGACGATGTCCGGCACCACGCCATGCTCCTCGAAGGCCCACATGGTGCCGCCTACCCGGCCGAAGCCCACCTGCACCTCGTCGGCGATGCAGACGATCCCCGCTTTGCGCGCCGCCGCATAAATGCCCTTAAGGTAACCCTCAGGCAGGAACACCTGCCCGGCCACAGAGGGGATGGTCTCGGCGATGAAGGCCGCCGGCACCTCGCCCCGCGCCATCAGCCCGGCGATGTTGTCTTCGGCCTGCCCCACATAGCGCGCCCCGATTTCGTCGGCCGGCCAGTCGGCCGGGGCGCGGTAGACCTCGGGCAGCGGCAGTTCATGGGTGGTGGCCGGCTTCCCATGGCCGCCCTTGCGCTTGTACTTGTAGGCGCTGACGTCGATCAATCCCTGGGTCGTGCCGTGATAGGCCCAGTCGATCACCAGCGTACCCTTGCGCCCCGTCACCGCCCGGGCCATGCGCAGCGCCACCTCGTTCGCCTCGCTCCCCGAGGAGGTGAAGTAGAACGTGTCGAGCCCCTCCGGCAGGGTCGCCTTCAGCCGCTCGGCGTAGTCGATGATGGCATCGTGCAGGTAGCGGGTGTTGGTGTTGAGCGTGCCGATCTGGTCGCAGAGCGCCGCCACCACATGCGGGTGGCAATGCCCGACATGGGCGACGTTGTTGTAGCAGTCGAGATAGGCGCGCCCGCCCGCATCGATCAGCCAGACGCCCTCGCCGCGCACGATCTTGAGCGGCTCGCGGTAGGACAGCGACAGGTTGGGGCCGAGCAGCGCCTTGCGCGCCGCTATGAGGCTCGCCTTGTCGCGGCCGGTATTCTCGAAGGTCTCCGGCGGCAGGCCGGCCAGATCATAGGCTTTCGGATAGAGATCCGCCCAGACCGCCTCCAGCGCCGCCTCGCCGACCCCCGGAATGCAGGCAATGTCGGGATAGTCCGGCAGCACCACCTGTAGGTGGAGATGCGGCAGCCAGCCGCCGTTCTGGTCCGTGTCGCCCAGCCGCGCCACTTCCGCGCCGGCAGCGATCATCTGGCCAAGGCTGAGCCGCGCGATCGAGGCATGGGCGAGATGGCCCCACAGCGTGCGGAACACCAGCCCCGGCTCGGGCTCATGCTCCAGCACGATCAGCCCGCCATAGTCGAGCGGGTCCGGGTTGATCGCCAGGCCCACCACGCGCCCCGTGAGCGGCGCGGTGAGCACGGTGCCGGCAGGCGCGAAGATGTCGAGCCCCAGATGCATCTTGCGCCGTTCACCGGCGATCAGCTTGGAGGCAAAGAACGGCGCGGCATAGACCTCGCGCACCTCGCCCCAGGGCCCCATGCCGAGCTCCGCCCCGGCGGCCTCCATCTCGGCCGCATAGAGGTTAGCGGCCCTTGCGTGGTCCTGCGTCCGGCTCGCCGCGACCAGCGGGTCATTCAGGTCGGCAAGCTTCAGCACATGCTTTTCCGCCCGTGCCGGATGCGGCTGCATCAGGGGCGCCAGACGGTTGCGGTGGGCGGCAAGCCATGCCTTCACCCGCTCCGCGCCGGGGGCGGCCTCAAGCCCTGCTGCCTTGCGGAAGATCCCCGTGACGATGTGCCGGTCCTGCCGCGCCAGCGTCTCGATCAGGCGGAAGGCGCCGCGCTCGGAGACGCTGAGATAAGGATTGTCCGCCGCCAGCGCCGCCCGTTCGCTCGACAGGCTGACCGAGATCGCCAGCCGCGCGGCAATCAGATCAGGCAGCAGGGCGAACTCCAGATCGCTCAGCGGATGTTCGGCGTGATAGCCCGCCACCAGTTCGGCCCCGGCGAGGATCGGGTTGTCCCGCTCCATCATCGCGTAGGCGAGGGCGACAGCCACCTCTGCAACCCTTGGCGAGAACAGCGCGTCGCCGAAGTCGATCACGCCCGAGACACGGCCCGCCGCATCCACCAGCAGGTTCCAGTCGTTGGCGTCGTTGTGGATCACCTGATGCGGCAATCTCGCCAGCGCCGGGGCAACGCGGCTGTCATAGGCCTCGAGGATCGCCGCCACCCGCGCGCGGTCGCCCGCATCGCGGATCGCTGCAAGCCGCGACCGGGCGCGCGGCGTCTGGCGGATGTCCCAGTCGAAGGTCCGCATGGCACCGGCATGGCCGAAAGAAACAAGCGCCCAGTCGAGCCGTCCGAGCACGCGGCCCAGATCGCGCAGGGTCGCGTGATCGCCGCGCGCATCCGCCATCGCCTCGCCGGGGAGATAGGAGACCAGCCGGACCGCATGGCTGCGGCCATCCGCGCTGTCGACGGTCCCGCTCAGCGCACCATCGCGCCGGGCAATGAGGCGCGGCACCGGCAGACTAGGATCGGCAATCGCCAGATGCGCCAGCATCGCCTCCTGGAACGCCAGCGCCTCGGGGTCTTCCCCGTGCTGCGAAATCTTCAGGATCGCCTTCATGCCGTCGGCGGCTTCAAAGGCAAAATTCTGGTCGCGCTCGCTCGGCAGCGGCGTCAGCCGGCCGGTCAGGCCATAGGCATCAGCGAGGATGGCGAGCGCCTCGTCCGGACTCAGGGTCGGGCGGTTTTCTTCAATCGGCATCGGTCTCTCCCGTCAGAAGTCCCACCAGAACTGACATGAGAATGCAGGTCAAGGCAGCCGCCAAAGTGGCGGCAGGGCCGCCGCTTTGCTATGTCGGGCCGGCACTCAGGCAGTGGGGGCAAGGCACAAGGGGGGAGGACATGCATCTGGACGAGATCAACCGGCGGATCATTGAGCTTCTAAAGGCCGATGCGCGGCTGCCGCTCAAGACGCTGGCTGCCGAAGTGGGCCTTGCCCGCTCCTCCGTGCGCGAGCGCATCGACCGGATGGAAAAGGCCGGGATCATCCGCGGCTATCACGCCGACATTGCCCCCGAGGCGATGGGCGCCGCCCTGCAGGCGCATCTTCTCGTCCGCCTCACCAAGACACCGGCGCGCGACACGGTTTCCCGCATCATCCACTTGCCCGGCGTCTCCGCCTGTGCCTCGCTCACGGGCGACACGGACCTGATCGTCTCGGTCAGCGTCGCGGACACCGAAGCGCTCAATCGCCTGCGCGACACCATCGCCTCCCTGCCCCACATCGCCGACCTCACCACCGCCATCGTCCTGCGCGACGAGATGCGGGGCTAGCTCTGGCGGGATTACGAAATCCCGCCAGAGCTACAGCCTCCTCTCCCCAGTCCCGCGGCACAGCCTTTCGCTCCCCTCCCCCTGGTGGGGAAGGCTATCGCATATGAAGCTAGACGGTCGTCGAGGCCTCTCAGCCCCCCTCCCCCTCGTGGGGAGGGGTGGGGGGCACGGTGGCCGCTTGATCGCAAAGTGCGTGAAACACGCCCAGTCAGGAACGCAGGTTGCCTGGATTGCACTCTGTTCCCCCCACCCCTAGCCCCTCCCCACGAGGGGGGAGGGGAACTGAGAGGCTTCCGGTTTCGGAAACGTTGCCCACCCTCGCCGCAGCCTCTTCTTCCCCCTTGAGGGGGAGATGTCTGCGTCAGCGGACAGTGTGGGTGTGCAGCCGTTCCGCAAACGCCGAACCAGTTCTCCTGCCTCTCTTGCCCTCCCATGGCACAACCTCTCGCTCCCCTCCCCCTGGTGGGGGCCGAAGGCGGGGCGAGACCGTTGGCTCGACCCAGGTCGGGTCAGGGGTGGGGGGAGCAGCCTCTCAGAGACTGCACAGCTCCACCTAAACCATCCCCCATCTACCGATCCATCGCCGGTCTGACCGAAGAATCCTCTAAAAACACATCGGCTCGTCAGCCCCCCACCCCTAGCCCCTCCCCACGAGGGGGAGGGGAACTGTGAGGCTTCTAATCCCCAAAGCGGGCCGTCATTCCCCTCACCGGTACAGCAGCGACTTACCGCTATGGAACAGGTGCAGCTTGTCGGGGGCGGCGGTCAGGTGCACGCTGCGGTGCTTGAGGTCACCGTGAATGCCGGGGAGTTTGGCGACCATCTGCCGGCCGTCCGCGTCCTTGCGGAAATAGAGCAGCGTCACCTCGCCCAGCGCCTCGGTGATCTCCACGTCGCCGGTGTAGATCGAGGGCTCAGCGCTGACCGTCAGGTCTTCCGGCCGCACGCCGAGATTGACCTTCAGCCCTTCATCGGCTGCCGTTGTCGCAATGGCCACCCGTGCCATGCCGCCGTTGTCCAGTCGCACATGGGTTTCCGCGCCCGTCGAAACGATCTCGCCGGGCAGGAGGTTCATGGCCGGAGAGCCGATGAACTGCGCCACGAACTCGTTCTCGGGCCTCAAGTAAAGTTCCATCGGCGTGCCGACCTGGCTGATGCCGCCGCCGGCCAGCACGACTATGCGGCTGGCGAGCGTCATGGCCTCCACCTGATCGTGGGTGACGTAGATCATCGTCGACTGCGGCATCTGCTCCTTGAGCTGGGCGATCTCGATGCGCGTCGCCACACGCAGCGCCGCGTCGAGGTTGGAAAGCGGCTCGTCGAACAGATAGACCTTCGGGTCGCGCACGATGGCCCGGCCGATGGCGACGCGCTGGCGCTGGCCACCGGACAGCGCCTTGGGCAACCGGTCGAGATAGGGCGTCAGCTGCAGGATCCCGGCTGCCTTGGTGACGGCAGCTTCGATCTCGGCGCGGCTCTTGCCGGCGATCTTCAGGGCGAAGGCCATGTTCTCGCGCACGGTCATGTGCGGATAGAGGGCGTAGGACTGGAACACCATGGCGATGCCGCGCTGGGCCGGCGGCACGTCGTTCATCAGCATGCCGTCGATTTCCAGCCGGCCGCCGCTGATGCGCTCCAGCCCCGCGATCATGCGCAGCAACGTGGACTTGCCGCAGCCCGATGGCCCGACGAAGACGATCAGCTCGCCCTGCTTGATATCCAGGTTGATGTTGCCGAGCACTTTCACGTCGCCATAGGCCTTGGCGACATCCGTCAGCTTCAGATCGGCCATGGTGGTTCCTCCCTACGCCCTTGTTCTTGGGTCTTGTCAGGCCTTGCGGGTGATCGACACGCCCCAGGGGCCGAGCTGCACGACGCCATCGCGCGGCGCGATGCTGCCGATGTCCTCACCCAGGGTCTCGCGCGGGCCCGCTGGCAGCGTCACATCCGCAGGGGTGTCCGACAGGTTGAAGACGCAGGTCAGCGTCTCGCCGCCGCCCTCGCGCTCGAACACGAGCACGTTGCCCTCGGCCCGCAT
The DNA here is from genome assembly GCF_051860505.1 of Pannonibacter sp. NCBI lineage: Bacteria > Pseudomonadati > Pseudomonadota > Alphaproteobacteria > Hyphomicrobiales > Stappiaceae > Pannonibacter > Pannonibacter sp. The sequence continues at coordinate 42,038 of NZ_JBHYDX010000034.1, read as the reverse complement.
CGCCGACTGGTTGCCCTTCTTCAGCGCCACCTGCGCCTGGCGCAGGCCGATGGCGCGGCGGTAGTGATGTACCAGCGCACCCGCATCCTGCTCCTGCGCCTCTGCCGCCAGCGGCAGGTGCTCAGCCGGAACCGGCAGCCAGGGCTTGGTGTTGGAGAAGCCGCCATAGCCATTGTCCGTGCGCCAGACCATCGGCGTGCGGCAGCCGTCGCGGCCCTTGAACTTCGGCCAGAACTCGATGCCATAGGGATCCTGCAGGTCCTCGAAGGCAACGTCGGCCTCCGGCAGGCCCAGCTCCTCGCCCTGGTAGATGCAGGCCGAGCCGCGCAGGCACATCAGCAGGGTGATGTAGGTGCGCGCCGCCGCTGGCGTCAGGTTCCAGCGGCTGATGTGGCGCACCACGTCATGGTTGGAGAAGGCCCAGCAGGCCCAGCCTTCCGAGGCGACCCGGTCGAAATGCTCGAACACGCTCGCCACATAGGGCGCCGTCAGTCCGGCCCCGGCCAGGAACTCGAAAGCATAGCTCATCTGCATGAGATCATTGCCGCGGGTGTATTCGCCCAGGATCTCCAGCCCGCGCTGGCTGTCGCCGATCTCGCCAACCGCTGCAGCATCGAATGGCTCCATCACCGCGCGCAGGCGGCGCAGGAAGCCCAGGTTCTCCGGCTGGTTCTTGTCGTAGAGATGGAGCTGGTGATTGTAGGGGTTCACCGCCGGCGCTGTCAGCGTGTTGCGCTGGTCCTTCGGCAGGGGCGGATTATCCCGAAGCTCCTTGTCGTGGAAATAGAAGTTGATGGTGTCGAGGCGGAACCCGTCGACGCCGCGCTTCAGCCAGAAGCCGGCCACGTCGAGCAGCGCGTCCTGCACCGCCGGATTGTGGAAGTTGAGGTCCGGCTGCGAGACCAGGAAATTATGCAGGTAATACTGCTCGCGCCGCCCGTCCCAGTGCCAGGAGGAACCGCCGAACACCGACAGCCAGTTGGTCGGCACGGTGCCATCCGGCTTGGGATCGGCCCAGACATACCAGTCGGCCTTCGGGTTGTCGCGGCTCTGGCGGCTTTCCTCGAACCAGGCGTGCTTGTCGGAGGTGTGCGACAGCACCAGGTCGATCATGACCTTGAGGCCATGCGCATGCGCGGTCTCGATCAGCCGGTCGAAGTCGGCCAGCGTTCCGAACATCGGATCGACATCGCAATAGTCCGACACGTCATAGCCGAAGTCCTTCATCGGCGAGGTGAAGAACGGGCTGATCCAGATGCCGTCGACGCCGAGGCTGGCGATATGCGGCAGGCGCGAGACAATGCCGGCGAGATCGCCGATGCCGTCGTCGTTGAGATCCTGATAGCTGCGCGGATAGATCTGATAGATCACCGCACCACGCCACCAGTCCTTGTCCTTGGTCAGATACGTCATGAAAACAGTCTCGCAGCTTACTTGACAGAGCCGGCCAGAAGGCCGCGCACCAGATACTTTTGCATGGCAAAGAAGACGATCAGCGGCACGAGGATCGACAGGAACGCCGAGGCCGCCAGGATTTCCCACTCGCCGCCCTTGGAGCCGAGCAGCTCACGCAGGACGCCGGTCATCACCAGCTGGCTCTCGGTATTGCCGAGGAACACGGTGGCGACGAGGAGGTCGTTCCAGGTCCACAGGAACTGGAAGATGGCGAAGGAGGCAAGGGCCGGGAAGCTGAGCGGCAGGATGATCTTCAGAAAAATCTGGAAATCCGTCGCCCCGTCCACCCGCGCGCTCTCGATGATCTCGCGCGGAAGTCCGGCCATGTAATTGCGCAACAGGTAGATGGCGAGCGGCAGTCCGAAGCCTGTATGCGCCAGCCAGATGCCGAGGTAATCCTTGCCGATGCCGATGGCGTTGTGCAGTTTCAGGAGCGGGATCAGCGCCATCTGCAGCGGCACCACCAAGAGCCCGACGATGGCTGCGATGATCAGCGCCCGTCCGGGAAAATCCATCCAGGCCAGCGCATAGGCGGCGAAGGCGGCAATCAGGATCGGGATGATCGTCGCCGGGATCGTCACCGTCATCGTGTTGAGGAAGGCCCGGCCCAGCCCTTCGGCGCCGATCACCTTGGCATAATTCTGGCTGGTGAAGGACGGCGGTGTCTCGGCCGTCACGAAGATGCGCGGGCTGCGGCCCTCAAAGGGAACCGGGCTCTCGATCCGGTAGCTGCCGTCGCTGGCCACGCTCACGGTCCGCCCCTCGCCAAGATCAGCCGTCACACCGGGCTCGAAGGCCGTCGGCTCGCGCGAGGTGACGCCAAAGGCCGAGACCGTTCCGGAGCCGCCGTCCAGCGCCTGCCCGGTGAGGACAAACTTCGACCCGTCCTCGATTTGGCTTTCGGCCGGGGCGGCGCGCACGATCAGGTTCTGCGTTGCCGGAAACAGTGCCTGCCACCAGCCGGACGAGGCGATCTGATCGGCGTTGCGCACAGAAGAAACCAGCAGTCCGAAGGTTGGGATGGTCCACAGCAGGACCAGCGCCACCACTGACAGGTTGACCGCCCAGACCAGCCTGGACCGGGTGCCCGCGATATTGTCCATCAGCGCATCTCCTTGCGGGCATTGCGGATGTTCCAGATCATGATCGGCGTCACCAGCAGCATGATCACCAGGGCAACCGTCGAGGCGCGGCCCGCATCATTGCCACGGAACATCCAGTCAAACATGAGATTGGCCAGAACCTGCGTCCCCCACTGGCCATTGGTCATGGCCAGCACAATGTCGAACACCTTCAGCACCAGGATCGTGATCGTCGTCCACACGACGGCGATCGTGCCCCAGATCTGCGGCACCTTGATCTTGAGGAAGATCTGCAAGGGCGAAGCCCCGTCGAGGATCGCGGCCTCGATGGTCTCTTCCGGAATGCCGCGCAAGGCCGCCGACAGGATCACCATGGCAAAGCCGGTCTGAATCCAGATCAGCACCATCATCAGGAACAGGCTGTTGAACGGCTCCAGCGTCAGCCAGGTCTGCGGCGTGCTGCCAAACGCCTCAACAACGGCATTCAGCAGGCCGATCTGCGCCTGGCCCTCGCCCCGGAAGTCATAGATGAACTTCCAGATCACCGAGGCGCCAATAAAGGAGATCGCCATCGGCATGAAGATCAGCGACTTGGCGAAATTGCCCCAGCGGATCCGGTCGGTCAGCGCCGCCGCGATGAGACCGAAAAACGTCGAGGCCGCCGGCACCACAAGCAGCCACAACAGGTTGTTGCGCATGGACTCGCGGAATTTCGTATCCCCGAGAAGCCAGCTGTAGTTGGAGAGGCCGACAAAATTATCGCCCGAGCTGTCATGCAGCGACAGCCAGATCGACACGAACACCGGATAGACCAGATAAAGTCCGAGCAGGCTGACGGCCGGAGCCAGAAACAGCCACGGCCGGATGGCGCTGGCCCGGTTGATGTTCGCCCCCGCATTGGGGCCTTTTGCCGGATAGATCCGGTCCAGGATCAGGTTCGAGGCAAAGAAATAGGCCACGCAGCCGAACACGCCGACCACGATGGTCGAACCCGCCATCATCAGTTGTTCGAACATGCTTCCTCCCGGAGGTTGGCGCTTTTCCGCGCCGTTCCTTGTTTTTCAGCCGTCGACTGGCGAAAAAAGCCTGGCTGTCCTTGATCTAACCGCAGGGCCCGAACCCGGCAGGATCCGGCTCTCTCAGGGTCAGTCCTGCCAGAACCCACCCTCCCCACTCCGGTCATCCTCGCCTTGTGCGGGGATCCAAACGGCAGAAAACCAGACCCAGTACCTTCAGTTCACCGCAAGAGAAGGTGGATCCCCGCACAAGGCGGGGATGACCCCGAGTTGCTTCACAAACCGCCGGAAAAACAGCGTTGGTGCCATCCCGGACCGAACCCTGCCCGGTCCGGGATGATCGGGTTGCAGACTGCGAGCGCGGGCGCGCAGCCCTTACTTCAGCGTGTCCCAGGTCTTCTGGATCTCGCCGGCGACCACCTTGGCGTCCTTGCCGCCGGTGTAGTCAACCATGCCGGTCCAGAAGGCACCCGCGCCAACGGCACCTGGCATCAGGTCGGAGCCGTCGAAGCGGAACGTGCTGGCGCCCAGCAGGATGTCGCCCATCTTCTTCAAGGTCGGATCGCCATAGACATCCGGGTTCACGCCCTTGTGCGGGGTCAGGAAGCCGGTCTGGGCCATCCAGACCTCATGCGCGATCGGCGACTTCAGGAAGTCGATGAAGGCGCGCGTGGCCGGGCTGTCCTTGGTGATGGCAAACAGCGTACCTGCACCCAGCACCGGCTGGCCGAGGTCCTTGGCCGCGTAGGACGGAAAGTAGAAGAAATCGACATCCTCGCCGATCTTGGTGCCGTCCGGGAAGAAGGACGGGATGAACGATGCCTGGCGGTGCATGTAGCATTGCGGCGGCGAGGCAAAGAGCCCCTTCGGGCTGTCGCGGAAGTCGGTCGAGGCGACAGCGCTTGCTCCGCCTGCGACATACTTGTCGTTTCGGGCGAAGTGGCCGAATTCCTCGATGGCCGCGACCACCTTCGGATCATCGAACTTCATGCCATTCGAGGTCCAGGCGTCATAGTCGGCCGGCGACTGGGTGCGCAGCATCATGTCCTCGACCCAGTCGGTCGCCGGCCAGCCAGTGGCTGCGCCCGAGCCGAGCCCGATGCACCAGGGCGTCCCGCCGTCGGCAACGATCTTGTCGGTCAGCGCCTTGAGGTCTTCCATGCTCTTGGGAACTTCGTAGCCGGCATCTTCGAAGTTTTCCGGCACGTACCAGACCAGGGACTTCACATCGACCTTGTAGAAGAAGCCGTAGAGGTCCTCCTTGCCGTCCTTGCCCTTGTAGGTGGACAGATCGACCCAGGACTGGCCTGCTGCATAATTGTCGCGCAGCCAGTCGGCGGTGTCCTGGCCGAGCGGGGCAAGCTGCCCCTTGGAGGCAAGGTCACGGGCCAAGCCCGGCTGCGGGAAGATGGCGATGTTGGGCGGGGAACCAGCCTCGGCATCAATGACAATCTGCTGCTCGAAGCTGTCAGAGCCCGAGTAGTTCACCTTGGCGCCCGTGGCTGCCTCGAAATAGGCGATGACGCTTTCGACCAGCTCCTTGTCTGGCCCGAGCCAGGGCCCGAGAATGGAAATCTCCTGCCCCTTGAGATCCTGGGCCTTCAGCGCCTCGAAGCTCGCCCAGTTGAACTTGGCATCCTGGCCCGGCGCAAATTTCAGCTCCTGCGCTGCGGCGGGACCGGCCATCAGGGCAAGTGCAGCCGCACCCGCCAGAAATACGCTCTTCATCGCTAACCTCCCAGTTGCGAGCGCGCCGAGCGCGGCGCGCACAGTCCTTTGCGGCGGCAAATTCAAACCGCTTTGGATGACGCACACTCGCCGATTGCCGAAGCAGAGTCAATCAGGGCTCCAAAAGATTCAGGAAAGGCCAGCATGACTGCCATAAATCTTGTGCGCCGCAGCGAAGTTCGCTGCTGCAGGGCTTTGACGGAATACCATTGCCCCGTTAGAGTTGCGTGAAATTCAAAGCGGTTTGGAAAACTGTCGTACATGAATCTCAAGGAACTGTCCCGCCAGCTCGGATTGTCTCCCACCACGGTCAGCCGGGCCCTCAACGGCTATCCGGAGGTGAATGAGGCAACGCGCGAGCGCGTCATGGCGGCAGCCAAGCGGTTCAACTACCGCCCCAATTCCCGCGCCCAGCGCCTGGCGACCGGCCGGGCCATGGCCATCGGCCATGTGATCCCGATCGCCAACAAGCACGAGATGGTGAACCCGGTCTTTGCCGACTTCATCGCCGGTGCCGGTGAAACCTATTCCCGCAACGGCTACGACATGGTCCTGTCTGTCGTGCCGGACAACGATGAAGACGCGGCCTATCGGGAACTCAAGGCGCGCGGCACCGTCGACGGCGTGATCGTGCATGGTCCGCGCATGGACGATCCGCGCATCCCGCTTCTGACCGACATCGGTCTGCCCTTCGTCGTGCATGGGCGGGCTAGCGGCAGCCAGACACCCTATTCCTGGCTCGACGTGAACAACCGCCGCGCCTTTCGCCGCGCCACCGACTTCCTGCTTGATCTCGGCCATCGCCGCATCGCGCTGGTCAACGGCCTTGAGTTCATGGATTTCGCCATGCGCCGCCGCATCGGCTTTACCGAGGCCCAGGAGGCACGCGGCCTGACGCCGGCGCCGGAGCTGATGTCGAGTGCCGAGATGACGGAAGGGCGTGGCCATGCGCTGGCTGCCACCATGCTGGCGCTGCCCGAACCGCCGACGGCGTTCCTTGTCGCTTCGATGATTTCCGGAATGGGCGTCCGCCGCGCCGTCGAGGCGCGCGGCCTCAAACTTGGCCGCGACGTGTCGATCATCATCCACGATGACGATCTCAGCTACATGAAGAACGGCGAAGACGTGCCGATTTACACGGCGACACGCTCATCGGTCCGCGAAGCCGGCCGGCAGGCCGCCGAGATGCTTCTGTCGATCATTTCCGATCCATCCGACGAACCCCAGACCCGTCTGCTGGAGGCTGATCTCATCATTGGCCAGTCCACCGGCCCGGTCAGCCAAGGGACCGCTACCTGATGACCTTCGCCCGTTCTGATTTTCCGGCCGGCTTCCTGTTCGGCGCTGCCACTTCCAGCTACCAGATCGAGGGGCATGGTTTTGGTGGCGCAGGCCGCACCCAGTGGGACGACTTTGCCGCAACGCCCGGCAATGTGGTGCGGGCCGAGAATGGCGCACGCGCCTGCGAGCACTATCTTCGCCTAGATCAGGATCTCGACCTGATCCGCGATGGCAATTTCGACGTCTACCGCTTCTCCACCTCCTGGGCCCGCGTCATTCCCGAGGGCCGCGGCCAGGTCAATGGCGAGGGGCTCGACTTCTATGACCGCCTGGTCGACGGGCTGCTGGAGCGCGGCCTGAAGCCCGCCGCCACGCTTTACCACTGGGAACTGCCCTCACCGCTGCTGGACCTTGGTGGCTGGCGCAACCGTGACATCGCCAGCTGGTTCGCCGACTACACCGACGTCATCATGCGCCGGATCGGCGACCGGGTCTGGTCGGCAGCGCCCATCAACGAGCCGTGGTGCGTGGCTTTTCTGTCGCATTTCATGGGCCACCATGCCCCAGGCCTGCGCGACATCCGCGCCACCGCGCGCGCCATGCATCACGTGCTGCTGGCGCATGGCCGCGCGATCCAGGCCATGCGGGCGCTGGGCATGGGCAATCTCGGCGCGGTCTGCAATTTCGAATATGCGCAGGCTGCCAGCGACAGCGCCGCAGACATAGAGGCCGCCCGGGTCTATGACGGCTACTACAATCGCTGGTTCCTGTCGGGCATGTTCCGCAAGGAATACCCGTCGGAGGTTCTGGAGGCCTTCCTGCCGCACATGCCGGCGGGCTGGCAGGACGACTTCGACATCATCGGCACCCCGGTCGACTGGTGCGGGCTCAACTACTACACCCGCAAGCTCATCGCCGCCGATCCGGCCAGCCCCTGGCCGTCCTTGCGCGAAGTAGGTGGACCGCTGCCGAAGACGCAGATGGGCTGGGAAATCTATCCCGAGGGGCTCGAGCATTTCCTCAAGCGCACCCACGCCGACTACACGAAGGGCCTGCCGCTCTACGTGACGGAGAACGGCATGGCCAATCCGGACGTGATCGAGGGCGGCGCGGTGGAGGATGCCGGCCGCATCGCCTATATCGCCAGCCATCTGGAGGCCGTACGCCGGGCCGCGTCCGCCGGGGTTCCTGTCGCCGGCTATTTCGTCTGGTCACTCATGGACAATTATGAATGGTCGCTCGGCTACGAGAAACGCTTCGGCCTCGTCCACGTCGACTTCGACAGCCTCACCCGCACCCCCAAGGCCTCCTACCACGCCCTGCGGGAGGCTCTGGAGCGCTAGCGCATTTCCAGCAGAATCGGGAACCGGTTTTGCGTCCGGAATTTCGTGAAACAAAGAGTTCCAACACTTTCGGCGGCACCGTTTTCGCCGAAAGTGCGCTAGACAAGATGCACTGTCATTCCCGTCTGGCGGATACGCTCCACCGAAGGGGTATCGGCATCCACATCCGTGATGACTGCTGAGGCCGCCGACAGCGGCGCGATCTGGTAGGCCGAGGCAGCACCAAGTTTTTCCTGCGAGGCCAGCACCACCGTTTCGGCCGATACGCGCATCAAGGCCCGTTTTAACGCCGCTTCCTCGAAATGCCCGGTCGTCAGTCCGGCATCCGGCTCCACACCGGTCACCCCCATGAAATAGGTTTCCGCCCGCAGCCGGGCGATATCTTCCATCGCCTGGGCTCCCGTTGCGATCACCGAATGCCGGTCGAGCCGCCCGCCGATGAGGATCACCTCGATACCGGCATGGGGCAGAAGCTCCACCGCGATCAGAGGACTGTGCGTGATCACGGTCGCTTCGAGACCTTGCGGCAAGTGTCGCACCAGCTGCACGCTGGTTGTTCCGCCGTCGATCACCACCACCTGCCCTTGGCCGATCATGGCAGCGGCAGCACCTGCCACGCGCGCTTTGCTTGCTTCGGCGATTTCCGTTCGGGCCGCATAGGGCGCCGTTGCCGGCGATGCCGGCAAGGCCCCGCCATGCACGCGTACCAGCTTTCCTGCCGCAGCCAGTTCCCGCAGATCGCGCCGGACCGTGTCCTCCGACAGGCCAAACCGTAGGGCCAGATCAGCAGCAACCAGCCGGCCGTCTCGCGCCAGCAGATCCAGCAACAACGTCTTCCGTTCCGAAGTCAGCATCTTGCTCTGCACGTTTTATCTTGACTCTGCACGTTTTTGCACGCTTTCCTCCTGCCGTCCAGTTCAAACAGGATTCCACGCATGCCAACGCCCGCTTCCCTCCCCGCCTTCCTTGGTGCCTCGCTCGAAGGCCGCGTCGAGATCGACACGCAGGAGCTCTTGTCCGCGAACTGGGGACGGCTGACGAAATACGGCTTCCGTTATCGCCGCTCCGATGGCGACTGGCAGCCGCAGGTGCGCGAGGTCTATGACCGGGGCCACGGCGCCGTGCTGTTGCCCTATGACCCGGTGCGCCGCCACGTGCTGCTGACCCGCCAGTTCCGCCTGCCGGCGCTCGTCAGCGGCCATGCGGAGGAACTGATCGAGGCCCCGGCCGGCCTCCTCGACAATGCCGATCCGGAAACGCGCATCCGTCTGGAGGTGGAGGAAGAGACCGGCTACCGGCTGGGCCCCGTCGAGCAGCTGTTTGCCCCCTTCATGAGCCCCGGCTCCCTCACCGAACGCCTCACCTTCTTCATCGCCCCCTATTCGCCGGCCGACCGCATCTCCGACGGCGGCGGCAAGGCGGACGAAGGCGAGGACATCACCGTGCTCGACCTGCCCTTCGACGAGGTCATGGCGATGGTCGCCGCCGGTCGCATCCCCGACGCCAAGACCATCCTGCTCCTCTACCACCTCGCCCTGACGGTCTTCCGCGCGTGAAGACGTCAACGCGCCCTGAGGTTGATGGCAAAATCCGACCCCTCTGGCGTCACCCCGGGCGCAGCGCAGCGGAGACCCGGGGCCTACTCGTTTCCAGAGCGCCGCATCCTGCGCATCATTGGGCCCAGATGTATACTCGTCGCAGTGTGGCAGTATCTGGCAATACGGCACTGCTCTGGAAACGAGTAGGCCCCGGATCTCGCGTTGCTCGTCCGGGGTGACAGCCATTGGAGCAATGACCTTGAAACAAAAAGGGCGCGGCGGCTTGCCCTCGCCTTCAGGAGTCCACGCTTACTCTCTCACCGTGCCCTGATGAAAAACCATCCGCCACCGTGCGCCATCCTGCTTCCAGATAGAGCTTCGCAACACCCGTGGCGGCACCCCGTTTTCGGACGTGCTTTCCGACTGGTAAGTCAGAAGGACCACTCCCTCTGCGAGTAACGTCAGGGCGTGGTCCTGTGTCTTCAAGCCGCTTTCTACCGCACCGCTTTCCGAGGCGAGAAGCTCGATGGTGCGGGCGCGGTCGTAGACACGCCCGGATGAACCAAACTCGAAAAAGCCGTCCGCGAGCAAACTCCCGACCGCTTCCCGCGAGCGCCGGATCTCCGGCCGGTACAGCGCCTCTTCCAGTGACTGAATGTCCTTGAGGAGGGGAACTTTGGTCATTGCACGCGCCTTTGCTCGCTACGCTTGGAACTTGCACCGGAGGCCGGCTGAGACGTCACCTCATCGCGAACCGCCGCAATCCCGCGCCAGCGCATGGCAGCGCCAAAGCCGGGCAGGCCGAAGACATTGGTGGCGAAGGCCAGCACCCGTCCCTTGCCCGGCAGGATCGTGAGATCGGCGTACCAGCGCTGGTTTGAGCCATTGTGACCGAGGTACGGACCGTTCGACCAGGGCTCCTCTCCCTTGACCCAGCCACCGGCATAGTCATCGGGACTGCGTGTGAGGTCCGCGAAAGCGGCGGCGGAAATGACCCCGTCCTCGCCGCGCGCCAGCCGCAAGACGGCAGCGCCATAGCTGAGGAGATCGCCCATTGACAGATGCACCAGTCCGGCCGGTGCAAGGCACGCCGCGAGGTCCGCACGGATGGAGTCGCTCGGCACGGGCCTGCGGAAGAAGCCGAGCAGCGATGTATGGCCGAGCGGCTCGTCCAGCGGCCCTTGCCCGCGCGGCGGACCAAAGCCGAAGCTTGCGAGCCCGAGCGGCGCCGCAATCTCGGCCCGCATCAAGGCCTCGTAGCTGTCCGCGCCCAGCCGTTCGGCGATATGGCTGGCGAGCATGTAGCCGATGTTGGAATAGCTGTGCCTGCCCGGCTTCACCTGCTTCAGCAGAAAGGGCGCGATCATCGCATCCCGCTCGGGGCCATGGGCCGCGCCATGGGTCACCGGCCCATGTCTTGGGAATGCCTGCGCTGTCCGCGGGTTCGCGGTCAGTCCGGCCCGGTGCGCCAGCAGGAGCCTCAGGGTCACCGGCTTCAGCGTCTCGTGCAAGGGGAGAGAGACCAGATCGGCCAGCGGCGTTTCCAGTGTCACTCCGTGCCGGCTTCCGAGCCGCATCAGCAGCAGCGCCGTCATCGACTTGGTGATCGAGCCGATGTGCCAGCGGTCGCTGTCGGTCACGGCGGCCTTGGCGGATGCTGACCGCAGACCATGAGTGGCCAGCATGAAGCCCTGCCCCTCCTGCCAGATCCCGGCGGCGACCGCTGGCAACCGCCCGCTTCGCGTTGCTCCCTCGACAAAGCCAATCAGCGCCGGATGGGGGGGCGCGGCCAAGGGGCAGAGCGTCTGCGATCGTACGACTGGCAGCTGTGGATCCACGGTCCTGTCCTCCGGCAATGCAGCATCGCCGGGACGAAGTCGTAGTCAGCGAACACGTCAAAATTGCGAAGGCATCGCGTCGGCGTGGCCCGATTTGCTGTAGTGCTCCCTTGCCGTCGCCATCTCACCCAGTGTCACCCCGGGCGCAGCGCAGCGGAGACCCGGGGCCTACTCGCTTCCAGAGCGCCGTATCCTGCGCACCATAGGGCCCAGATATGTTCTCGTCGCAGTTTGGCAGCGTCTGGCAATACGGCATCTCTCTGGAAACGAGTAGGCCCCGGATCTCGCGCTGCTCGTCCGGGGTGACAGCTTTTGGGGCAATGGCCTTGAAACGAAAGGACGCGCCCTCAGACTGATGACAAACCCTCTCTTGACATCCCGGGCGCAGCCTAGCGGAGACCCGGGACCGGAGAGCCACAGTCTTTCCGGTATTCACTCATTAAAACATCGGTGCCTCGAACCTCCGGTCCCGGCTCGGCGCTGCGCTTGGCCGGGATGTCCTCGGAGAGGTCGAGACTTGTCAAACGAAAGGGCGCGCCGCCGGCGCGCCCTCCCTTGTCTTCAAGCCCGTCCGCCAGGCCTCAGCCAACCAGCGCGTTGTCCTGGCGCTTGATGGCGACAATGGCCGAGCGCGGCAGCTTGCCGTCGCCGTCCGGGAACGGTGCATCGGGATGCTGGATCCCGACGAACATGGTGCGCTTGTCGGCGGACCAGGTCAGGCCGGTCACTTCCGAGCCCTTCGGGCCGGTAAGGAAGCGCTCGATGCGGCCGGTGACCGGATCACCGGCCAGCATCTGGTTGTTGCCCTGGCCGGCGAAGTCGCCCTCGTTGCTGTCCTCGCCGTCGGTCTGGATCCAGACGAGGCCGGTGGTGTCGAACATCATCCCGTCCGGCGAGTTGAACATGTTGCCTTCGTTGATGTTCTGCGACCCGGCATAGGCGCTGTCCTTATGCACGGCCGGATTGCCGGCCATGGCGAACAGGTCCCACTTGAACGAGGCATCCGCGTGGTCATTGTTTGCCGGATACCAGCGCACGATCTGGCCATAGCCATTCTTCTCGCGCGGGTTGACGGCATTGACGGCCATCTCGTCGCCGCCGGCGTTGGTGCGCAGCTTGCCGTCCTTCACTTCACCGCGGCGGGTGTTGTTGGTCAGGCAGCAATAGGCTTCGATGGCGACCGGGTTGGTGGCGACCCATTCCGGACGGTCCATGGTGGTCGCGCCCACCTTGGAGGCGGCCATGCGGGTGAACACGGCGATCTCGTCGGCCTTCATGCCGGTGGTCTCCGGGGTCAGCGCCAGCCACTCGCCGGTGCCCTCATCAGAGAACTTGGCGACATAGAGCATGCCTTCATCGAGCAGCTTCGAGGTGTCGCCGCCCGGAACATAGATGTCGTTGGAGACATATTTGTAGAGGAACTCGCCGCGCTCGTCGTCGCCCATATAGACAACCACGCGCCCGTCACGTGCGATGACGACGGCAGCGTTCTCGTGCTTGATGCGGCCAAGTGCGGTGCGCTTCACAGGGGTGGAGCTGGCGTTAGACGGGTCGATCTCGACAACGTAGCCGGCGCGGCGCGGCTCGTTCGGGTTCTTCGCCACGTCGAAGCGCGGATCGAACTTTTCATAGGCATAGCGGGTCTCGGCGACGATGCCGTAGCGCTTGTAGTCGTCCGGCAGCTTGAAAGCCGCGTCCGTGGTGCCGAAGTAGCCGTTGAAGTTTTCCTCGCAGGTCAGGTAGGTGCCCCACGGGGTCTTGCCGGCGCCGCAATTGTTGAAGGTGCCAAGGCTCTGCGTGCCGGTCGGGTCAGCTTCGGTCTTCAGCAGATCAGAGCCGGCGGCCGGACCGGAGATCGTCATCGGCGTCAGATGGGTGATGCGGCGGTTGAACGGGCTGTCGACGACAATGCTCCAGCCGTTTTCGCCTTCCGCCACTTCCATGACGGTGACGCCCTGCAGGTTCTGCAGCTTCATCACGTCTTCGGCGCTCACCGGCGTGCCCTTGTCATTCTTCGGCAGGTTGATTTCCGGATTCACATATTCGTGGTTGACGGCAATCACCTGACGGTTGCCGATCAGGAACAGTTCCATGCCGTCGGTGTTCTCACCAAAGATCTTGTCAGCGGAGGCAGCGTCACCGCCGGTTTCGTCGCTGAACGGCGCGGCGCTGGAAAACAGCGGGTCGCCCCACTTCGCCAGCACGTCCCAGGTATAGCCTTCCGGCACATGAATCGTGTTGTCGGTGGCGATTGCGATCGGCTTGAAGGCAAAGCGCGAGGTCGAGGCTTCCGCCGAGGTGCTCGACATCAAGGCGCTGACGCCGCCGATCGACCCCATGGCTGCTGCGGCGGAGCCCATCGCAAGAATACCGCCCAGAAAACCACGGCGCGACAGGGCCTGTTCGACAACCTTGTCGAAGTCCGTCACCGCCGGCGGGGGGGTCTGCAGTTCGTCCCATTCATCCCAGGACAGGTCGTTCTTGTTGATGTCGGTCATGGCTGGCCTCCGAGAGCTGGCTTGCATGGGAGACGCGGGCGCAATCCCGCTGTCTCGCAACCTGCAATATCGCAGCTGCGTCACAAGGGAATGACGGGTGGCGTCCCTGCCTGCCGCTCCAGGTCCAACATCTGCCGCAAATGGGCTTCGGCCCGCTCCGCATCGAGCCCCGGAAAGCCCCACAACAGCATCCCGGCAAGGCCGTCCTGCGTTGCCGTCAGCCTCAGCGCTGTTCCTGCCGGGTCCGGCAGGTTCCACCCCTCCTCCTCGACCAGCCGTGTCAAAAGGCCGGTCAGTCCGGCAAGCAGGGCATGCTGCGCCCGCTCCAGTTCGGTTGCCAGAACCCGGTCTGCGGCGGCCTGCTCCGTCGCCTCGACCCAGAGCCGAAGAAACGGAATGGCGTCTGCGGCAAATGCAGTCCTGAGATAGCGATGCAGCAGATCCGGAGCCGGGACATCGGCATGAAACTGCTCGGCCACCACTTCAGCAAAGATCCTGGCAAAGGCCTCGGCCCGCAGTTCGGCCCAGGTGAAATAATGGTTCAGAAGACCTGTTCCAACGCCGCAGCGCTCGGTCACATCGCGCGTCTTGGTTCCACTGAAGCCACGTTCGAACAAAAGTTCCGCTGTTGCAGCAACAAGCAGGGCCTTGCGCGCATCCGCGCTGATCCGCGAGCGCGCATCCTGCGCGTCCGGTCTGGTCCCGTCCTTGGCCATTTCAACCTCCTGGTTGCAGCCCTTGACAATTGAGCGATCGCTCAATAACTAACTGAGCACTCGCTCAAATGAGGATACCGCCATGTCGCGCGCCCGCAACCCAGAAGTTGATCTGCTGCGCAGTTTCGCATTGGTCGGCATCTGTATCGTCAACCTGCCGCTGCTGGCGCTTTATGACGCGCCGGAACCGATGCGAGAGCCATCCGGCCTCGACGAGATCGTTTATTTCGCCAATGTCTGGCTGCTCGAAGGCAAGGTTTTCCCGCTGTTCGCCTTCATGTTCGGCTGGGGCATTGTCAGCCAGCAGGCTTCGGCTGTCCGGGACGGCCAGTCCTTTTCCCACCGCTACGCGCGCCGCCTCTTGGGCCTCTTGGTGCTCGGCGTGCTGCATGCGCTCTTCGTCTATACCGGCGACATTCTGGTCCTTTATGCCCTTCTTGGCCTGTTGATCTGGCCATGCATCGGCTGGCCCGGTTCGCGTCTTGTCAGGCTGGCACTGGCAACGGTGCCCGTTGCCGCGTTGGCATACGTGGCGCTGGGCAGCCTTTACCTGATCGAGTTTGGCGACACGACCAGTGGCCCCAGCATTGTCACCTTCATGGACGCGGTGGCCTACAGGCAGTTCGACTGGCCCTTCACCTTCAGCTTTGTCGTTTTGTTCAACGGACCGGCCGCCTTCGCCGCCTTCTGCCTTGGCCTTGCCGGCGCACGGGCCGGACTGCTGCAGAAGGACAATGCGCACTACCTGTGGCTGCGCCGCCGGATCATCCCGATCACGCTGGCCGGCCTGACGCTCAGCCTTGGCTACGCCATTGCCGAAGCCAATCTCACGCCGGAGCCGCCGGACTGGTCCGCTGTCGCCGGCATGGCCCTCGGCCCGCTGGGGGCGCTGTTCCTGTCATCGGCCTATTTTGTCGCCATCGTCGAACTCGCCCGTCATTTCACCTTCCCCCAAGCCTTTGTTGCAACGGGAAAAAGCTCGCTCACGACCTACGTCCTGCAGGGCCTGATCGGCGGCGTGCTGGTGTCTGGCTATGGACTGGGCCTCGGGGCACAGATGGGATCAGCAGGCTATCTCGTCACCGCGCTCGTCGTTTGCCTCGTGACGATGCTCTTTGCCCGCATCTGGCAGATCTGGTTCCGGCGCGGTCCGCTTGAGGAAGTTCTGCGCGCCCTCACCGGCACCCGCTGACACACGCAGAGGTCGAGAAGGCGGCAACGGTCGCCCAGGTTCCCCCCCCGTTGCCGGCTTCTGGCACAGCGGGTGCCAACGGTCCCACCCGTTGGCACCCGTTGTTTTTTTTAGCTCTCATGCTGCAACTGCGAAGCAGGGCCGGAAGCCTCGGCAAACAAAGCCATTTTACCACTCGGCGGCAGGATCCGACAGCTCAAGCCAAGCCCGTTCACATTCGAAACAGGACGATCCACGTCCGTCAGCCGCTTGACAGCACCGCCGGTCACTGCCAGCATTTCACTGCAACAACATATATTCTCTTATAACGAATAAACCTTCCAGGAGAATGACATGACCCGGATCCTGTCCGGCCGCTCCGGCCGCCTTGCTTCGTTCACTCTCGCCGCCTTCCTTGGCTCCACGGCCCTTGGCTTTGCCGCCGGCACGCTGGATGTCGCCATCATCGGCGAACCGCCCACCCTTGATCCGATGATGTCCACGGCCGACGTGGTCAGCATCGTCACCCAGCACTTCTACGAAACGCTCTATACGTTCGATGAAAACTGGGACGTTGCGCCGCTTCTGGCAGAGGCTCTGCCGTTCATTTCCGAGGATGGCAAGACCTACAAGATCCCGCTGCGCGAAGGCATCACCTTCCACGACGGATCGGCCATGGACAGCGCCGACGTGGTGGATTCGCTGAAGCGCTGGACCAGCGTCGCCGCGCGCGGCAAGTCTGTCGCCGGCATGATCGACAGCATCGAGGCCGAAGGCCCGAGCGTTGTCGTCATCAAGCTCAACAAGCCCTATTCGCCGCTCCTGTCGCTGCTCGCCTTCTCCAACTCTGCCGCCATCGTGGTGCCGCAGGAGATCCTGGGCGAGAAGCTGTCGGCCACCGTCGGCACCGGACCGTACAAGCTGATCGAACATGCACCGGACCGCTACATCCAGCTTGGCAAGTTCGACGGCTTCAAGTCGCGCTCCGAGCCGGCCAGCGGCAGCTCCGGCGCCCGCATGCAGACCCTGGACGAAATCCGCTTCGTGCCGGTGCCTGATGCCAACACCCGCGTCGAGGGGCTTGTCTCGGGCCAGTTCGCCTTTGCCGACAGCCTTCCGACCGAAGCCTACGCCCGCCTTGCCGACAATGCCAACGTCGAGCCGGTTCTGCTGCGTCCCTTCGGCTGGCCGATCTTTGCCTTCAACATGCGCAAGGGCCTGGGCACCGATCTTGCCATCCGCCAGGCTGTCCAGGCAGCCCTGTCGCCGGATGACATGCTGTTCGCGGCCTTCGGTGATGACAAGTATTTCGTGGTCGACGCCGCGCTTTTCCCGGAGCAGTATCCGTGGAACAATGAAGAGGGCAAGGAGCTCTATGCCCAGGCCAATCCGGAAAAATCCAAGGAACTGCTCGCCAAGGCCGGCTACAAGGGTGAGCCGCTGCGCATCCTGACCTCGCGCCAGTACGAGTTCCACTTCAAGATGGCCGAAGTTGCCAAGGTCAACCTGGAAGCGGCCGGCTTCACCGTTCAGCTCGACGTCGTCGAATGGGCGACCCTCATCGAACGCCGTGGCAACCCGGACCTGTGGGACATCTTCATCACCCACTCGCCGTTCTTGCCCGAGCCGACGCTGACCAACCTCTACGGCGAAAACTCGCCGATTGGCTGGGCCAACGCCGACCGCGACGCCATCTACGCCCGTCTGACCGGCGAAAGCGATCCGATCGCCCGCCAGGCCGCCTTCGCCGAGTTGCAGAAACTCGTCTACACCGAGGTTCCGTTCTACAAGGTCGGCGGCTTCAATGCGCTGATGGGCAAGAAGCAGGGCCTCACCGGCGTCGCTCCGACCCCGTGGCCGTTCTTCTGGAACGCCACGCTCGGCAACTGACAGCACATCCGGCATGCCCCTGCTGTTTGTTCAGCGGGACGTGCTGGATCAGGCTCAGTTCCGGCCAGCGACGTCGTCACGACCCGCAACTGCGACGGGCCTCTCAGCTCCCCTCCCCCATGTGGGGGCCGAAGGCGGGGCGAGACCGTTGGCTCGACCCAGGTCGGGTAAGGAGTGGGGGGCCGCAGACGACAAGCGGTTAAACTACATCGCCCGGGTCCCGGGTGGCACACCGCATGACGCGCAAGTTCGGTGTTCCCGTGAAGCCCCCCACCCCCGACCCCTCCCCACGAGGGGGAGGGGAGCGAAGAGGCTGCGGTCCATCACCACGCCGCACTCCAAACTTCACCGCCAGAGGTCCCACCCATGGCCAACTACATCCTGAAGCGATTTGCCGGCATGGCACTGGTGATTTTCATCGTGCTGACGCTGGTGTTCGTTCTTGTCCGCCTTGCACCCGGTGACCCGGCCGCTCTTATGCTCGGCCCCGAAGCCACCGCTGCCGACATTGCAGCGCTGCGCAGCCGGCTTGGCCTCGATCAGCCGATTGTCGTGCAGTATTTCGGCTTCATCGCCAATGTCCTGCGCGGTGACCTCGGCACCTCGATCTTCTTCAACCAGCCGGTCGCCGATGTCCTGCTCGCCCGCGCCGAACCGACCGTGTTCCTCACGCTGTTCTCGATCCTCATTGCCGTCGCCATTGCCCTGCCCGTCGGCATTGCCTCCGCCTACACACGCGGCTCGCTGTTCGACCAGGGCACCCTGTCGACCGCCATCCTGGTCGCCTCCGTGCCCTCCTTCTGGCTCGGCCTCATCATCCAGCAGCAGCTCGGCAGCAAGTTTGGCCTTTTACCTGTGTCCGGCTACGGTCCGCCGGAAGCCGGGTTCTTTGAGCGCATGACCTATCTGATCATGCCCGCTATCGTCCTTGGCATCGTCAATTCCGCGCTGATCATCCGCTTCACCCGCGCCTCGATGCTGGACGTGCTGTCGGAGGATTTCGTCCGCACCGCCCGCTCCAAGGGCATGAGCGAATCCCGCGTCGTCCTGAAGCACGCCTTCAAGAACGCGCTGATCCCGATCGTCACCGTGGTGGGCCTGACCTTCGCGCTGCTGATCTCGGGCGCCGTCGTCACCGAGCGGGTGTTCAACCTGCCGGGCATCGGCTCGCTGGTGGTGGGTGCGGTGCTGCGGCGCGACTATCCGACCATCCAGGGCGCGCTGATCGTCGTGGCCGCGCTTTATGTCTTCGTCAATTTCCTGATCGACATGCTGTATCTGGCCATCGATCCCCGCGTGAAATACTGAAAAGGAGCGTGTCATGGCCGGTGCTTCCGCGGCAGTAGCTGCTCCCAGTCTCTTCAAGGTGCTCATCCAGCGCCGCTCGGTGGCCCTCGGGCTTGCCATCCTCGCCGTCGTGCTGTTTGCCGCCGTCTTTGCCGATGTCATCGCCCCGCATGATCCGGGCGTGATGTCCGTGCGCAACCGCCTCAAGCCGCCCAGCGCCGAGTGGTGGTTCGGCACGGACGAATTCGGCCGCGACGTCTTCACCCGTCTGATCTACGCCGGGCGCGTGTCGCTGATCGTGGGCATCGGCACCGCCGTGCTGGCCTCGGTCATCGGCATCATCCTTGGCCTCACCGGCGGCTTCTTCCGCAAGCTCGACGCACCGGTCAGCCGGCTGGTCGACGCCATGATGGCCTTCCCGGACATTCTTCTGGCGATTTCGCTGGTGGCGGTCCTCGGTGGCTCGCTTGCCAACCTGATCCTGGCGCTGTCCATCGTCTATGCCCCGCGTGTCGCCCGTGTGGTGCGTGCGGCAACGCTGGTCATCCGCGAGCTTCCCTATGTGGAAGCGGCGCGGGCGCTCGGCACATCCACCTGGCGCATCCTCGTGCACCACATCCTGCGCAACATGGTCTCGCCCGTGATCGTGCAGGCGACCTTCATCTTTGCCTATTCGATGCTGGCCGAGGCAGGCCTCTCCTTCCTCGGGGTCGGCGTCGATCCCTCCACCCCGACCTGGGGCTCGATGATCAACGGCGGCCGGCAGTATATTGGCACGGCCGACTGGCTGATCCTCTTCCCGGGCCTGGCCATCACGCTGTCCGTCCTGTCGCTGCAGATCGCCGGTGACGGCCTGCGCGATGCCCTCGATCCGCGCCTCTCCAAGGACCTTTGAGACCATGACTGCCCGTACCCTCACCAACTTCCGCGCCATCGGCTTCGCCCGCAACCCGGGTGCCGCGCTCCACATCGACGCCAACGGCCGGATCGTGGCAGCGCCCGTGGCCGGGGCCGAGACCATCGATCTCGGCGGCGCCTATCTGTCGCCGGGCTGGGCCGACCTGCATGTGCATGTCTGGTATGGCGGCACCGACATTTCCGTCCGCGCCGATTATTGCGGCGTTGCCCATGGCGTAACCGCAATGGCGGATGCCGGGTCCTCCGGCGAGGCGGCGTTCCATGGCCTGCGCGAATATGTCATCGAGAAACAGCCGGAAACCGTTAGGGCCTTCCTCAACATCGGCTCCATCGGCATCGTCGCCTGCAACCGCGTGCCGGAACTGGTTGACCTGCGCTTCGTCGACGTCGACCGGACGCTGGCCGTCGTCGAGGCGAACCGCGACGTGATCTGCGGCATCAAGGTCCGCGCCAGCGGCGTCATCACCGGCGCCTGGGGCATCGGCCCGGCCAAGATCGCCAAGCGCGTTGCCGAAATCTGCGGCCTGCCGCTGATGGTGCATGTCGGCGAGCCGCTTCCGATGATCGACGAGGTCTTCGCCATTCTCACCGAGGGCGACATCGTCACCCACTGCTTCAACGGCAAGCGCACCGGCTCCATCACCGACACGCCCGCCCTGATGCAGATGGCCAAGGATCTCGCCGGCTCCGGCGTGCGCATGGACGTCGGCCATGGCGCGGCCTCCTACAATTTCGCCGTTGCCGAGCGCGCCATCGGCGAAGGCCTGATCCCTTTCTCCATCTCGACCGACCTGCACCAGAACAACATCGACGGCCCGGTGCATGACCTGGCCACCACCGTATCCAAGCTGATGATGGCCGGCCTCACCCTCGACCAGTGCATCACCGGCATCACCACCAACCCGCGCTCCGTCATGGGCCTCGGCGAGCCGGGCCTCGGCGACCGGGCAGACTTCACCGTCTTCACCATCGAGGACGCCGACGAGCCGGTCTCCGACAGCATGGGCAACCACAGCCGCCTGTCGCAGGTGTTCCAGCCGAAATACGCGCTTCTTGGCCGCGACCTCTACCCGGCCCGGCGGAGGAAGACATGACAGCGGACCTCTCACCCGACATCGTCCTGAAGGTCGACAATCTCTCGACCTCCTTCATCTTCAAGAGCCGGACCGTTCCGGCGCTTCGGGACGTCACCTTCACCCTGCGCGAGGGCAAGACTCTCGCGCTGGTCGGCGAGTCCGGCTCCGGCAAGTCGGTCACCTCGCTGTCGATCCTGCGTCTCCTGTCCTCTCCAGGCCAGATCGTCGGCGGCTCGATCCTGTACCGCACCCGCGCGGGTGAGATCCTCGACCTTGCAAAGGCCGACGCTCGCACCATGCGCGGCGTGCGCGGCGGCGAGATCTCGATGATCTTTCAGGAGCCGATGAGTTCGCTCAATCCGCTGATGCGGGTCGGGGACCAGATCGGCGAGATGCTGACCCTGCACCTCGGCCTCAAGGGCCAGGCGCTGCAAACCCGGGTGCGGGAACTGCTGGAACTGGTCGAGATCCCGGCTGCGGCCCGGCGCATGTGGGACTATCCCCACTCCATGTCCGGCGGCATGCGCCAGCGTGTGATGATCGCCGTTGCGCTTGCCTGCAATCCGCGCCTCCTGATCGCCGACGAGCCGACGACGGCACTGGACGTGACGATCCAGGCCCAGATCCTGCGCCTGATGCAAAGGCTGCAAAAGGATCTCGGCATGTCGATCCTGTTCATCACCCACGACATGGGCGTGGTTGCCGAAGTCGCCGATGAGGTGGCGGTGATGTATGCCGGCGAGGTCGTCGAACAGGGCGCTGTCCGGCCCCTGTTTGCCAAGCCGAGCCATCCCTACACCACCGGTCTCCTCGGCTCGATCCCAAGCGCTGCCCGCGGATTTGCCGCCGATGGCACCCGCCTGCCGCTGACGGCCATTCCCGGCTCGGTGCCCTCGCCGGTTGACCTGCCTGTCGGCTGCAGTTTTGCGCCGCGCTGCGCCAGCAGCGAACCGACCTGCCGTGAACCCGCGCGCCTTGCCGCTCTTGGTGCCGACCACATGACCCGCTGCTGGAAGATGAGGCAAAGCGCATGACCGCCACTCCGCTTCTCTCGCTCCGCAATGTCACCAAGGTCTTTGACACGCCGGGCGGCAAGGTCCGGGCCTTGACCGATGTCAGCCTCGACATTCCGCGCGGCTCGATCCTCGGTCTCGTCGGCGAATCCGGTTCCGGCAAGACCACCCTCGGGCGCTGCGTACTCCGGCTGATCGAGCCGACCTCCGGCGAAGTCTTTTTCGACGGTACCGACATCACCAAGCTGAATGCCCGCGACATGAAGGCGATGCGCAAGCGCATGCAGATCGTCTTCCAGGATCCCTTTTCCAGTCTCAACCCGCGCATGCGCGTGCACGAGATCATCGGCGAGGCCCTGATCGCCCATGGCATCGGTCGAACGCGGGCGGAACGCCGTGATCGCGCAGCGGCGCTGCTGGAGGAAGTGGGCCTGCGCCCCGACCAGCTCGACCGATTCCCGCATGAATTCTCCGGCGGCCAACGCCAGCGCATCGGCATCGCCCGGGCGCTCGCCGTCGACCCGGACTTCATCGTCGCCGATGAATCCGTGTCCGCGCTCGACGTGTCGGTCCAGGCGCAGATCCTCAACCTGCTCAATGACTTGCGCCAAAAGCGCGGGCTGACGATGCTGTTCATCGCCCATGACCTGTCGGTGGTGGAGTATCTGTGCGAGGACGTGGCCGTGCTTTATCTCGGCCGGGTGATGGAGGCAGGCGACTGCCGCAGCATCTATGCGGCGCCGAACCACCCCTACACCAAGGCCCTGCTCGCCGCCGCGCCCGTGCCCGATCCCCTCGTGCCGCGCGCGGATGTCATGCTCATGGGCGACATTCCAAGCCCGCTCAATCCGCCCCCGGGCTGCGTCTTCCATACCCGCTGCCCGGTGGCCATGGACGATTGCCGTCACATCCTCCCCACGCCGCAGCCGGTGGCCGCCTCCGTCGCCGCCGCCTGCCTGCGCCTCAACGAGACCGTTTCATGCTGATTACACCCATCGAGATTTCCGAGCGGCTTGCCGGCACCGGCATCCCCCTTGCACCGCCGACGCCGATCGGCACCTTCGCCAATGCGCTGCTGGTCGACAACCTGCTCTATATTTCCGGCCAGGGCCCGGTCGAACTCGATGGCAGCCTGCACACCGGCAAGGTTGGACGGGACGTCAGCGTCGAGGAGGCCTATGCCCATGCCCGCCTTGTCGGCATGAACATCCTCTCGGCCGTGCACGCGGAACTCGGCGGCTGGACGCGGTTCCGCCGCGTCGTGAAGGTCCTCGGCATGGTCAACGCGATCGACACATTCTGCGACCACCCCGCCGTCATCAACGGCTGTTCAGACCTGTTCATGGAGGTGTTCGGGCCGGTGGCTGGCCGCCATGCCCGGTCGTCCTTCGGCGTCGCCTCGCTGCCCCGGCAGATCACCGTGGAAGTCGAGGCCGTGTTCCTGGTTCACCCGGAATGAGACTTGCGCTGACCGCCATGCTCGACACCGGCCTGCGTTTCGATCAGGGCAGCAGCATCGCGGACAGCGTCGCAGATTTCATCCCGCCGCTCGTTCGCCCGCTGCTCCGGCAGCACGACCGAGATCGTCGCCACACAGGCCCCCGACGCGTCGCGGATCGGCGAGGCAATGCAGGCCACCGCGTAGTCGGACTGGCCGATCTGGATCGACAGGCGGTTGTTGAAGTCTTCCTCGGCCTGAACCGTCAGGCGGCTCGGATCAGTTTCGGCCCGGGCAGTCGGCGACGGACGGTTGCAGGCAGAAAACACCGCCAGCCGCTCGCCTGCCGGCAGATGCCCGACCAGGAGGCGGCCGGACGCGGTCCAGTTCAGCGGCACGCGGGTGCCAACATCCGACGTCACGCGGAAATGCCCGATGCCATCGGCCATGGCCGCGACCACCATCATGTCCTCGTCGCGCACGCAGACCTGTACCGTCTCGCCGAGCTGCCGCGCCAGCGTGTGCATCTCCTGCCGGGCCAGAGCCAGCAGGTTTGTGCCTTTCTCGAAGGCGATGCCATAGCGCAGCGTGCGCGGTCCGAGCCAGACCGTGTTGCCCACCCGGCGGCTCAGCAAGCCGCGTTCGACCATTTCGGCGACAAGCGTGTAGATGGTGGAGATCGGCGCGCCGACGAGCTTGGCGATCTCATAGGACGTCAGCTCGCGCTCCTCGGCGCACAGCGTGTCAAGGATCTCCAGCATACGGTCAATACCATGGGCGCGCTTGCGCGGGGACTTCGCGTCGGTCTCGCTCGCTTTGGCGGTTTGATCGATGGTCACTGCAAAACTCCTAGAGAACATCTGTTCTTTTGTAACGTAATCTATTCCAAGATAGCGGGATCATGCTCGAAATGAATGACAGGCGCAACTCCAGCTCGGGACTCGACCTCTCGGTTCTACCCCGGGTGATCAATGTCAATGGGACCATGACCAGCCTTGGGGCTTCGATCATGGTGCCGGAGGCCATCGCGGCGATGCAGGAGATCGCTCCCCGCTTCGTCCCCATGCACAAGCTTCAGCGCGAGGCCAGCCAGCTGATCGCCGAGATGACCGGAGCCGAAGCCGGTTTTGTCACGGCCTCCGCCGCCGCCGGCATCTCGCTGGCCATCGCCGGCACGATGACCGGGCTCAATCCCGGCCGCGCGGAGCAATTACCCGACGCGAACGGCATGAAGAATAGGGTCGCCATTCAGCTTGGCCACATGTGCCACTACGGTGCCGCCGTCGATCAGTCGATCCGCCTCACGGGCGCCGTTCCGGTTCCCGTCGGCCAGTCGACCCAGGCGCTGGACCACCAGTTGGACCATGCCCTTGCCGGCGGCGACGTCACGGCCGCGCTTTATGTCGTCTCGCATCATGTGGTGGAATACGGCCAGATCCCGCTGGACCGGTTCGTTGCCATTGCGCATGCCCATGGCGTCCCGGTCATCGTCGACGGCGCGTCCGAATACGACCTCGGTACCTTCCTCAAGACCGGTGCAGACATCGCCATCTACTCCGGCCACAAGTTCCTCGGTGGTCCGACGTCCGGCATCGTCGCCGGGCGCCGCGATCTGGTTCGGGCTGCCTACCTGCAGAACATCGGCATTGGCCGCGGCATGAAGGTCGGCAAGGAAAGCATCTGGGGCGTTATGGCCGCGCTCAATGCCTGGAAGACCCGCGATCATGACGGGATCCTTGCCCGCGAACTGGCTGCGCTTGATCTCTGGCAGGCGGCCGTTGCGCCCTTCGCTGGCGTGACGGCACGCCGCAATCCGGATCCGACCGGCAATCCGCTCGACCGGCTCCGCCTCGACATTGACCGAAAAGCCCTCGGCGCCAGCGCGCTCGCTGTCATCAAGGCGATGGCCTCGCTCGACATTCCCGTGATCCTGCGTGACCACGAGGTCGAACTCGGCTGGATCCAGCTTGATCCCTGCAATCTCCATGAAGGCGATGCCGAGATCGTGGCCGAAAGCCTGGTGAAGGTCCTGACCCGTGCCCGTGCCGGCGAGCTGCCCGAGCCCGACGCCACGGCCCACCGCAACGGCGGCATCGCGACCTATCTCAGCCCGGATCTGTTCTGATCCGGGCAACTCGCCCGCCATCTAGCGCGACGTCTGAGCGCGGCCCTCCCCGTAGGTCATCCCCGCCTTGTGCGGGGATCCATCGGGCGGGAAAAAACTCGCAGCGTGCAAGCGGGCCAAAGCCGAAACAGTGGATCCCCGCACAAGGCGGGGATGACCGCTGTGCGGATGCTACCGTCCCCGCCACCTACTCCGCCACGGTCAGGATTTCCTCCAGCGGCTTCTTCAGCTTGGCCACCGCCGGCACCTTGGCATCCTCAGCCGGGTGGCCGACTGCAATGATCATGATCGGCTTTTCGGACTCCGGCCGGCCCAGCATCCCGTTCAGAAATTTCATCGGGTTCGGCGTATGCGTCAGCGCCACCAGCCCCGCCGTGTGCAGCGCCGTCAGCAGGAAGCCGCAGGCGATGCCGACGCTTTCCGGCACGTAGTAGTTCTTGAAGCGCGTGCCATCATCGAAATGGCCCCAGCGCTGCGCGAACACCACGATCAGCCATGGCGCAATGTCGAGGTGTGGCTTGTCGGCCGTCGTGCCGATTGGCTCCAGCGCCTGAAGCCATTCGTCTCCCGCGCCGCCGGCGTAGAATGCCTTCTCCTCCTCCTCGGCGGCGAGCCGGATCTGGTGCTTGAAGTCCGGGTTGGCAATCGCCACGAAGTGCCAGGGCTGGTGGTTCGCCCCCGACGGTGCGGTGCCGGCAGCACGGACACAGTCCTCGATCACCTTGCGCGGCACGGGCCGGTCCGAGAAGTCACGCACCGTATGCCGCTTCCTGACATGCTCGTAGAACGCCCGCGCGGCGCTTTCCATTGCCTCGTCCGGCATGCTGACCCGATCCGGCAGGTCGAGCGCCTCAAACTTGATCTTGGCTTTTGCAAACATGATGTCCTCCCAAATGGCGTCTGTTGCGCCGGTAACCAATGGCTGCACCAGTTCACAGTGATAATCAATCCCCTTCATGCCCCGATATCGCAGGGCAGCACCTGGAAGGGGTCTGAACCGGCACGGGCTCACCTGCGTAAGACGAGCATGACCAGCCCGGACCCGACCATGCCTCTCGACCTCACCCGCTCCAGTCCTGCGCTTACCTCGTTCCCGGACGGTGGTCTTGCAGTCATCATCGGGGCAAGCGGCGCCATAGGCTCTGAAGTCGCCCGCCAGGCCGAGGCCAGCGGCCGCTTTGCCCGCGTTTTGCGATTTGCCCGCAGCACTTCCGGCGAGGGTTTCCTCGACCTTACCGACGAAGCCTCGATCGCCAAGGCCGCTGCCCATATTGCGGCAACTGGACAACCTCTCCGCCTGGTCTTCAACGCCACCGGCATGCTGCATGACGGGGACATCCAGCCCGAAAAATCCTGGCGCACGCTCGATCCAGCTGCGATGGCCCGATCCTTTGCCATCAATGCCATCGGCCCGGCCCTCTTGATGAAGCATCTGCTGCCCCTGCTGGCCGGCGATGGAAAATCCGTCTTTGCCACCCTGTCCGCCCGGGTCGGCAGCATTGGCGACAATCATCTTGGTGGCTGGTACAGCTACCGCGCCGCCAAGGCGGCCCTGAACCAGCTGGTGCATTCGGCGGCCATCGAACTGGCGCGCAAGCGTCCTGAGGCCGCCTGCGTCGTGCTGCATCCAGGCACGGTCGCCAGCCGCCTGTCGGATCCCTTCGCCAAGGCGGGTCTCACCGTCCGTCCGGCGGAAGAGGCTGCAGCAAGGCTGCTCGCTGTCGTCGATGCGCTGCATGGCCAGCACAGCGGCAGTTTCCATGACGCCGAAGGCAAGGAGATCGTCTGGTGAGCCCAGGCCCTGCTCTCACAGTCTATTTCGATGGCGCCTGCCCGCTGTGCTCGCGCGAGATCGGCTACTACCAGCGGTGCCGGGGTGCGGATGCCATCGCCTGGGTCGATGTGGCGGCGACGCCCGACATGCCGCCGGATCTTGACCGGGCCGCCGCACTCGCCCGGTTCCATGTCCGCCGTCCCGATGGCACGCTGGTGTCCGGTGCAGCAGGCTTTGCCGAACTCTGGCGCGCGCTGCCGGGCTTCGCCCTTTTTGGCCGGCTGGCCTCGTTTCCTCCGGTCACCGCCCTTGGCGAACTGGCCTACCGCCTGTTCCTTCCGCTCCGTGCCCGATTTCTTGCCCGCTACCGCCGCAACCAAGCTGCCGGGGGCGATGCCTGCGCCTGCGGCGGTGATGCCGTGTCCCTGCCCCCACCCCCAGGTCCCCGCCCATGACGACCGAGCCTTCCTTTACGACAGTTCCCGCGCCGGTCGTCTGGCTTGGCGCAGCCGGCGTCATGCCCTTCGCGGCGGCTGTCCTTGTTCTGGTTGCCCCGTCGGCCGGGCTGACGCTGGTCAGTCCCGGTCTTGCGGCAACGGCCCTTGCCGCCTATGGCGCGGTGATCCTGTCGTTCCTCGGCGGTGTCCACTGGGGCGCCGCCGTGACTGGCCCGTCCCAGCCCGGCCTGACGCTCCGGCTCGGCCTCAGCGTGCTTCCCTCGCTCGTCGGCTGGCTGGCGCTCCTGCTGCCGCATGGGCTCGCGCTGCCGGTTCTTGCCGGTGGTTTCCTCGCCATGCTGGCGGTGGATCTGCGTGCCGCGCGCTTGTCCGAGGTGCCGGCCTGGTATCCGCGCCTGCGCATTCCCCTGACGCTTGTCGTCACGGCGCTGCTTCTCGCTGGAGCATCATTCCTGCCGTGATTTCAACTATAGAAACCGGGTGATCCCGGTTTCGCAACCTGTTCATCGCCAGTCAATCGCCGGTTCCCCGGTGGGCGAGACAGGAGCCGCGCCCTCCCCGATGCTTGTCGTCATCCAATCGGGAGGATTTCTTCAGATGCGTTTTTCAGGCAAGACCGCCCTCATCACCGGCGGCGGAACCGGCATCGGCGCGGCCGTCGCGCGCCGCATTTCATCGGAGGGCGGCAAGGTCGTCCTCGTCGGCCGCCGCAAGGAGCCGCTGATGGCAGTGGCGGAGGAAACCGGCGCGCTGGTGATCGCCGCCGATGCCGCCGATGGTGCCGCCATGGCCAAGGCCGTTGCCGCGACGCTTGAAGCCCATGGCAGCCTCGACCTGCTCATCGCCAATGCCGGTGGCCACGGCGTTGGCCCCACTGTCTCCATGAGCGACGAGACCTGGGCGCTGGCCACCCGCTCCAATCTCGACACCGCCTTTGTGAGTGCCCGTGCCTGCCTGCCGGCCCTTATCGAGGCCAAGGGGGCGATTGTCGTTGTCTCGTCCATCGCCGGGCTGTTCTCGGGTCCCGACGCCATTGGCTACGTCACGATGAAGCATGGCTGCATCGGCCTCGCCAAGTCGTTGGCGCGTGACTATGGCCGCAAGGGCGTGCGCACCAACACCGTCTGCCCGGGCTGGGTCAGCACCGCCATGGCCGACGAACAGATGCAGGTGCTTATTGACCGCGACGGTCTCAGCGGTCCGGCCGAGGCCTATGCGCTCGTCACCCGCGACGTGCCCATCAACCGTCCGGCCACGCCGGAGGAAGTCTCCAACGTGGTCTGTTTCCTCGCCAGCCCCGAGGCATCGATGGTCAATGGCGCAATCGTCACCGTGGACGGCGGGGCATCCACCGTGGATCTGCCGACGCTGGCCTTTGTGAGCTAACTTAACCGGGAGGATAGAATGACCGCACAGCAGACCCCAAAGGACTGGAAGACCTACGACCAGTTCGCCTTCGGCATCGACACCAACCGCCTGCCGGCCAGTGAGGCCCTCAAGGGCAAGTCCTTCGCCGTCGCCTTCGACGATGGCCGCCGGCTTGACCTCGCCTTCACTGACGGCGACACGCTCGCCTGGCGCGAGGGCACCCTGGCCGGCGCCGAGGCCGCCGATGTGGTGGAAGTGGCCGAGAACACCTATTTCATCGACATCGCCTTCGCCGCCCTGCCGACCGAGGCCGAGACGCTGATCCTCAACCTCGTCACCCGCCGCGTCCTGTCGGTGCGCTGCGTCGTGCGCAAGCCGGAGGAAACCGTTGGTGAGCCGCAGGTCTCCCAGATCTTCCGTGTCGGCGTCATCGACGACGGCCAGCCGGCCACCGGCCTCGTGCCGGCTGAAACGCGCGACCTTATCGGCCTGCGCGCTCATTTCACCTACAGCCCCAACCACGTCTACGAGCACACCTACCTGTCGTCGCAGCGCTATTGCTGGCAGTGCCTGAAGGGCGTGCAGCGCGGCCATGGCGACGTGGACCTGACCACCACCTTCAAGTTCGCCGAAGACCAGTACGTCTTCACCTTCCGCGAGTTCAAGATCCCGGTCGCCTCGGTGTTCTTCTACAACTTCGCCACCCTGCGCTCGACGGGCAAGTTCCTCGGCATCACCGGCGACGGCAAGCTCGCCAACAACAAGGCCGGCGCACACATCTCCAAGGCCTCCATGACCCTCTACCGCCCGGGCGAAGCCCCGGTCTGAGCGAACACCGAGAAAGACCCATGCGCACACCCTATCAGATCATCAAGGACCACTATGCCGCCTCCGACCGGGGCGATCTTGAAGGCATGGTGGCCGATCTTGCCCCTGATGCCGCCTGGACCGAAATGGATGGCTTCCCCTGCCGTGGCACCCATGTGGGCCGCGAGGCAATCATCCGCGAAGTCTTCATGCGGCTCGGCGCCGAGTTCGACGGCTACAGCTTCCGCCTCGAACGCCTGCTCGACGCCGGTTCCTCGGTCGTCGGCATCGGCGACTACACCGGCACCTGCAAGGCCACCGGCAAGCCGTTCCACGCCCGCGTCACCCATGTCTGGGACGTGGAAAGCGGCAAGGTTGTCCGCTTCGAGCAGTTCACCGACACGCTTCGCGTCGCCGAGTGCATGAGCTGAGTGCAGCACGGCAATGCGAAAAAGGCCGGAGCGTCCCACCGCTCCGGCCTTTTTGCGTGGCCTCCTGCTACGGCCTTCCCGTCAGCGACCGGTGATGCCGGGGAAAATGATCAGCATCGCCACCGCCAGCATCTGCAATCCAATAAAGGGAAGCAGGGAGCGGAAGATGGTCGCCAGCGTAATGTCCGGCGGGGCAACGCTTTTCAGGTAGAAGGCGGCCGGCCCGAACGGCGGCGACAGGAACGACACCTGCATGTTCATGCAGAACAGCACGCCGAACCACACCGGGTCATAGCCAAGCTGGATGATGATCGGCACGAAGATCGGCAGGGTCAGCAGCGCAATGCCCACCCAGTCCAGGAACATGCCCAGCACGAACAGGATCAGCATCATCAGCAGCAGGATCACCAGCGGATCGTCCGAAGCGCCGGCGAGAAGGCTGGAGACGAACTTGATCCCCCCCATCATGTTGAACACGCCGATCAACGCGCTGGCGCCAATGCCGATCCAGACAATCATGCCGACCGTCTGAAGCGTCTGCATGGCGGCACCCTTCAACAGGCCGAAGCTGAACTCGCCGCGCAATACAGTCGAGATTAGCACACCGAGCACGCCGACGGCCGAGGCCTCCGTGACACTTGCGATGCCGCCATAGATCGAGCCCAGAACGAAGACCACGACGAGCAGGGGCAGGAACAAGCCCTTGAGCAGACGCATTTTTTTCGCCAGCGGAACCGGCGTCTCGTCGGGGATCGGCGCAATGCTCGGATTGAGGTAGGCCCGGATCAGGACATAGCCAACGTAGAATGCCGCCAGCATCAGCCCGGGAAAGAACGAGGCCGTAAACAGCTCCCCCACGGACACATTAGCCGCCAGTCCGTAGATGATCAGCACGATCGACGGCGGGATCATGGTCCCCAGCGCGCCGCCGGCGCAAACCACACCGATGGCAAGATGCTTGTCATAGCCCAGACGCAGCATCTGAGGCAGCGCCACAAGTCCGAGCAGCACTACCTCCCCGCCGATGATCCCGCTCATCGCCGCCAGGATCACGGCCACGAAAATGGTCTGGACAGCGATCCCGCCCCGTATCCGCCCCCCCAGCAAGCGCATGGCATCGAACAGATCGCGGGCAATGCCGGAGCGGTCGAGGATTGCCGCCATTAGCACGAACATCGGCACGGAGACAAAGACGAAGGACGACACGAAGGAGTAGACGCGGCTTGTGATCAGTGGCACGGCCATCGGGCCGAACCATCCAAGTGCGAAAATCAACGCAACAAGCAGCGTGACGAAGGCAAGCGGCATGCCAGTGATCAGCAGCCCGATCAGGGCGATGAACATGACCAGCGTCCCGGCCTCGATGCCGAGCGACTGGAATGAGCCGAAGAGTTCCATCAGCGGCGGCCTCGCAGGTAATTCAGGGCAAGAATGGCAAACTGCAGGGCCATGACAGCCATGATGACAAGAAGGAAGATCTTCAGCAGGCCGGGAAAGGCTGGATCCCAGGCGCTGCCCGAGCGCTCCAGCCGGATGGTCCCGTCGGGCCGGAAAGCCGCCCGGGACACCATTAGCCAGGCCGCCCATGCAAACATCAGGCTTGCAGCGGCACTGACCAGGGAAATGACCACGTCCAGATAGCGCCGGACGGACTTGGGCACCATGTCATACAGCAGCACGACCCGGATGTGCCGGTCCCGCGCCGTGCACAACAGACCGCCATAGAGAAAGGCGATACCACACAGAAAGATCGTCAGCTCATGCGCCCAGATCGTCGGCGCATTCAGCACATAACGCAGGAAAACCTCGTTGATCAGGATCGCCATCGCCAGAACGATACCAATGGCGAAAATGATTGCTCCCTTGTCGATCACCCGGCCAAGCAGCCCTGCTTCAGGGATGGCGGCGTGATCGCGGGGCTCTGTTTGTTTGTTTGGATCTTCAGACAAGCCGCATCCTCCCTGATGAAGACCGGGCGATCATGGCCCGGTCTTCGGTCAATCCTATTTGGCCCGGATCACATCAGGCCCTTTTCCTTCAGGTAAGTGGTCAGCGTGTCATAGACCTTCTTGGCGTTATCGGACCGTTCGGCAACCTTGGCCCATTCGCCCATCGCGATCGCCCGGAACTTCGCCCGCTCCTCGGCGGCCCAGTCGATCACGGTGATCTTGCCGCCGTCCTGCGCTGCCTTCACCGCTGCCAGATCTTTTTCCGCCAACGCGGCAACCTGAGCCGTCGCGAACTCCACGACGCTTTCCTCAAGTGCGGCCTTCAGGTCGTCCGGCAGGGCATCCCAGGACTGCTTGTTCATCGAAATCTCGACGAGCGGCATGGAGTGGAAGCCCGGATAGACCGGGAACGTGGCGATGTCGTTGAGGCCCTGGGCCTGGTTGGTGGAGAACACGGTATAGTCAGCCGCGTCGATCACACGCTTGTCGAGGCTGGTGAACACCTCGGAGCCCGGCAGGTTGACCGGAGCTGCACCAGCTGCCGCAAACACCTGCTGCACGAGGCCTTCCGGCGCCCGCATCTTGACCCCCTTCAGATCGGCAACGCCCCGGATCGGCACCCGCGCCACCAGCGCTTCCAGACCCGGGGTCGTCGCGCCGATGAAATGCAGGCCATAGGGTTCGAGGATCTCGTTCATCAGCTCCTTGCCACCGCCATTCGCCATGAAGTCGAACATCTGCGCCGGATCGGACCAGGCGCCGACCGGGTTGGCGATCAGGCCGAAAGCAGGATCCTTGCCCGAGAAATAGGACGTATCGGTCACATGACCGTCGAGAATACCAGCCGAGACCGCGTCCTGGGTTTCATTGTGCGCCACCAGAGATTCCACAGGCAGCAGCTCAATATCGACGCGGCCATTGGTCTTCTGCTTGACGCTTGCCGCCCATCCCTGCTGCAGGACGAAGTTCGGATTGCCGGCCGGGTCGGACGACTGGAACTTGAAGCTGAAGTCAGCCGCTCCGGCCGACGTGATCAAGGATGCCGCCACGATTGCGCTGGCGGCCAGACTGCTTGCGAACTTCAACATGGTATCCTCCCGTTTGATTGCAATTCCAGTTGCGCCTCCGCGTCAGAGCACCTGACCGGCTGCGCCATGCGTTGCCGCCGGATCTCCCCCCGGCAGCACATCCATCACGGCCTGGACGATTGTCCGGACCGGATTTGAAACATCGACGGTCATCCCCGCCTCGTCCCGTTCCAGCGGCTCGAGCGTCGCCAGCTGGCTGTCGAGCAGCGCCTCGCCAACGAAGTGGCCCTGGCGCTGTTCGAGGCGCTCTCGGATCAGGGCCAACGTGCCGGTCAGATGCACGAACAGCACCTCGCCCAACTCCCCGCGCAGCAAATCCCGGTAGTTGCGTTTCAAGGCCGAGCAGGCCACCACGACCGGCTCAGGGCCGGTTGAACGCGCGTCCTGCGCCGCCTGCGCCACCCGCAGCAGCCACGGCAGCCTGTCCGCATCGGTCAGGGCCTCGCCGCGCTGCATCCGCTGCTTGCTGGCCTCGGAATGAAAGCTGTCGGCCTCGACGAATGCGCCGCCCAGCGCCTGCGCCAGGTCGGCCGCGACCCGGCTCTTGCCGGCACCGCAAACCCCCATCACGACGACCACCTGAACTGTCGCTCTCGTCATCTTTCTCGCCGCTGGCCTGCTACCCTGTTCGAGATCAGCATATGTTAGCGCTAACATTTGTCAAATGCATTTTTCCTGCTACACTTCACTCAAGATCGGACCGCGTGCCCAACCACCTGAGAAAGCTATATTTTTTGCAGATAAAAATCAGCGACGTCGCCAAGGAAGCCGGTGTTAGCGCTATGACTGTTTCCCGCGTCCTGCGGGAACCGGACAAGGTGTCGGCAAAGGCGCGGGACAAGGTCAGGGCGGCCATCGACAAGCTCGGCTACGTGCCCGATCCTGCAGCCAGCGCCCTGGCAACAGGGCGCACCAATGTCATCGGCTTCATTGTGCCGTCCGTCACCAACAACGTCTTTTCGGATGTGTTGTCAGGGGTCTACAAGGCGGCAGAGGGAACCGAGTGGCAGATCCAGCTCGGCAATTCGCGCTATTCGCCGCTGGAAGAAGAACGCCTCGTCCGGACCTTCCTGTCGCAGCGCCCGGCCGGCCTCATCCTCTCGGGCATCGACCAGTCCAGCGAAACACTGGCGCTGCTCAGGCGCGCGTCCTGCCGGATGGTCCAGATCATGGAGACCGGTCCGGATCCGCTCGACATGATGGTCGGCTTTTCGCATCTGGACGCCGCCCGGGCCGCGACACGGCACCTCATCGAGGCCGGCTATGTCCGCCCCGGATTTCTCGCAGCGCGGCTTGATCCGCGGACCCAGCGCCGCCTTGAAGGGTTCCGTGATGTCACCCGCCGGGCCGGCTGCCTCAGCGACGAGCGGATTGTCACCACGCCAAAGCCGTCCAGCGTGACGCTGGGAGGCCTCCTGATGGCAGACCTCCTTGCCCGCGCACCGGAAACGGACGCGGTTCTCTGCAACAATGACGACCTTGCGCTCGGCGCCCTGTTCGAATGCCAGCGCCGCGGCATCGACGTGCCGCAGGCTATGGGGATCTGCGGCTTCAACGACCTAGAAATGATGGCGGCCGCCAATCCCTCCATTTCCAGTGTCCGCACCTTCCGGCAGGAAATGGGCAAGACGGCGATGGATATGCTCATCGCCGCCCTGCGGAACCCGGACAATCCGGTGGAAACCGTTGACCTCGGCTATCAGGTCATGGCGCGCGGCAGCACCGCCCGCCAGGCCTGACCTCGGCCTTATGCCGCCATCGGGAACACGGCATTCACCTGTCCAGTGCCCGATGAGGTGAAGTAGTCGGTCAGGATCTCGGCCTTGCCGGTGTATTTGTCCCAGCCGAGCAGGCCCATCAGCATCGCCGTGTCATGCATCAGCCCCTCGCCGTGGCAGGCGCGGGCATATTCCGGCAACATCGCGGTGAATTCCTCGAACCGCCCTTGCGTCCACAGGTCCAGCACCCGCTTGTCGACCTGGCGGTAGAACTCGTTCGAGATCGTGTGGATCCCGGCCTGGGCCTCGTTGTTGTCGTGGATGCGGTGCGACAGCGAGCCGGAGGCAAGCACGGCTGCGTTGCAGCCGCTCGCCTCGATGGCCTCACGCACGGCCTCGCCGATCCGGCGGCTGTCCTCCAGTTCGTGCCACGGGCACCAGGCCGCGATCGACAGCACCTTCATCCGGTGGTCCGGATTGATGTATTTCAGCGGCACCAGCGTGCCGTATTCCAATTCCAGCGTATCGACGTGATGCGCCTCGATGCGCACGCCCTTGCCCCTTGCGATCTGCGCCACCGCATCGCCCAGCTCCGGCGCGCCCTCATAGTCATAGGTGAGGTTCTGGATGAACTGCGGGAACTCGTTCGAGGTGTAGATGCCCTGGTAGCGGGCCGACGCGTTGATGTGGAACCCGCTGTTCACCAGCCAGTGGGTGTCGAAGACCACCAGCGTGTCCACCCCGTCCGCCTCGCAGCGGCGGCGGATCTCGATCAGCCCGTCGATGGCGGACTGACGGCAGCCATGATGCTGCCCCGGCAACTCCGACAGGAACATCGAAGGAACGTGTGTGACCTTGGCGGCGAGTGAAATCTTGCCCATGTGCGGATCCTCCCGGTTGGTGCGGCAATGAACTTAATAAACATGTTAAATAATGAGCCAGCCTTGATGTGGATCAACACAAAGCCTGGATTTCTGCGCCTT
Source organism: Pannonibacter sp. (assembly GCF_051860505.1). Lineage (NCBI taxonomy): Bacteria > Pseudomonadati > Pseudomonadota > Alphaproteobacteria > Hyphomicrobiales > Stappiaceae > Pannonibacter > Pannonibacter sp. Next base: position 6,049 of record NZ_JBHYDX010000034.1, on the reverse strand, counting down.
GCCGCCCTCGGTCAAGCCCGAGTGCGTGGCCGATCAAGGGCATGGGATGGCCGGAATCGCAGGCTCGGCTAGGATCGGGTCAACAGGATGCTGCACCGGAAAACCAGTTGCATTCCCCGGGATACCTCTCGGCCGCAGACCGGCAGGCAGCGTCCTCAGACTGGGAGGAAACCATCATGAAACATCTGATCCTGGCAGGCGCAGCAACCGCTGTGTTCGCTCTTTCCGCGGGCGTTGCCTCGGCCGCTGACGCACCCAAGTGCGGCCTTGCCAACGGCCAGGCGGCCACCGGCACGCCGATCAACATCGGCGCTATCGTCTCCAAGACCGGCCCGGACGATTTCAGCGCCTCGGCCCAAGCCGCCAAGGCCTATTTCGACTGCGTCAACGCCAATGGCGGCATCAATGGCCGCCCGGTGAACTACATCATTGGCGATGACCAGTGGAGCCCGGAAATCGCTGCCCAGCTCGCCGCCAAGCTGGTCGATGACGAGAAGGTCGTTGCCATGGTTGGCAACTCCAGCTTCGTCGAATGCGCCGCCAATGCCAACAGCTATGCCGAGAAAGGCGTCATCGCCATCGCCGGCGTCGGCGTGCCGCGCGAATGCTTCACCGCCTGGACCTATGCCCCGCTCAACGCTGGCCCGCGCCTGTCGACGCTGGCCGTTGCCGAGCACATCAACAAGACCTCCGGCGCCAAGAAGTTCGTCTGCATCGCCCCGAATATCCCCAATGTCGGCGCCTGGGCCTGTGACGGCGTCACCGTCTGGGCCAACGAGAACGGCGCGGAATCCTCCACCATCCTGATCGACCCGGGCTCATCGGATGCCACCTCGGTCGTGCTGCAGGCCGCCAGCATGAGCCCGGATGCGATCATCCTCAGCCTGCCCAAGGGCGTCATGCTGCCGGTTCTGGTGGCCGCTGAAGAACAGGGCCTCAACGAAACCATCAAGTTCGGCTCAGCCGCCTCCGGCTACAGCTTGGATGTTCCCGGCGCGCTTGGCGAGGCCTGGAACGGCAGGTTCGTCGTCAACATGGAGTTCCAGCCGCTTGACGCTGAAACGCCGGACAACATGAACTGGCGCGCCGTCATGGATGCACATGCCGGCAAGGATGTTCCGCGCGACACCTTCGCCCAGGCTGGCTATCTCTCCGCCCGCCTTGCCACCGAAGCCATGCTGAAGCTGGATCCGGCCAAGATCGAGCGTGACAGCGTTGCCACCGCGCTCAGCGAAGTGAAGACCTTCGAAAGCGATATCCTTTGCGCCCCCTGGTACTACGGCGCCGAGCTGTCGCGCCACAACGCCAACAACACCCTGCGCAATGCCATCACCGACAACGGCAAGTGGAAGACCGTCTCCGAATGCGCTGCGGTCAATGATCCGGAACTCACCGACATCCGCGCCTTCGAAGCCACGCTTCGCTGAACCCACTCCTCCCCTGCCCGGGCGAACCACGGTTTGCCCGGGCGCTTTTTATCCTGAAACGTGGTCGGCTTTTGCATGTCCATCCTCCTTGCCTTCGTCGTGTCGGGTCTCGGCATCGGGGCGGTCTATGCCCTGTCGGGTGTCGGCCTCGTGGTTCTCTACCGGGCAACCGGCGTCATCAACTTTGCCTTTGGGGCCCTCGGTGCCCTCGGCGCCTTCGTCGCCTGGAACCTGATCGAACTCGGCCATGCCGACGCACTGGCCTGGCTCGCTGCCATTGTGGTCGCTGCCGCGGGGTCCTATGCCTATGGCCTTCTCATCGCGCCGCGTCTGGCCTTCCGCGACCCCGTTGTGCGCTCCGTTGGCACCCTTGGCTTTGCGCTTGTGCTTTTGGGGTTCATCGGCTGGTTCTGGGGCGAGGTACCGCGCCGGCTCAACCTGCCGACCGACAAGACGTTCTTCACGATTTTCGGCGCGCGCCTCAACATGACGCGCATCATCGCGCTGACCCTCGCGCTTGCCATGGTCGCTGCCATCACCCTGCTGCTCGCCCGCACCCGTGTTGGCCTCTACCTGCGTTCGCTCGCCGACGACCGTGACCTCAGCGCCATTCTCGGCATCCGCGTGGTCCAGCTCGAAGCCTTTGCCTGGGGCATTTCCGGCGTCTTTGCCGGCATCTGCGGGTTGCTGCTGGCCAATCTCGTCCGCCTGCAAGGCATGCAGCTGACCTTCCTGGTCGTGCCTGCCATTGCCGCCGCCATTCTGGGCCAGCTCCGCTCGCTTCCGGCCACCGCCATCGCCGGCATCGCCATCGGTGTCACCGAAGCGTGCCTGACCGCCGTGCCGGCCATCGCGCCCTATCGCACCGCCGCTCCCTTCGTCATCGCGCTCGTGGCCGTCGCCACCATGCGCGCCAGCCTCCTGACCATGGACCGCCGATGACTTCTCCTTCCCTCTCCGGCGAGCCGGCCCATCTGACCGTCGAACGTCCTGGCCTTGGCCGATACCGCACCCTCGTCACCATTCCGCTGCTGCTGATGGCCGGCGCTGTGCTCGTCTCGCTCGCCGCCAACGCCTACTGGATCTCGACCCTCACCTCCGCTGCGGCTATTGCCCTTGCTGCTGCCGGCGTCGCGCTTCTCTACGGCCAGCTCGGGCTGGTCTCCCTGTGCCAGTTCAGCCTGATCGGCGTCGGCGGCTGGGTGACGCTGCGCACCGGTTTTGCCTTCGGCTGGCCGTTCGAGCTGTCGCTGCTCTCGGGCGGCATCGCGGCATCACTTGTCGGCGTGCTCTGCGGCCTGCCAGCGCTGCGTCTCAAGGGGCTCTATCTCGCTCTGGTCACGCTGATGCTGGCCGGCGGCTTCCAGGTCATCATCAATGCCTTCGGCTTTCCAGACGGCGGTTCGGGGTTTTTCGGCCGCGCCGATGCCAGCCAACGCCTGATGCTGCCACGCCCCCTGCTCGCCACCGGCAATGAGGCCTATTTCCTTTACGCGGTCGGCGTGCTGGCCCTCGGGCTGATGCTCATCGAACTGCACCGGCGGACAAAGCCCGGCCGCTCCTGGGCCATGATCCGCGCTGGCGAGACCACGGCCCTGTCAGCCGGCGTCAACCTGCTGCTCTACAAGGCCTGGGCCTTCGCGCTGGCTGGCTTCCTGGCCGGTCTTGCCGGCGGTGTGCTGGCTGCCGGCGTCGGCCAGCTCGACGGCCGCGCCTTCTCGGCAGCCGAATCGCTCAATCTCTTCGCCCTCACCGTGGTCGGCGGGGCCTACAACTGGTTCGGTGCCGTCATCGCCGGACTGCTCCTGCGCGCCGTCCCGTCCCTGCTGACGGACCACGGCGTTGATGGCTATCTCGCCATGGTCATCTTCGGCGCTGCGCTGCTGCACGCCCTTGTCACCGCCCCGACAGGGATCGCCGGCCAAATTGCAGGCCTTGGCCAATGGCTGACCGGCCTGATCGCCAGCGAAAGCACCCCATCGCCAGCGCAAAAGGAAGCTCCGGCCTCCGACAAGCTGGCCGCCGAGACCGGGGAAAGACGCCCATGATCCGCATCGAAAATCTCACGGTCCAGTTCGGCGCGGTGCGCCCGCTGGACGGCCTCTCGGCGGAACTGACCCAGCCGATCATCGGCCTCGTCGGCCCCAACGGTGCCGGCAAGACCACGCTGCTCAACGTGTTCTCGGGTTTCATCACCCCCGTTACCGGCTCCATCGAGCTGGACGGCCGTGATCTCCTGCCGCTGTCGCCGACGCGCCGTGTCCAGGCCGGGCTGCGCCGCACGTTCCAGACCGAGCAGGTCGCCGATGACCTGTCCGCCTGGGACAATGTCCTTGCGCTGGCCGACCACATCGGCCTCAAGGGCGCAACCATCGGCGATGATGTCGAACGGGCGCTGGCCTTCACCGGCCTCGGCCCCCGCGCCCAGGTGATGGGGGCGGCGCTCAATCTCTATGAGCGGCGCATGGTCGAGATCGCCCGCGCCCTGGTCGGCGGTCCGCGTCTCATCCTGATGGACGAGCCCGGCGCCGGTCTCGACGAGGCCGAGGCGCTGCGCCTGCGCCAGTGCATCCTCGGCATTCCCAAGGCCTTCGGCGCCACGGTGCTGCTGATCGACCACGACGTCGACCTGATTTCCGCCACCTGCGGCGAGACGCTGGTGCTGGATTTCGGAAAGCGCCTCGCCCTCGGCCCCACCCGCACCGTCCTCGATGACCCCGTCGTCCACCGCGCCTATCTCGGAGCTGCCTGAGCCATGAGCACCATCGACGTCTCCGGCCTCGTTCTCCATCGCGGCGGCAAGCGCGTGCTGCATGGCATTGACCTCACCATCGCAGCCGGCGAGATCACCGCCCTCGTCGGAGCCAACGGCGCCGGCAAGTCCAGCCTCGTCGGCGCCATGGCCGGGGTCCTGCCGCTCACCGGCGGCCGCATCCTGCTGGACGGAGAGCGCATCGACGGCCGCTCCCCCGACAGCGTCCGCCGCGCCGGCATCGCCATCGTGCCCGAAGGCCACCGGGTACTGACCAGCCTCACCGTCATCGACAACCTGCGCGCCGCCGGCTCGATGCTGACGCCAGCGGCCCTCTCCAGCGCCATCGAGGAGGTGCTCGCCCTCTTCCCCGAGCTGGTGCAGCGGCTGGAGGTGCGCGGCGGCTCGCTCTCCGGCGGCCAGAAGCAGATGGTCGCCATGGGTCAGGCCCTCATCGCCAGGCCGCGCTTCCTGCTCATCGACGAACTCTCGCTGGGCCTTGCCCCGGCCATCGTCAAGCGCCTCTCCGGCACCCTGACCGAGATTGCCGCGAAGGGCACAGGCGTGTTGCTGATCGAGCAGTTCACCACCCTCGCCCTTTCCTTATCGCGTCAGGCCATGGTGATGGAGCGCGGCAACCTGGTCTTCTCCGGCACCGCCGCCGACCTCTCCGCCCGCCCCGACATCCTGCACAGCGCCTACCTCGCCGGCGGCAAGGGGAACTAGTTGGCGCAGACCAAAGTAACAGGTGTGCGGACCCCACCTGGATATTCCCCCACCACTTGAGTGAGGATAAAGGTACTGCCCCGGCTCGCTAAGTTGCACTTGTAGACGCCAGGCTTCCGGGTCATAGGTCATGCCACGCGATATCGTTGAGAACATAGCGCCATGGCTGATCCAACCTCAAAGAACCTCTCCAGCAATCGGCCCGCAGCATTTTTTGGCGGAGCTGCAATCGGCACTCTCGGTGGGCTGATCGGTCTTGGCGGCGCTGAGTTCCGATTGCCTCTGCTGATCGGCCCGTTCGGCTTCGCCGCGTTGGAAGCCGTAATCCTCAACAAAGCCATGAGCCTTGTCGTAGTCGCTTTCGCTCTGCCATTTCGAGCGGCGACTGTCCCCTTTGACCAGATTGCGGCGCACTGGCCGATCATCGTCAACCTATTGGCCGGGAGCCTGGCTGGTGCCTGGCTTGGCGCGGGCTGGGCAACGCGATTGAAGTCCGAGACGCTTTACAAGGTGATTGCAGTTCTGCTGCTCATGATCGCGGTCGTGCTGGTGTTCGGTCACGACATCGCAGCAGGTTCGGCCCGTGTCACCGGGACTGCGCAGATCATAGCAGGCGTGATCGCGGGCTTGGTCATTGGCATTGTCGCATCCTTGCTAGGGGTCGCTGGTGGCGAACTCCTGATACCAACCCTCATTCTTCTGTTCGGAGCGGACATCAAGCTTGCTGGAAGTCTCTCTCTGGCGGTGAGCCTGCCGACCATGATCGTTGGCTTTACCCGCTACAGCCGCGATCAGAGTTTTGCCGTTATCAGAAGCAACCGGATGTTCTTAGCTGTCATGGCCGGCGGGTCGATCCTTGGCGCATTCATCGGCGGACAGCTCCTGGGAATTGTCCCGAGTGGTGTGCTGCTTCCAGGTCTCGCGTTGATCCTCGTGATCTCTGCGATCAAGGTGTGGCGGCACGCCTGACTATAAGTTTCCTGCCTGCGACGGCGTGATCTTCAGCGGTCTCGCGACAGGAATTTCCAAGGCAGTAATTCCTCGATCAGGCTTTGCTTGTGGCCCTTAGAGGTGGCTGCGAAAATCTGAACAGCCGGGATAAGTGGATTTTCCGCGCAACAGCAGCATGATGCTGCGAGCGAGG